>JAKSBV010000323.1 GCA_022360955.1 Bacillota bacterium
GAATACGCATTTGATGACAAGGGTAAATTCCAATGGCTTCTTCCAGATGGTAGTTATGCAACAGCTGATAAACACAATGATGTTCGTAAAATTGGTACCTTACAGCCGGGTGGTCATACGCCGGGATATAGACCAGAGTTTAAAAAACATTTTGACGGTCCTGTGAGAAAGATAAAAGAGTCTGTTGTGGAATATGCAAGAGTTCCTTCTCCATCATTTTACTTTGAAGAAAAGAATGTTAAGAACGTTGGTACAATAACAGCTGACGTCAAACCATATGTTGAACAATTTATTGCTAAAGCAATAGTAGGAGAATTGGATGTTGATACTGAATGGGATAGCTATGTGAAGACATTAAAGCAGATGGGCTTAGATGATCTAATAAAAATCTACAATGATGCATACGATTTATATAAGCAAAACTAAAAAATACCTCTAATTAAAGTTAGTGAGTATAAAATTTAACAAGAGAAAGATCGCAAAGATCAAGTAAAAAAGAGAGTTTGCTATAGAATGCAATCTCTCTTTTTATTTATGTTGGGGGCTAAAGGTCCTTTGTGTGCAGGTATTCTAATATTTACTATAGTACCTTTACCAGGTTCAGTTGAAAAAGTCAATCCATATTTATCACCATAAAAAAGCTTAATCCTTTTATTGGTATTGTTTAATCCGTAACCATGAAAAGAAGCATCGGAAAATTTCATTATCTTATCCATTGCTTTTTTATCTATACCAACGCCATCATCTTCAACCTCAATTACAATATCACTTCCAGATAGATATGAACGAATTGTAACTGTACCTCTTTTTGAAGACTTCTCAAGAATGCCATGAATTATTGAATTCTCAACAATAGGCTGTAACACAGTTTTTAGAATATAAAAATCATTAATATCTTCATTAATATCAGTCATTAGTCCTATTTTATCACCATATCTTAAGTTCTGGATTTTTATATAATATCTTACATGGTTTATTTCCTGAGCTATAGGAATAAAATCATTTCCCTTGCTTAGACTGATTTTATAGAATTGTGATAAGGCATATACCATTTCGTTTATATCCTTCAAATCATTTTCTATTCCTATACAATTTATCAGTTCCAGGCTATTGTATAAAAAATGAGGATTAATTTGTGCTTGTAAGAGTTTCATTTCAGCATTCTTGACCGATATTTCAATCTTATATTTTTCGTTAATCAAATTATTAAGCTTTTGAGTCATCATACTAAAATTTACCATAAGTTGTCCGATTTCATCATTACCAATATTATCAAATGAAACATCAAAATTACCCTTAGCTACATATTTCATTTTATGGTTCAGTTTCGAAATATTTCGAATACTGGATTTTGTAAAAATAGCAGCAAGGATCACAATTAAGACGATAATGATCGCCATAATTATTGCCATTTGGTTTCGTAAAATTAAATTATCCGACATTATGTCTTTGTAGGGAATAATTGAAACATAATGCCAGTCCGGAGAGGTTATTTTTATATGTTTAAAAATAACCTTTTCATTATTTAAATTAATTGTATGCCACTGGTCCTCTGTATAACTGATTACTCTTTTGATAATATTAGCTTGCGGAAGCTTTGTTCTTGCGGGAGTTTTCTCAATAAAGATTGTATTGTTGTGTATGAGCATTACCATACTATTATCTGTAAGCTTGCCTTTTTCTAATATATCAAGTATCCTATCCAGCTTTACATCCATACGAATAATAGCTAGCCTATCTCTAAAGTCTGTTGTATTATATATTGTTCTTGCAATAGAAATAAAATCTTCATTTGTATCGTTGTTATGAGGGAAACACCAAACTCTATTTGACCCAGCTGAAGTAGCGTAATAAACCGTTCTATACCAAGGTTTAGAGTATTCACTATATAAAGGATAAAAAGATAATCTATTGTTTGGAAGAAAACCTTCGTTATCAATAAATATTGAAATGTTATCACACTGAGAAGTTTCTCTGATATAATTCATCAATTCACTTATTTCATCATCCTGCTCTAACAGTCTTTCAACGTTGTTATCCTTTATTGAATCCAAAAGCGCTTCATATATTACATAGTTATTTGAAATCATAACATGTGCGTGTTCTAATGAACTAAATCTGTTTTCAATAGTATTTTTAGATTCATAGAAAACCTGATCAGCAGATTTATAGGTTTGTTTTAATACAATATTCGAAAAACTCCTGTAAAAAAGAGCAGCAAATAAAAATAATGGTATCATTATTAACAAAAAATATGAAGATAATAGTTTTGTTTTAATTGAGATAAACTTTTTATTGTTCATTTACTCCTCTTTCCCAAATAGCTTTTGGCTTGAATCCAAAATATTCTTCAAACGTCTTAGAGAAATATCTTGCATCTTTATATCCAACCATTGACGCAAGCTCAGTATTCTTAATAGGTCCTTTTGATATTATTTCATGTGCTTTCTTCATCCGACAGCCTTTGATAAACTGATTGATGGTAATATTTGTTTCTTTTTTAAAAACTGTACAAAGATAAGTTGGCGTTACAAACAAATTTTCCGAAATCTTGTTTATGCTTAATTCAACATCCGAGATATTTTTATTAATATACCGAATGGTTTTAGCTGACAGTGCATCCTGGTTATGAAGCTTTCCAAGCTCGTTAAATAACTTATCAAAAATAGTCAAAACAATTGATTCCAGTTCACTTAGCTTAGATGCCTGGGATATACTATTCCATGTAAAACTATCATCAAGCTTAAGTAAATCAATATTAAGGGTTTTAGCAACTTCACTCATTTTAAGAATGATTCTGTGGAATATATCCTTAACAGAACTAACCTGAGTATTTTTATGCTTTCTAATATTTTTTGCAAGGTCCTTAATGATGATTTCTGCCGAAATTCTGTTAACAGTTTTTAATGCTTCGGTTAGCCTTGTTAATATTGATTCATTCATTTTATAAGGACTGGTAGTATCTTTTACATAGAATACAATTGTTTGATTTTCCTCGTAGAAAATCTTTTGAAGTGCCATTACAGCTGTTTTATAAGACATATAAATGTTGCTTAAACTATCAACATGAATTCCTATTCCTGAATAAATGTACTTAATATTGCTATTTGTTTTTTCTGCATTAACAGAGATCGTCTTCAATTGATTTATAAATGTGTGTAAATGTGAAATTTGTTCTAAAAATAAATGAATAATTATTGTTTGATCATTTCTAGGTGAGCAAATTGCCATAATATTCAATGCATGCAAAATTCTGCTTATATCTTTTGTCAATTTATTGGTAATTTCTTTAACAACAACCTCGTTAGAACACGATAAAGAAACAATACAAGAACAGAAAGAACTAGCTTTTTTAACATGAACCCCTAAGGAATTTAACACATCCAATAAATCTTGTGTATTTTGTGCCGGCAAAGTCAGCTTATAGCAAATATCATTTATTTCTCTGTCTTTCAGCTTGTTAAAGGTTTTCTTTTCATAATCGCTTTCTTCAATCGCTTTCTTCACAACCTTAGTTATTTCTTTAATATCAATTGGTTTTTCTACATAATTTACTATTTTAAGCCTTATTGCAGATTTCAAATACTCTTTGTCAGAGTACCCGCTTAATAGTATGAATTTACATAGAGGGAGGCTTTCTCTCAGATTTTGGACCAATTCAATACCATTCATCCTAGGCATACGTACATCAGAGATAATTATATCCGGCTGTATCTCCAAAGCCATTTTATAAGCTTCTTCACCATCTTCTGCTTCACCGGATACAATTGCGTTTAAAGAGTTCCAATCAACTTTATTTTTTAGAACTCTACGTGTCATGTATTCATCATCTACAAGTAACACCTTTTTTTGCAATTTATAAACCACCCTTCTTAAATAAAAGTATACTACAAATTTATTTAAAAGTGAATGGATGTGTTTGATTATTTATCTCATCTTTCGCAGCCTTGTTCCAACGTATTAATTGGATAAAATATTCAATTAATAGACTTAATGCTTGTCATATGTATCATAAAATCATTGGGGTTTCCAATTTTATCCTATGTTATCATTCAACTCTAACTCCAAAATACTCAAAACTTCATGATTTATGTATGTGGTATTATTTACCACAACTTATAGACAGACCTCTCCCTTTGCTACTATGCATATACTTTGGGATTTTTTGTGTATACCGTTTCATTCAATCCTACAAGTTTAAGTAACTTCAATGAATGCCTATCACATTCAATCCCACTTGAAAAACTCCCGAATAAATATTATGATATTATTATATCTTACATTAACATATTTTCTCCGGCTGTTCCATTGGTATTCATTACTGTATTATCATTTGCTACATTTTGTTAGCGGAAAACCAGATTTATTATAAAAACAGTATAATTAGATAGAAGGGAGGTTCTAAAGTGTGATGAAGAAATTCTCATTAGTTATCATCCTTATGGTTTCAATAAGTTTTTTAATAATTTCATTTATTGGTGGAAAAATTGGTACTTACAGAGAAAATGATCTCAATTCCATTAAGCGGGAAAACAGTATGAATAGTAAACTTGACTATGTGGAATTAAATGTGTATATGATAGGGGACAGACCTCCTCATACAGATCATATATATGAAGAAATTAATCAAATGCTAAGGCAAAAGATAAACACTACTATTGTACCTAAGTATTTAAGCTGGTCAGAGCATGTTAAAAAGTATCCTGTTATACTTGCAGGTGGAGATGATGTTGATCTTATAACAGCAGCAGTTTGGACTAAGTATTTTGAGTATGCAAGAAAGGGTGGCTTTCTTGAAATAACCGATGAGATGCTTGATAAGTATATGCCTCTGACAATGCAGAGAATGCCAAAAAATAAGATTAATGGTGGTGTGATACCGGAGACAGGTAAAAGATATATGATTCCGGCTAATTATACAAGCTACTATTCACATTGCTATGTTGTCAGGCAGGATTTCATGGAAAAATATAATATAAGATCAATACATAACATGGATGATTTAGGTCTTTACCTTGAAGCTGTTAAGCAAAATGAACCTGATATCATTCCCTTTAGCGGGTCTGGCAAATGGAATCAGATTATGTCTTATGGATATAGGGCTGAAGTTGAGGTAAAAGCAAATCTTACTGGGGCAGCACCAAGTACAGCAGCTTTCGTATCTATGAAAAGAGGTCCGTATGAATTATTGACACATGAAGAAATTAAGGCACTTAGAATACCATATTACCAGAAAATGAGAGAGTGGTATAAAAAGGGTTACTGGAACGCAAATGCACCCTTTGTTACGTTAGATACAAATCAGGAATTTATGAATGGTAATAGTGCTTTAACAATTACCAGTGAAGCAAATATAAACATGATAATATCCTATGTAAACCAGAATCATCCTACATGGAAAGTGGGTGTCTATCCAGTATATCCGGATGGAAGTGCTGTTATTTCAAAACCTGATTATCAAAACGGCATGGCAGTACCTGTCAGATCAGAAAACCCTGAGCGTGCTTTAATGGTCTTGGATCTTTTAAAAAATGACAGGAAGATCAACATGACTTCAATGTATGGCATTGAAGGGGAATATTTTGAAATAACTGAAAGCAATGCAATAAAATTAATTGGATCAAAAAAACGCTTGGAAGGATTTTCTCTCAATCAAACTGGGGCTAGTGGGTGGCGAGACTCAGAATTCGACCTGCCCGCATATGGAAGAAATAAAGCATTATTACAATTTTTTCAAAAGAACGCAATAGATTGTACCATTAAAAACTTTATTTTTGATCCTACAAATGTACAAGATATACATGAAGAGCTAACAGAGGTGACAGAAGAAAAACTAAATATGCTTTCCTGGGGCTTGGTACCTATGGGAGAAATAGAACGAACATTCGATGAAGTTTATCAAGAAAGAGTAAAGGCTGGCATTGAAGCATATAAATCGGAAATAAACAGGCAGTTGAATGAATACCTTGAGTTTACAGAATGAAAATAATTGCAGAATACTTCGTACATGCAAGGTAAGAGCTTGCTTGGTAAAAGCAATTTTTAACGGGTGGGATCCATCTAAGCGATGCCAAGCAAGTCCTGAAATCAGGGACTCAGAATCATTTACAGACTTTGAACAGCGAGTGAAGACCTATAAACGTGAGCTTATGCATGTGACCAGGATATCACATTAGGCGATATTAAAAAAGTCCTAATGTGTAGATACTTGTAATTCAAGCGCACTGATACCATGCGGTAAAGAGATGACCATCGAGGAAATACTTGAAGTTGTGGAAAGAGTTATTCGGGATTTTGTTATCCCCATCGGAAATTGAAAATCCGTTTTTCCGGATATAGAGTTTTTACATCAGTCAATAGATTTATCACATTCACAATATAAGACAGTTATCATAAAATGAATTCATTGATTCTAGTATAGGTCGTTTGAACAGCAATGTTTCAAAAACAATATGAAAGGATGATACGTATGTCAATTCAGTTTATATTGGTGATGATAAAGTGAAAAGACCCAATGTGTTAATATTGTTTTCAGATCAGCAGAGATTTGATACGGTGAATGCTGCAGGGTTTCATCATATGCTAACACCCAACCTAGACAGATTAGCAAATTCAGGTTGTATATATATGAATGCACATTCTTCCAATCCGGTATGCATGCCTGCGAGGCATGACATGCTCACAGGTCTTCCCGCTAGAGCCCATGGTTATTATGGTAATAACCATAAAAATCCGATTAAAGATTACGGAATACCTACCTTACCCAGAATCTTTTCCGAGAATGGCTATCGCACAGTAGCAGTAGGGAAGATGCATTTCTCTCCACCCAGAATGCATCATGGGTTTAGTGAAATGTTTCTTATGGAAGAGATTCTGGCAGTCAGACAAGATGACCAATATGCCTGTTATCTTGAGCAAGAGGGGTTAGGACATATACAAAACCTCCATGGAGTAAGACCACATATTTATCACATACCCCAAAATGCCCAGACTGATGAAAAACATCATGGCACAACATGGGTAGCAGATAAAGCAATAGATTGGCTCAAGACTAACAATGGACATCCATTTTTTATGATGTGCGGATGGATACAACCACATCCTCCGTGGAATATCCCTACAGAATTTGATGGAATCTACAGTGGAAAAGACATTCCAGAACCAATTCCAATGTCTAGAGATTATCCGGATACGAAAGAGGGTAGCGTATGGCATGGGGATCATGATTCTCAAATTCATAAAAGAAAGATCAGGGAATCCTATTATACTGCGGTTACTATGGTTGACAAGCATGTAGGAAGAATACTTGATTATTTGGAAGAGAGTAACCAACTCGATAATACGCTGATTATATTTACCTCTGACCATGGTGAAATGCTTCAGGATAAGGGTTATTATAGTAAGGAGCTACCTTATGAGGGGGCAGTCAGAATACCATTTATTGTACGCTATCCTGAGAAATTTGGTAGCGGAAAAATATGTAATTCATTTGTTGACTTACTGGATGTGATGCCGACTTGTCTTGATGTATGCGGACTAAAATATAAGGACACGAAGTATGAATTGCCGGGTGAGTCACTCTGTACTGTAGCTTCCTGTAAAGATCGGAGATGTCAGGTGTCCTCCACAGGTTTTCTAGGAGAAAGAAGATGGGTTATGAGCCGTAATGATAGATACAAGTACGTATATTATTATAATCAGGGCACAGAAGAATTCTATGACATGAAGAAGGATCCTGGTGAAATTGTAAACCTGCTAAAAACAGGAGAGTATCCGTACGAAGTATACAAAGAGCTTCAAACAAGAGCTATCGAATATGAAAAAGAATGGGGACCGGAAGGGGCGGTTCAAAATGATGAATTTATCAAAATAGATGGTAAGCAGTTTCATGGAAGTGTCTGTGGGAAGTTCCATTACTGGAGTAACTCCCAAATGCAGTATTATGATGAGCGCACTGAGGAAGAACGTGGGCACCGATTGATTGAGGAAATGGAGCATGCCCTTTCTAATTTTGAAAAGAGCAAGGTCTCCTTGAATGAAGTTTTTAACGATGAAGCCTGGAAAAAGGACTTCATAAATAAATTTCATGAGTTTGGGGTCTGTGAAGGTTTTGAAAAGAAGATTTTTAAATAGATCGCTGACAAACAACATTCTATGTTAAGGAAGTGGTTGTGTGAAGGAAATAAAGTACGGAATACTAAGCACTGCAAGAATAGCAGTAAATAACCATTGTCCAGCTGCATTACAAACGGATAATTCAGAAATCGTTGGCTATTAGCAGCCGTAACCTTAAAACGGCGGAAAAATTCGCTTCCAAACTGGGTATAAAAAAAGCGTACGGATCTTATGATGAATTGCTAAATAATCCAGATATTGATGCAATCATAAATCCTTTACCAATCAGTATGCACCATGAATAGACCATAAAAGCAGCAGAAGCAGGCAAGCATATAAAGGAGAAGGTAATAGATGCCAAACAAACCCAATATTATCATTATTATGACCGATCAGCAGCAGACAAAGATGTGTAAACGAGAAGGATTCGAAGCAAATACAATGCCGTTCATAGATTCACTTGCCAAAGAAGGCGTGTGGTTTGAAAAAGCCTATACTACTTGCCCGCTTTGCTCACCTGCAAGAGTGAGCATGTTAACAGGCAGATATGGAAGTGCCCATCATATTATGCATAACCCTCGTCCGCAACATGATGCTGATTTTCCAGATCCTTGGATTGTAAATGAATATGATGTCATATATGAAAAAGATATATTGGATGTAGCAAGAAGTAAGGGCTATACTACAGCCTTAGTCGGGAAAAATCATGCACATCCAGACAATAAAAAATTTGATTATGTATGTTCATTTCATCATGCTGGAGGATTTCATGAAGGAAAAACGGAAGAGGAGATAGAATTTGATGATTGGATTCGTACACTCCCACAGGGAATTTGTATGGAACCGACTCCTTTCGCACCGAAGCAGCAAATTCCATATCGTGTAGTAACAAAAGCTATGGACTGGATAGAGAATCATAGAGAGAATCCATTTTTATTATGGCTTTCTTTTCCAGAACCGCACAATCCTTATCAAGTACCAGAGCCATATTTTTCAATGTTCGATGGGGACGGTTATGTTGAACCTGATGCAAATGTAGATTATTTGGAAAATAAAAATTATAAATGGAAAGTTATGTATGATATATTTTCTTGTGCTTTTAGTAAAGATTTTAACGATTTAGCGCAAGTAGTAAAAAGAGCGCGAAGCAATTATATGGGTATGTTGAGATTCATTGATGATCAAATAAAAAGATTTGTTAATTATCTTAAAGGCTTAGATATATTTGATAATACGATCATTGTTTTTTTGTCAGATCATGGAGATTTTGCAGGAGAGTTTGGATTTTTAAGAAAAGGGGTAGAACTGTCAGAACTATTGACAAGAATTCCTTTGATTTTTATCGGACCAGGCATTTTACGTGGTAAAAAAATGTCTGATATGCATGTATCCATAGCTGATATTATGCCGACTTTATGTGAAGCATTAGAAGCAGACATTCCTGATAGTGTGCAAGGAAAAAGTTTATGGCCCATGCTTACAGGACAACAATATCCTAAAGAAGATTTCCAAAGCGCCTATTGTGAATTAGGTAATGGAGGAAATTTTTATTCAAAAAATGATGTAGAAGAGAGAAAAGAACACTTTTATAAAAAAAAGTACCAGGAGTTAAATACATTTGCTATGACAGGACTCATGAGAATGGTGCGTAAAGGAGAATGGAAACTTGTTTATGATATGAAAGGTCATGGAGAAATGTATCATCTTACAAAAGATCCGAATGAAATCCATAATCTTTATAATGACCCACAGTATGCTGCTAAGAAAACCGAATTGATAGAAGAACTGTTAAAGTGGTGCATAAATGTTCAAGACCCTATGGTTATCCGTGAAGATGGGTATCAAATCAAGCAACCTAGATTGATTGACAAGCATCACTTTTGGTTTGGAAAAGATTATAAATGATCAAGGGATTATTTTTTTTTATATTTTATAAATATTATTTAATTTATTCATGGGAGGCATGATGCCAATGAAAAACTTAAGACCACCGGCAGTACCATTAGTAACAGTGGATCCTTTTTTTAATGTATGGTCAATGACAGATAATTTATATGGAGAAAAAACAAAACATTGGACTTCTAAAGATAATAGCATGACAGGAATGATCATGATTGATGGAAAACCGTATGTCTTTATGGGGCAGGTGGAAGGGTGTTGTGCCATAGAACAAACAGGCGTACAAGTCAGTCCTATGTCATCGATTTATCATTTTGAGTCAGAGGCTATTACGTTAGAAGTTAGATTTACTACACCGTTGTTTATGGATGATTTAGATGTGTTATCCAGACCTGTATCTTACGTTACATTTAACGTTGTTTCAAAAGATGAAAAAGTTCATGATGTTAAGATATACTTTGATGCCTCTGCAGAATGGTGTGTTGACACACCAGATAGAAAAGTAAACTGGGGTCGATCGGATTTTGGTAAAGGAATTCAAGCCATGTATATGGGAAATGAAAAGCAAGTTGTGCTCAGTGATGCAGGAGATAATCGAAGGATTGACTGGGGGTATTTTTATGTCGTCGTTCCCAATGGAGATGTTCAAACTGTAATACAACCATCAAGTATTCAAAAAAACTTCATTGAAAATGGCACTGTTCCAACGGAAGATGATACACAAATGCCAAAAGTCGTTGAAGAAGAAACGCCAACCATGGCTTGTGTATTGGATTTACCAAAAGTTGCAGATAAAGTAGTATCTGCTTATCTTGTTCTTGCTTATGATGATATATATTCAGTTGAATATTTTGAAAAACCGTTGGTCGCTTATTGGCGGCGTGATGGCGTGGGATTTGCAGATATGGTTATAAAGGCAGTTAGTGAATATTGTGATATCATGAAAAAATGTGATACATTTGATTCTACTTTGATTGAAGATGCGATGTGTGTTGGAGGTAAAAACTACGCTGATTTGCTCAGTTTAGGATACCGACAAGCCATTGCAGCACATAAGCTTGTCGCAGATGAAGAAGGCAATCCGCTGTTTTTCTCAAAAGAGAATTTTAGTAACGGTTGTATGGGAACTGTCGATGTAAGCTATCCATCTATTCCTTTATTCTTGTTATATAATGCGGATCTTGTAAAAGGAATGATGATACCTATTTTCAAATATGCCGATATGGATGCTTGGCCTTATGAATTTGCACCTCATGATGTGGGGCGTTATCCCAAGGCCAATGGTCAAGTATACAGTACCAATAAAGAGACAGACGAATTAGAATATGAACGCCAAATGCCGGTTGAAGAATGTGGAAATATGCTTATTATGGCAGCAGCAGTATGCAAAGCAGATAACAGTGTAGAGTTTGCAGAAAGATACTGGCATCTACTGACAAAATGGGTCATATATCTTATAAATCATGGTATGGATCCAGGAAATCAATTATGCACTGATGATTTTGCAGGCCATCTTGCTCATAATACCAATTTATCTATCAAGGCTATCTTAGGAATTGCCGGCTATTCTATTTTATGTAGTATGAGAGGGATGCATAAGCAAGCAGAAGAATACTTGAAGACTTCAAAAGAGATGGCAAAACAATGGGAAGAAATGTCTAGAGATGGAGACCATTATAAACTTACGTTCGATCAAAGCGGTACTTGGAGTCAAAAGTATAATCTTGTTTGGGATGAGCTGTTCGATTTAAATATATTCCCCCACGAAATTGCTGACAGAGAGATTTCATATTATTTAAGAATGCAAAATCAATATGGGTTACCGCTGGACAGCCGAGAAGATTATACAAAATCAGACTGGATCATGTGGACAGCAGCGATGGCTAAAAGTAAAGAGGAGTTTATTCAGTTTATTCAACCAATGTGGGATTTTTTAAATGAAACAGAATGTCGAGCTCCATTTACAGATTGGTATAATACAGTGACTGGAAGACAGACTAGATGTATGTGTCACGAGGGAAGAAGAGGGTTTAGGAACCGTTCTGTTATCGGTGGAATATTTATCAAAATGCTTAAAGAAAAATGGAAGCGGAGGGGTTAAGATGTATAAAAACCCAAATGTAATTATAATACAGACAGATCAAATGTCTGCAAAGAGTCTAGGGATATATGGAAATGAAATTGTAAAAACGCCTATTTTGGAAGAGTTTGCAAAAAAATCAGCGGTTTTTACAAATGCTTTTTGCAACTATCCTGCTTGTGCACCTTCACGTTCTAGTATGATGACAGGACGATATGCAAGTACTATTCGAAATCATGCAAATCATATGCTTATTAACCCACAAGAAGTAACACTGCCTTTAGTTATGAAACAAGCAGGTTATGAAACGGCTTTAATTGGGAAAAATCATGCATTTTTAGTTGGGGAAAATTATTATCCTGATGCTCCGGCTGGGGAAAGAAATAATATAGTCTATGATGAAATAAATCGAAATTTCGACTACGTTGTAAAGGGTGGACATGTTAATGTAGATGGAAGAAAAGATGATTCTGAATTAGATGAAGCCATACAATGGGCAAAAGAAAACTGTTGGGGTAATCAGCATCATTGGGGGGTTAATCCTTATCCGTGCGAAAAGTCCATAACGCATGTTTTGGCAAGTAGAGCCGTTGATTATATTAAAGAAGAGAGAAACAAAGAAAAACCTTTCTTTTTATGGTTGTCAATTCCTGATCCACACACGCCCTATCAGGTATCCGAACCATATGCCAGTATGTATGATCCCCAAAAGGTGCCCAAACCAATTAAAGATGATTTGAAAAACAAACCTGAACGACAAACAATTGCAAAGTTACTTGATTATAATCATGAGTTTGAGGATGAACATTTTCAAAAAATTCGATCTATACATTACGGCATGATTAATCAAATTGATGATAATTTAATGAAGGTATTTGATGTATTAAAAGAGGTAGAATTAGAAAACGATACAATTATTCTATTTGTTTCGGACCACGGTGATGCAATGGGTGACCATGGAGCCATTCAAAAACATAATTTCTTCTATGAATCCTTTACAAAAATACCTTTCATTATCTCATGGCCTGGTCATATTCGGCCAAGAAAAACGAACTGTATGGTAGAACTTGTAGATATTATGCCTACCGTTTTAGCGTTGGCAGGCATTACGATTCCCTCTGGAGTACAAGGAAAAAGCATAGCGCCTTTTTTACTAGATAAAGAAAAGGAAACAAAGGAGTATATAGTTATTGAGAGCGGAGAACATGGAGAACCAATAACATTAAAGGATATTATGGATGAAGACGGCAAAGTCATTGACAAAGGAACTTCTTTCGCATGGTGTGCTTTCCGAGAAGCTTGGTATGGTAAGGGGAAATGTATTCGAACAGTCGATTGGAAATTAAATATTTATGCAAATGGTGAAGGTGAACTTTATGACATGCAAAATGATCCGGATGAGTTAAATAATCTTTATAATCAAACAGAGTATGAAGAAATACAAAATAGATTAACAATGAAATTGTTATTGTGGAGTTTTGAGAAGGAAGATAAAGTTCCTTTGAACACAAGAGTGGCGGATAAATATCATTACTTTAAAGGTGACAATTAGGAAGCATTGTTTCTCGGATAAAAAGAAAGGATTGAAGGAGAATGAGTAAGAAACCGTCAATACTATTTATAACAACGGATGAGCAGCATATATCAACAATCTCGGCCTTTGGAGCAACATCGCATAGAACACCTGCCATTGATCAATTAGCTTCTATATCAAATGTGTGTTTAAATGCCTATTCGGCAAGCCCGGTTTGTTTACCTTCACGCTGTGTCTGGATGACGGGTCAATATCCACATAAGTCAGGTTCGGTAAGCAATACCTTGGGGGCATCTTTATCATTACAGTACCCCAATCTATTTAATCAACTTAAAGAGCAAGGTTACACAACATCTATGCATGGGAAGTGTCATTTCATACCGGTTCCGTATCCTGCAACCAGAAGGAATATGACACTTGAATACGAGCATTTTAAGCTGTATTATATGGCCCTGGGGATGGATCATCTGGATTTACAGGATGATAAAAATAATTCATTGTGGTTTTATGATGATTATGGCAAGGAGTTAGAAATGGCAGGACTGATGAAACCATATAGGTATAGGGCTCATGAGGACAAAAGTAAAAAAGGACCTTTTTCTTTCCCGGGTCCAGCAGAAATGCATCCTGATTCATGGGTTGGACAAAAGGCGCTGGATTATTTAGAAAAGTGTAATAAGGATGATTCTCACTTCATGTGGGTTAGTTTTTCCGGTTCACATTACCCTATTGATACACCAGAGGAATATCTGGATGCAGTTGATATGGATAGAGCGATTCCACGTACTTCTAAAGAAGGTGAGTGGGAGGATAAAACCAAGTATCATCATAATGGTTATTATGGTCCTGGCACAACTGAAGGTAGTGGTGGAGCTAAGGATAGAGCACAAAAAAATTATGATGAAGCATATTGGAGACGTTGGCGCCAATATTATTATGCGAATGTAGTTCAAATAGATAGTTACATAGGAAAAATAATAGATAAAGCTCAAAAACTATGGGGAGAAAATTTAATGATAGTATTTTCTTCTGATCATGGTGATATGGCAGGAAACCATGGTTTGTGGGGCAAAAATGGCAGTTTATATGAAGATGTAGTTAAAGTTCCGTTAATCGTAAAATATCCGGGTCAGAATGATAAAAAAGAGATCGTTCAAAGAGTCAGCTCACTTGAAGTATTTCCAACCATACTAAAAACAGCAGGTTGCAATATTCCAGAATGTGATGGTAAACCACTGGATGAGATGGTTGCAGAAGGAGGAAGAGATTACATTCTATCTGCCTGTGATGGCAGACTAACAATTATTAAAAATAATATAAAGCTTGATTGGAATCATTACAACAAAACAGGTGACATGTATTATGAATTATATGATCTAAACAAAGACCCACATGAATTTACGAATCAGTATAACAATCATGAATATGCTGAGGTTAAAGAAGAGCTTGAAACTATATTAAAGCAGCTGGAGAAAGAGGAGTATCTACTTTCTACAATTTTCTATACTCCTGATAAAACTCCCTATTGGGTCAATATTGGAGAAGGTTCAGGACTAGCATGGCTTAAAAAGAGTAAAGCATCTAACAATTAGGAGATAGTAGGAAATTTACAATACTATTCTACAAGAATGGTAATAATTATGAATCAAACTGATTACGATATTGGAAAGGAAATGTCTATGAAAAAAGAAAGAAAGCCGAACATAATCTATGTGATGGCAGATCAATTAAGATATCAATCCTGCGGATATGCCGGTGATGAGAAAGCACACACGCCGAACATTGACGAATTTGCAAGCCAAAGCTGCAATTTTTTCAATGCAGTTTCTGGAATGCCGGTTTGCTGTGCGTATAGAGCTTCACTGTTTACAGGCAAATATACGACTAGCACAGGAATGGTTATAAATGAACTAAGGATGAATACCAACCATAGGTGCTTAGCACACATTTTGACTGAGGGAGGTTTTGAAACAGCGTATATGGGGAAATGGCACTTATATGCAAATGTATTAGGACATCATTTTGAAGTAAGAAATTCATTTGTTCCTCCCGGACCCAATCGATTAGGGTTTGATGGGTTGTGGGAAGCATATAATTTTCATCATGATTATTATCTAGGATATTATCATACAGATAGAAGGTACAGAATTCCTTATAAAGGTTATGAGCCTGACATGCAAACAGATAGAGCTATTGATTATATAAAAAATGTTGATCAGGAAAAACCATTTGCCCTCTTTTTATCGTATGGTACGCCCCATGACCCTTGGGAAAAAGAGAATGTTCCAGAAGAGTATTATAAAATGTTTGAAAATGTAGATTTTGAAATGCCTCCAAGTTATTCGGATGAGATAGATCCGTATGGGGATTCGTGGTCGAATATTAACAAATCTCCGGAAAAAATTAATCAATGGATGAAGGTTTATTATGCTATGACAGCAAATCTTGATTGGAATTTTGGTAGACTTATGAAAGCGATTCAAGAGGCTGGAATATTGGATAACACAATTGTAATCTTTACATCCGACCACGGAGAAATGTTTGGTGCTCATGGGAGAATGAAAAAAAATATTTTCTATGAAGAGGCAGAAAGAGTGCCATTTTTAGTGAGATGGCCTGAAAAAATAACGCCAACAAAAACTGATGTATGTCTGAATGCTGTTGATATTATGCCTACCCTTCTTTCGCTGGTGGATCTGCCCATTCCAAAAGAAGTAGAGGGGATGGATGTTAGCCATTGTGTACTAGGACTGGCAGGAGAAGAACCGGAATTTGCATTTCTTCAAAATACCGGAGCATGTGCCAAATGGGAAAATGGTCATGAGTGGAGAGGAATACGAGATAAAAGATATACTTATGCCATTTATCGCTTGGATAAAAAAGAACTACTATTTGATAATATAAAGGACCCTTACCAAATGAATAATCTTGCACAGGATGAAAGATATATTGATAAAATAAAAGAATACAGAGAAAAGCTGGATAAAAAAATGAAATCCATCAATGATACCTTTGAGGAATCAACTTGGTACAGGGATCAATGGATTAAAGATCGATGCATCGTTAAGACAGCGACGATGAACTAATTATCATTGCATAATCTGAAAGTAATTTAAAATTACAGCCGTATAAGGGATGAAAACAAAAAATACTGCAATTGACATAGTCCGATTTTTTTAAAGAGGCACCTATCCTCTTTGAGGAAGCAGATGGTGTATATATTAATATTCAAGGCAAAGATCGCCTAAAAATGGGTGTCCAGAGGGTGCAGCGGTCCCTGTGTCAATAGAACCGTGGAATAAATACGACTGATTATCGCAAACATTGTTACAGAAATTTGTATAGAAAAAAGTTGCCAACGATTACTTGACAGTAACTACTTTCAAGTTGTAATTGTAAAGATAGATGTTTTATGGTAATATATGACTTAGGACAGGCGGATGTTTATTTTTACCACATTTTCTTGAAAGGAGTTTTTATTTTGGGACCAAATCCGATAACCCTGGGCATACCATTTGTTTGGGCAATTGGTACTACGGCAATTGCGCTATATTCTTTTTATTTGTTTGTTAAACTGGCTCACAGAGGAATTACAGCACTCGATTTATATATTAGTGAAAAGAGAAGCAAGCAATAGTACTAAAGCAAGTGGACCTACAAAGACCGAATGCTGTAGTTTATTGAAAAGAGGAGGAGAAGATGAGGGAAGAAATGGTAAATTGGGAAGAGGAAAGTAAACGTTTTGACGAAGCTGCCGATTATTATGATCAATACAGACCAAGTTATCCTCAAGCATTAATCGATAAGATTATCGGTGAATCCAAGTTAGAAGATAGTGCACAGATATTAGAGGTTGGAGCAGGAAGCGGAAAAGCAACAGCCCTATTTGTTGATAGAGGCTATCATCTGACTTGCATTGAACCGGGTGCCAATTTAGCAGCTATCGGGGAAAAAAAGTTTCAGAAGACCCAACAAGTTAAGTTTATCACAACTAGGTTTGAGCATTGGCAAGAAGAACCAGATACATATGATTTAGCTATATCCGCACAATCATTTCATTGGGTTCCCAAGCCTATTGGTTATCATAAATGTGCAAAATCTCTAAAGGATAATAGGTATTTATGCTTATTTTGGAATATGTATTTGAATGACTTAAGTGATGTAGGCCGGCAGCTCAGAGATGTGTGTAAGGATTATGGCGTGCTTTTGCTGAATACAAAGGAAGAAATAGAGAAACGAATTAGGACTATAGTACAAGAAATAGAAGATAGCAGTGTTTTTAATATTCCGAATGTGTACCAATTCCCATGGTCGGTAGATCATAATGTCGAAGAATTCATATGCTTTCTTAAAACAGGTAACGGATATTTGGGGCTTGAAGAAGACCGGAGAGAAGAACTCAATAATCAATTGGAGCAGATATTTCATAAAGCCGGCGGAATGATAACAAGAAAATTTATTTGTGTTTTATTTATGGCACAAAAGAAGTAGATGAAGGGAAGAGAGAACCGTTCATCTATATGACCAAATGTATGCCTTCATAACATTCAATATGACAAATTCAGTAGATTACATGTAAGTTTTCTTCATGTTCAATATCATAAACGATCTGATCAAGCGTTTAAGGATTATTTTCCATGGCCTATTTTCATTATAAAGGCCTAGTAATGAAGCATTAAATAAAAAGGAGAAGGCATTGGCTCATATTGCTTCAAAATGCCTTCTACTGCACAAACTTAGTACTTGAAAACGTAAATATTTTGTGCTATTATAAATACGTAAAAAAGACCCTGCGGTGTTCGTGGAGAAGACCATATTTTAACCAACACTATTTATAAGGGAATCCGAACTCTGATTATGGCATATACGCCCCCCTTTACGGTCAGGGGACATATAAAATGATTAGGAGGATACCCACCTGCTCTGCAGGTTTAAAATAAGTCCATTCACGGCTCAGTGGGGTGAATGTTTGATTTAACATTTAAGTTGTCAAGTATAGGCTTGGCAACTTTTTGTTTATTGTTTAGGAACGCTGATGTAAAAATATACAACCCCATTGCAGCAGGAGGGCAGTGCCTGCGTAAAAGTAGCGGGGGATGCTGTCAGCAGAGCGATGGTGGGAGTTCATGGTGTTGAAGTATATTTGGAAACATTGTCTTTAACTAAAACATATGGGCTTATTGCCATGAATGCAGTCAATATTTTTATGTTGTACATAATTATTATATGTTACGTCATCAATATTTAGAACAGCAGAATAGGAGGGCGAATATGGCACATTCTTTTTCAAGAACGGAATTGCTGCTGGGTCCGGAAGCACTGGAGACATTAAAGCATTGCAAGGTATCCGTATTTGGCGTAGGGGGTGTAGGGTCTTTTGCAGTGGAAGGATTGGTCCGAGCCGGAGTAGGCGAATTTGTACTGGTTGATCATGATACGGTCTGTGTAACCAACCTGAACCGGCAGCTGCATGCCACTTGTAAGACGGTGGGCAAGTCAAAGGTTGCATTAATGAGAGATAGGATTTTAGATATTAATCCTCACGCAGCGGTTACAATATACCGGGAATTTTATAGTGAAGAAACGGCTGAACGGCTTGTACACAGTGATTCGGACTATATTGTTGATGCGATAGATACTGTGTCGGCAAAGATTGACTTGGTTGTCCGTGCCAAAGCACTCCATATTCCCATCATAAGCAGTATGGGTGCAGGGAATAAGCTGGACCCTACAAAGTTTGAAGTAACATACCTATACAAGACATCGGTGGACCCTTTGGCCAGAGTGATGCGAAGAGAGCTGCGTAAAAGAGAGATAGATGCTCTTAAAGTGGTTTATTCCAAGGAAGAACCGTTGAAGCCTTTGATACCCGATCATAGATATCAAACAGACGACATGGGTACAAAGGAGGATTCTCCCGGTACATCCAAAAGACAGATCCCCGGAAGTGTAGCATGGGTTCCTTCCGTGGCGGGATTAATTATTGCGGGAGAAGTGGTGAAGGATTTAGCCTGTCGCTCATAACAAATCGTCTAAAACGGAAGAATAATTAGACGTTTTTTTGAGATAATAGGAGTAAAGATACCCAACTGCAACCTAAAAACAAATTTACGCAAGGGTGTTTAAAGTTGGGTATCTATATATTGGGCAGGAGAAGGCTGTGGTACTTTGGACTTTATAAAAAAATTTTATAAACAGGCTGTGATCGGAGTTATGACAGGTCTATGCAACGGTCTTTTCGGATCCGGAGGCGGAACGATTGCAGTACCCTCTATGGAGTTCGTTTTACATATAGATAAACATAGGGCGCATGCTACTGCAATTGCGATTACGCTTCCATTAACGCTGGTAAGTGCGTTTTTTTATATTCAGAATGATTTTGTAGACTGGCACCTAACTTGGCAGGTATCGATAGGTGGTGTTATCGGCGGCTATATCGGGGCACGGATATTTAAAAAAATACCCGCTAATGTACTCAGAAAAATATTTGGATTATTTATGATTATTGCCGGAATAAGGATGGTGTTCTAAGTTGGTAATTGCTGTCTTAGCCGGCATTCTTTCCGGTATCATAAGCGGAATGGGCATAGGGGGAGGGGCTCTCCTCATCCCGGTACTGGTCTTTTGGTTGAAGGTTGACCAACATGTAGCACAGAGTATCAATCTTATATATTTTATACCTACTGCGGTAATGGCGCTGATTATCCATATTAAACATAAGAGAATCGATGCTAAAATTGCAGCCATCATTGTTGTTTTTGGGGTGATGGGTGCATTCTTAGGGTCAAATCTGGCGGTATCTGTGCCCTCAAACATTCTAAGAAGGATGTTCGGGGTATTTTTATTTATAATGGGAATATACGAGTTTTTTAAGAAGTAGAGCGTACCGGAAGAGCCGTCCCCCTTTGACATGTTTTGGGAACTTTTTGATTATCCATTCGTCCATATAAAGCGTAACGGCAAAACTATATATAGAGAGGGATGGTGACAAGTATGAAAAGATTTGTTTTAATTGTATTAAGCGTAGTAATGCTGTTTACCGTTATAGGTTGCGGCAAAAGTGACGCGGAAGATACAGTCGGTATCAGGGGAGAAATCACTAAACTAACATTAGACGAACAGGAGAAAGTGATAGGTATTATGGTTGAAGGTGAAATAGAACCGGACACGACCTATGACAAAGCACATGCTGCCGTTAAGGAAAATACGGAAATCTATGAGAAAGATAGTATAGTCACTGTTGATAACCTGAAAGAAGGGTTGAAGGTGGAAGTTGTTTTTGATGGACCCGTGGCAGAGTCTTATCCGGTACAGGGAGTAGCAAAGGTAATTAGGATTATAGAATAATAGACAGCTGTCATAGAAAAGGGTATGGGTTGCCCGTCCCGGCTTGCTTGTTGCCAATTCTTAAATGTTCATGTATAATGAATGACAGGATTCGGATTCTGAAAAGGATTTGAGTCAGTGAATCTTAAATTAAATATAGGAGGCAAGCCGATGGCCCATAATCACAGAAAAATAGGAATAGAAATCCCGGAAATACTAATGCCCGGAAAACAGGTTGACCTTGCAAAATGGTCTGTTGTTGCTTGTGACCAATATACTTCTCAACCGGAATATTGGCAGCAGGTAAAAGAAACCCTTGGTGATGCACCCTCTACATTACATATGATTTTTCCCGAAGTCTACTTGGAAGAAAAGGATGCAGATGTACGGATTGAATACATCAATCGGAATATGGCCGCATATCTTGAAGAAAATATATTGGTTCCTCAGAACCCCGGTTTTGTTTATGTGGAGCGTCAAATGTCCGGCCATCAATCAAGAAAAGGGTTAATCATGGCTGTAGATCTGGAGCAATACGACTACGGCAAGGGTTCTCAAACACTGATTAGAGCAACAGAGGGGACGGTATTGGATCGATTGCCGCCGCGTATTAAGATAAGAGAACATGCATCGGTTGAATTGCCGCACATTATGTTGTTGATAGATGACCCGGGTCGAACTGTGATCGAGCCGGTGGCAGAACGAACCGAGACATTTGAAAAACTATATGATTTTGATTTAATGATGAACGGTGGGAATATCAAAGGCTATAAGGTTGACGACGAAAACACGATCTCTGAAATAATAGCTGCATTGGAAAAGCTTGCCGAACCTAAGGCATTTCAAGCAAAATATCAGGTTGATTCAAGTCAAGAAGTGCTGTTGTTTGCCGTTGGAGACGGCAACCATTCGCTGGCCACAGCAAAAGTGTGCTGGGAGCAGCTGAAGCAGACACTTTCGGAAGAGGAAAGGGCCCATCATCCTGCTAGGTTCGCATTGGTTGAAGTTGTGAATGTACACGATGATGCGTTGATTTTCGAGCCAATCCACAGGGTTGTTTTTAATGTGCATGGGAGTCAAATGCCGGAAGAGATGCTTGCTTATTTTAAGCGCTTTCAAATGGATGCATATTATAAAACCTATGCGACACAAAGAGAGATGGAAAATGATCTTAAAGTACTTCAAGCCAGACAAAGGGGTCATATCATCCCCTTTATTACAAGTGAACACTATGGCATGATAATCGTGAACCGGCCGAACCATCAATTGGAGGTTGGAACCCTTCAAGCCTTTTTGGATGATTACACGGACAAAAATGCAAATATTAAAATAGATTATATTCATGGTGAAGAAGTGGTTGAACAGTTGGGGTCCATAGAGGGAAATATCGGTTTTTATCTTCCACCTATGGATAAGCACGATTTGTTTAAAACCGTTATTTTGGATGGTGCTTTGCCAAGGAAGACTTTTTCATTGGGAGAAGCCCATGAAAAGAGATTTTATTTGGAATGCAAATTAATCGTTAATAAAGCGAACTGACAATAGAGTATTTCAAAAATGCGTTGAGATTTTAAAATCTCAACGCATTTTTTAGCTCCGAAATTGACATAATAATATTAAGCGCAATATAGACAGTGCATACTAGCATTAGAGATATAATCGCATGGATAAACCGGAGGGCGGAGATCGGAATATAGCCAAACAGGAACACAAGGTAATCACCGGCAAGATGTTATGGACGATGGACAGTTCATTCTCAGCCCTCATCTCTCAGCACTCAAGCATCTGCAGTCTCGGACTACCTGTTGCCGGAGTACGATTATATTTTCAACCTTACTGTTTATGATCTATAGATAATAAACACTAGAACTAGAAATATAATCGTATGGAAGTAACCTTATGGA
>JAKSBV010000184.1 GCA_022360955.1 Bacillota bacterium
ACACAAAAAACATAGAATCATCGTTGTTTGTGCAAATAATATTTTAAGGTTTAAAGTTGGTTATCTTTAGCAGAGGCATCGGAAAAGTGGTTATTCCAAACAAATCTGTATACTATCTGGGTGTTGTCCAAATAAGTAAAAGGAGGAGAAAGGAATGAAGCAAACGTTGGTAAAAGGAGCTGCGTTGCTGCTGACAGCGATGATGTTATTTTTGACAGGTGCCTGCGGAACGCAAGGGCCGGACACAGATTCTGCAGGCGATGACAGCAAAAGTGCCGACAAAAGTACGACAGACCCTAATTTTAACCCTACAGGTTTACCCATTGTCAATGAGCCGATTACCGTGAGATTGATGGTGAGGCACCCGCCTTTGGCAAAGAAAAATTTTGAAGAAAAAGAGCTTTATAAAAAGCGCAGTGAAGACACTAACGTGTACATCGAATGGGAAGAAATCGCGTCCACCGGCTTTCAGGAAAAAGTGAATTTGGCCGTCAATTCCGGTGATTTGCCGGACGGCATCTATGCCGGGCAGCCGCAGAATTTCGGTGAAGTGATTGCAGCGGACTTGGTAACCCCTCTTGATGACTACCTCCAATATGCCCCCAATTTCAGAAAGCTGATGGAGTTGCATCCGATTGTAAAAACGACCAGTACTTTTGAAGGGGACGGCAAGATATACAGATACAGCGGTTTGAATATGAAACCCTTTGCCGCTGCCGAAAATCCTTTTTTTATCAATGGCGACTGGCTGAGGAACCTAGGGCTCGAAATGCCCGAAACCACAGAGCAACTTTATGCGGTTTTAAAGGCTTTTAAAGAAAAGGATGCCAATGGGAATGGGGAGTTCAACGACGAAATCCCCATATCCTTCAATACGGGATGGATGGGGAATACTTATAAATGGATGTTCGGGTCATGGGATCTGCTGACAGTCAGAACAAGCGCTGAGACAACGATTAGAAACGGTGTTCTAGATTTTAATCCTGTCAACGAAAAGTATAGAGCTGCGTTGGACTATTTCCATCGATTATACCGTGAGGGACTCATGGATCCCGAATCCCTTACCCAGGATCAACCCACGATTAATGCCAAAATTTATGGAGAAACCCAAAGAGTCGGTGTGTTTTCTGCATGGTCTTTGAAACAAGGGAAAGTTTCGGAAGACTATGAACTATTATTGCCGCTGGAGGGGCCTTTCGGAGACCGAAAAGTGGTACACAGTTGGGAAGAACAGATGACCTCCGGCCTTGTTATTTTTAAAAACTGCAAGCATCCTGAGGCCTTAGTCAGATGGATAGACCATTTAAGTGACGGTGTAAACGCAATAGAGAACTGGGCAGGGCCCGAAGGAGTAGCATGGGTGAGAGATGAGACCAATAAAACGTGGGATATTGACTATGAAAACCTAAAAAAATCAGGAAAATCCTTTGAAGAAGTCAAGCAAACTACAGCGACCCAAAATGGTCCCGATATGTCTAAAATTACGGAGATTACCGGTTATCAATATGTGGGATTCGAAGGTAATCCCAAAACCGAGTGGGCGGATCAATACAGGCCGTTCTTCATGAAAGAGCGCTGGCCGTCGGGTGATATAATTAGAGTGATTACCGATAGGGACCGGGAAATTGCATTGCTGTGGACCGATTTGGAGAATTATATAAAATCCTTTGAAGCTGAGGCCATTATCAATGGCATTGACGATGCCAAATGGAATGCACATATTACCCAGTGTGAAAAGCTCAAATACAAAGAAATTGTAGCGTATTGGCAGGAACGGTATGATCAAGTGACAAAGGGGGATTAGTATAGATTGAAAGGGAAAGAGAACGTGCATTGCATATTTTGACTTTTTCGCGTAGAATATATTATACTATATATTCGGTACCGTTGTATTTTAATGCAACGGTACCAAGTATAGATAGGCATTGAAAATCAGACAGTGCACATAGCAGGAAGAAATATACAGTGTTATTTTCACCCTCTATCATTTAAAATGATAATAGCGGGAGTTAACATAATAACAAGAAAAATGTACAGGGGCCTTAAATAGGATATATGCATTCAAAGCGCATATTTCTGTGCGTTATTTATAGTACTATTCTACTATTGCTTATGATCAAGTGGAGGAAATAATGAAGAAATCCAAAAGGATATTTTATAATTATTTGATTTCATATGTCATTTTATTATTCTTGCCGTTGATTTTTTTAAGTGTCGTCATCAATAGCTATTATATGGGACCGATGCTGGAACAGATCATTTTGAAAAACAAAAAGAATGTTGAGATGGCCTATAATAATTTTACCGCACAAGTCAAAGTGCTTGATGGTATTACGCAGCAAATCAATATGAACAGCAGCTTTCAAAGTAATTATATAGGTTCCTTCGGAGGCTCTTTTTTAGAAATACAAAACGTATTGAATGCTTATCGTGCGACCAATCCTTTTGTATCAAACATTGTCTTTTACAGCAAAGCCACCGATCTGATGTATGATTTGTCCATATACAGCTCAAGGCATTACTATGAGCATGTATATGTGGATGAATCCACCGGTTATCAAGAGAGTATGGGCCGCTTATTAACCAGTGTTCCTGCGTGGATTCCGCAGACAGAAATATTGGAGCACGGAACACCGAAGCAAATCATCAGCTACATCGTTCCGGTGGAAAAGTACTATTCCAAACAGTATTTTGTACGGTCATCGATGATATTTAGGATAGATCATCGTCAGTTATTGGATATCGTTCAGCCCATTATAGCCGAACACGATACAAAGGTTATCATTTTTGCGGGGCAAACACCGATATTTTCAAATAACCGGTCATTTTTGCAACAAATAAGGCTTGAAGAATTGTCTGTTGATAGTGATTCCTTCGAACCCCAGGTCATTAAAGGTGAAAAATATATCCTTGTCAACAAATCTGACGAACATACAGGCGGGTACACAATCATGTCTTTTTTGCCCTATGCAAGTATTGTTAAGGAAATTCGAATGGTGACCAGAATGTACGGAATAGCCGTAGGTGTGAGCTTATTGGCAGGCATTCTGCTTATTACCCTATTCATTCGTTTGAATTACAAGCCGGTGGCAGAACTGGCCGGTCTCCTGAAACTGCATGCCAATAATGTGCCGGCCGGGTTAAATGAATTTGAAATGACCAAATACGCTGTTGAAAATTTAATTGACACCAACAATAGTTTTAGGGGTCAGAATAATCAATATGCGAAAGAGAAAATATTGCTGGAGATCATTAATCATACCATTGAACACAAAGAAGTCATATTAGATCGCTGCGAAGCCTGCAAGATACGAACCGACCGGCCTTTCTACATCGCCTTCATTCTCAATGTGGATATGAGCTTTGATAAGTTCATTGATTTTGAGAGTAAAATCAGCTTATCTGCTGCCGAAGAATACATGGACGTGTATTATGTGGAATTTTTCGAACAGAGCAATATCATCTTTATTGCAGGCTGTGAAAAGGATACCTACGAAGAGATCAATGACTATATAAATTATGTCATGACCTCTTGTCATGCTGAGGGTTACAAGGTGATAAACACCGGGGTGGGCAGTTTTGTCCGGGATATTTTTAGTATTTCCGATTCCTATACGCAGGCTGCTCTGGCATTTTGTTTTCAAGATGGGCTGCAAAAGAAACCGGTTGTATATGCAAAGGATATTAATTTACAGGAAGCAAACGAAAAGATTGACCATGAAAGTATTTTAAATGTGTTATTTAACGCTATTATCAATTTAAATGGGGACAAAGGCATACTTGTGTTTAATACATTGGAAAAAATGGTATTCAATGAAGAAAACAAATATGCCCGTGTCATATTGTGCAGCAATATTTTTAATACATGTATCAGGGCTTTAAAAGAATTACGTTTGAATTATTATCATTTGCTAAATTTTATGTTAAAATTAAGAAGATTGGAAAATGAGAGCATAAACGATTGGAAGTATATGATGCATGCCTTTAAAACGGAATTATTTCACCTGTTGGAAAATGCTGAAATGACGCAGCCGCAAAAGGAAAATATGCAGGAAAAGGTATGCACAAAAACGAAGAAAGATAGAGAGGCAATCACGGCATACATCAACCGTAAATATTTAGAATCGGATTTTTCAATACAGATGATAGCGGAGCATTTTGAAATATCACTGTCTAATTTAAGCCATTTTTTCAAGAAAAGAACCAATATGAACGTTTCTGAATATATTACGCTTTTAAAAATTAATATGGCCAAGAAATTGTTGAGGGAAACGGATATGTCGATAACGCAAATAGTGAAAACAATAGGCTATTATCAAGCGTCCGGATTTATCCGGAAATTCAAAAAGGTAGAAGGATGCACGCCGGGAGAGTTTAGAAAAAACAAAGTTTTTGATTCAAAATAGCGTTAAATTTGATTTTACGGTGCTTTATCCATAGGCGTCGAGCTAAGCCAATATACAGTAAAACCATAAAGGAAAAAGAATAGTATTCCATAAACGAATACGCCGAGATATCCTTTTTCTTGCATGGAAAAGCGTGGATTAGCTTGACGCCTATGGTGATATATCTATAAAAAGGGAGGATGTTTATAATGTACATAGGGGCATGTTATTACCCGGAACACTGGGAAGAAGAAAGATTGGAGATTGACATAAAGTTAATGAAAGAGGCGGGCTTTACGGTTGTAAGAATGGGGGACTATATCTGGAGCAGGCTGGAGCCTTGGGAAGGGGAATATCGGTTTGAATGGCTGGAGAAGATTATTAATAAGCTTGGAGAAAACGGTATTCGAACGGTTTTGTGCACGCCGACAGATGCCGCTCCCATGTGGCTGCATAAAAAGTATCCCGATATGCTGTTGGTTGACCCGCAAGGTCATAAAATATATCCGGGGGCCAGAACGGCTTGCTGTTTTAATAATCCCGTCTTTAGAGAGTATGCAGAAAAGATAGTGTATCAGCTTGTACGCTATTTTCAAAACAATCCTAACATTGTTTTATATCAGATTGACAATGAATTAGGTGTATTTCCTTGTTGCTGCGACCATTGTACCGGCAAGTACAGAGAATGGATGAAAGCCCGATATCAAACCGTTGAAAATTATAATAAAGAGTGCGGCATGATTTTTTGGAGTCAGGAAATTAGCGAATGGGATGAATTATCGATACCCAGAAAGACCAGAAAGGCGCTGCACCCGTCCGCCGTGTTGAACTTTAAGCGTTTTTGTTCCGATACCGTGATAGATTATTGCAAAATGCAGGCGGACATCATTAAAAAGTGGGCGCCCCATGTGGAGGTAACCACCAATATGTTCGGCTCTTTTACCAATCAGAATCATTTTGAGCTGGCGGATGTATTGGATGTTGCATCCTTTGATATCTATCCTAAGGCCGACGAAGCAGTCGTATATGCCTCCAGTCGATTGGATTTGGTTCGAAGCTTCAAAAAGAAGAATTTTTGGATGCTGGAACAGCAGTGCAGTCAAGCTGCATTCAGAGCCGACAATAGAGCTGTGCTGCCGGGAGAAGCCAGGATGATGACTTATAAGAGCATTGCCCACGGGGCGGACGCAATTGTTTATTTTAGATGGCGGACGTGCAGGTTTGGTGCGGAACAGATAGGGGCAGGGATGTTAAGACAGGATGGCAGCCCTAACAGGACATATGAAGAGCTAAGCCGAACCTGTCGTGAAACAGAAATCCTTTGGCCGCTTTTAAAAGATACCACGGTCAATGCCCAGGTCGCCTTTGTGTTTTCAAACGACAGCATATGGTCGATGCAGAGCGATAAAAAGATAACGAAAAAGTTAAACTATCTCGATGAGATGATACGGTATTATAAATTTTTTGAAAACCGCAATATTGCAGTGGATTTTGTTGCGCCCGGTGAGGACATCTCAAAATACAAGCTGGTCATAGCACCTATGCTGACGATTGTAACAAAAGAGATCGCACAGTGGCTTGAGGCCTACACCGATCAGGGCGGGTGTTTTATGGCGTCGTATCTTTCCGGTTTTTATGACGGGCATAATGTTGTAACCGAAAATTATTATCAGGGAGAGCTTCGCAACCTGCTGGGGATTAAGGTATTAGAGTGGTGCGTGGCGGAAGACGGCAAACAAAACGACATGAGCATGGATGGAAAGCAATACGGTTCGGATGTTGTTAATATGATTGTAGAGACGGAAAATGCGAAGATGGTGGCAGCCTATGAGCATAATTTTTATAAGGGTACGCCGGCGGTGACAGTCAATCAATACGGGAAGGGAGAAGCATATTATGTAGCTGCCGCAAGCTTTGGCGAGGATTTTTATGAGGATTTGCTGAGCAAAGTGGTGCATCAATATGTGGAAACAGATGAAGCAGTACGGGGAGAAGGGTTAAATATCATGGAACGTACATCGAAGGAGCATAAAATAATATTTGTTATGAACCACGATGATAGGGAAAAAACGGTGGATATAAAGGTAAGGCATCAAAACCTGCTGACCGGAGACGAAGTGATCGGAAAGGTGCCGGTACCGGCAAAGGATTTGCTGATACTGGCAAGTCGTCCGTAGGTGCAGCAACCGTATAAGCCGGAGGTCGGAGGTCAGAGGGCGGAGGTCGGCATATGGCCCAACAGGAGAGAATGCAATGGGCTATAAGCCAACAGCCAACGGTTTCGTTGCATTCTGCTACCTTAGTCATAAAGAAAGGAATGGGTGATAATCATGCATAGGTCTAAAGAGAATGGAAGTCGTTACAGTGTCCTGCTGAAATACGATTGGAAGTTTATGAAAGGAGATCCGTCTAAGGCCGAATGCATAGGCTTTGACGACTCAAATTGGGAAAGCGTTAGGGTCCCCCACGATTGGGCCATCAAGGGGCCTTTTGATCCGGGGCACGATGTCCAGCTGAAATCTGTCATAGAGGACGGTATAACCAATGAGTTGAAGCATATAGGGCGTACAGGGGGACTTCCTATTACGGGTACGGGGTGGTATAGAACCCGCTTTTGCATTCCGGAAGAAAACAGGGGGAAGAGAATTTTTATTGCCTTTGATGGGGTCATGAGTAACAGTACCATATTTTTAAACGGAAAGAAAATTGGTTTTTGGGCTTACGGATATACCTCTTTTTCCTTTGAATTGACAGACCATATTCTCTTTGGAAAAGACAATCTTTTAGCTGTAAAGGTTTCTCCGAAGCCCTCTTCATCACGCTGGTACACGGGCGCCGGCATCTATCGAAACGTACGCCTTGTGATTACGGACCCTTTACATATTCAACATTGGGGGACATGGATTACAACACCGCGGATTTCGGCAAAGGAAGCCGTTGTGGATATCAAAACGGATGTGGTAAATCAAAGCGGTGAAGCAAAAACCGCAGAGCTTGTAACAATCATTCTTACACCCGACGGACAAGAAGCAGCAAGGATTCGTTCGGAAGAAAAAATCAATCACACCTCCCATAGGTTTGAACAGGCCATCAGCCTTCAAAACCCTATTTTATGGGACCTGGGATCATGTGATTTGTACAGGGCCGTTTCCATCCTTTGTACGGATGGCAGGGAGACAGACCGGTATGAGACCCATTTTGGCATAAGAACGGTGGCGTTTGATGCCGACAAAGGATTTTTTCTGAACGGACGAGGGTTAAAGCTGAAAGGGGTCTGCCTGCATCATGATTTGGGTCCGTTAGGGACTGCCGTTAATGAAAGCGCTTTAAAAAGGCAGCTGGAAATGCTGCAGGATATCGGGTGTAATGCCATTAGAACCAGCCATAATCCGCCGACCCCCGAGCTTCTGGATATGTGTGACGAAATGGGTTTTCTGGTCATAGATGAAGCCTTTGATGAGTGGGAGATAGGGAAAATAGAAAATAGTTACCACGTGCTTTTTGAAGAATGGGCGGAAAAAGACTTGAGAGCTATGATCAAAAGAGATCGAAATCATCCGTGCGTTATCATGTGGAGCATCGGAAATGAGATCCGGGAGCAAAGCAGTCAGGACGGCGCGAAAACAGCACAATTTTTGACCGATATTTGCCATGATGAGGATCCGACTCGACCGGTAACGGCTGGTTTCAATCATGCACAAGGGGCAATAGAAAACGGTCTTGCAGAGGTTGTGGATATTGTCGGATGGAATTATAAATCTGCTCACTATGCCCGGTACCACAAAGAGCATCCCCATTGGATCATGTATGGCAGTGAAACCGTGTCCTGCGTCAGTTCAAGAGGGGAATACTATCTTCCGGTGCAAGAGGAATTGTCCGTACCTAATCGGGCCAACCTGCACGTGAACTCCTATGATATGTCAACGGTGCACTGGGGGGTGACACCGGAATATGAATTAGAAGCCCAGGAAGAGTGTGAATATATACTGGGGGAGTTTGTATGGACGGGTTTTGATTATCTGGGAGAACCGACGCCTTATCGGGAAGAGTGGCCCAGCAGAAGTTCCTATTTCGGCATCATTGATTTGTGCGGGATTCCTAAGGATAGATATTATCTGTACCGAAGTCAATGGTCGAAGAAACCGACCCTTCACCTCCTGCCCCATTGGAATTGGGAAGGACATGAAGGGCAAGGGATTCCTGTCCACTGCTATACAAGTTATGAATCGGCAGAGCTGTTTTTAAACGGAAAATCCCTCGGGGTGAGGAAAAAGGATGATAAGGTCTTATATAGCCGGTATCGTTTGATCTGGGAGGATGTGCCCTATGAACCCGGTGTGCTGAAAGTAGATGCGTATGATGCCGACGGTGAAATTGCCATGACCTATGAGGTGAGAACAGCGGGAGAGCCTGCGAAGATAACGCTGCAGCCTGACCGGGATGTTCAATATGCCGATGGAGAGGCCTTTTTCTTTATTACGGTTCGCATTGTGGATGAAAAGGGTGTGTTATGTCCGAAGGCAAATCACCCTGTCCGGTATACGGTTGAAGGTCCGGGAGAGATAGTGGGCATTGGCAATGGGGACCCGACGAGTACCGAGTCCTTTATGACCAATCCAAGAAAGTCTTTTAACGGGATGAGTATGTTGATGGTTAGAACCATCAAAGACAAGCCGGGGACGATTGTAATCCGCGGGCAAAGTGAAGGCTTGGTAGAGGGTGCGGCTCAAGTGAAAACAGGCATGGCTGGTTTCAATGAATAATGAATAATTAATAATGAATAATGAGGGTTTGAAAGGGTGTTAGTGCAGCACTCTCAGCCTTCATCTCTCAGCCCTCAACTATTTTGCCTTTGGAATAATGTTGTTCTGTTGAAGCGTATACACCACATAATGCCATCATTCCTCAATAACTTTAAAAATGTGACAATATCGTGTATAATAGTATTAAATAAAATCTTTATGATATAGTCGGAGGTTTGTATGAGTAATCCATTGTATGCAATTTTAGAAGATAATCCTATTATTCCGGGCATAAAAGACGACACCGGGTTAGAGGCCGTATTGAATTCCGATTGCAAGATTGTTTTTGTATTGTACGGTAATGTATTGAATATCAGTGAAATTGTACGGAAAATAAAAGAACGCGGGAAAATGGTATTTATTAACGTCGATCTTCTGGACGGTTTTTCAAGCAAAGAAATTGTTATTCATTACCTGAAACAAAACACCCAAGCAGACGGTATCATGAGTGCCAAAGCCTCCATGATAAAAGCAGCTAAGGCCCAGGGATTTTTCACAATTCACCGGTTCTTTTTAATTGACTCCCTGTCCTTTCAAAATCTTGACAGGCAAATTGAAATTTCCGGTCCGGATTGCATAGAAATTCTACCCGGGTGGCCAAAAGTAATTTCTTGGGTTACGGAGAAAATTAATATGCCGGTTATTGCAGGTGGGTTGGTCTGCGATAAGGACAGTGTTGTTGAAGCACTAAAAGCCGGTGCTGCCGCCATTTCTTCCACCAATACGGAAGTGTGGTCCATGTAAGACAAAAGGAGCTTCCTTATCGGGTAGCTCCTTTCCTTATATCTTCATTGTATCAATATCTTTCTTATTTTTTACCTGTCCGTGTATGAACATCGAACTTTTGAGGTCTTCCCATAATATAAACCAGTGAAATAATACTCAGAACGCCTAAGAATAATGCCGGAAATCCTCCTAAATAGGAAAGCATTTTAATGCCGTCTATGCCAAGGGTTGCAATAAAGATTAGGGCTACCGCACCGACAATCCCGCCCCACAGTACTTTAATATAGAGCGGTGCTTCTTGTGCGCCGTCGCTTATACCGTTTGTGCAGATACTGGCCATGGCATTGGTGGTTGAATCGGTTGCGGTGACAAAGGAGATAATGACTGCCAGTAAATAAATGCCTATTAACAGCTCGGAGAATGGCAGACTTCCTAATACCGCATATCCCGCCGCCGCAGAGCCTTGTTCATTCATGATGCCGAGAATATCTACCTTGCCGGTCATTTGCAGGTTGATTGACGTCCCCCCTAAAACGGTCATCCAGATTGCGCTGAAAGCGCTGGGGATTAGAAAGTTCATTGTAATGATTTCTTTCACTTTATATCCGTAGGAGATCCTCGCTAGGAATACCGCCGTAACAGGTGCCCATGCCATCCAGTTTGACCAGTAGAAAGTGGTCCAGCCGGTTGCCCAGGTATCCGAAGCAGCGGCTCCGGTAAATAATGCTTTGTCAAATATCCCCGATAAAAAGCCGCCGAATGCTTCGGTGCCCACGCTGAACATATAGACCGTAGGGCCAAGCAATATAATCGCTGCAATAATGATATAGTATAGGTATACGTTTAAATCCGACAGCATTTTGATGCCTTTAAAAAGTCCTGTACCGGAAGAAATGATAAAGGCAATTGTGCCGAGCAATGTAATAACAATCCACAGACTTTTATTATTGTCAACGCCGAACAGAGCGTTGATGCCGCCGCCCATATTCATCACGGAAGTACCGAAGGATGAAGAAATAGCGGCTGCAACTGCAAATAAGATCACCGCATCTACAATTGTATTCACCCTTTGCTGGTGGCGGGTCTTAAGAATAGGAGATATCTCCGTTCCTACGCTAAAGCTTCGCTTCATATTGTAATGGGCAAAAGCAAATACAATGGTAGGTACGGCATAGATGGCATAGGGGATGAATGTCCAATGAAGAAATAGGGTTTCCATCGCAAACTTTGCTGCGGCCGGAGACATAGGTTCAATGCCTAAAGAGGCCGGTGGAGATGCAATGTGCCAGATGGGCTCGGCAGTCCCCCAAAATAAAATGCCTGCAGCAATTGTTGTACACAAAGTGACTGCAAACCATGAGGTTTTTTTAAGCAGAGGTTTTGCGGCAGGCCCACCGATCCTAACATTTCCCAGGGGTGAAAAATAGGCCCCTATAATCACGAAAAGGCATGCAATGCCTGCCAGACTAAATAACCAACCACATTGTACGGTCATAAAATTTTTAGCTAACGTTGTCACTTTCAGAAAAGACGAATAGTCTACAAAACTAAGGATGATAGATGTTGCCAGCAGTATAAATGCCGGGAAGAAAACAATAGGTTTGATAAGACTATTTCTTGGTTTTGTTGTCATAGTGTTCCCCCAATCAAGTAATGTAATACTGCAGCATGCAATACAAAAAAAAGAAAAGCAAACTTCAATTATGAAGTTACTTTTCTCTTCTGCTCTGGCAGTAACTATTTTTATTATACATGATGAAAGCACTAAAGTCAATATAAAATCCGGCAAAATGCACAAATGGAAAGCCGGTGAAATCATGAAAATTGAAAAAAAAAAAAAAAAAATTTAAGGAAATTCGTAAAAAACTATTGACACGTTTTGAAATAGTTTGTATACTCTTAATATAATTACTAGAGCCGAGAGAAAAGTAATTCCGTATGGAAGATACTTTTCTCTCTTTTTTTATGCATGCGTACGCAAATATAGATAACACACTGTAAAGCTTGAAATATAATCGTACTGTGGTAACTGGTATTTCGAATCTGCAAATCGTTGAGAGCTGAGAGATAAGGGTTGAGAATGAACCGTCCACCGTTTGCGACACCTGGTTGTTGTTTTATTCTCCGCCCCTGTTTAGTTTTTTCCGACCTCCGCCCTCTGATCTCAGACCTCCGGCCATAAGGTTACCTCCATACGATTATATTTCTAGTTCTAGTGTGTGTTACCTATAATGTTTCAATCTACTAAAGGTGTAAAACGACAAAACTTGCAAGTGTAATGAAAAAGTCCGGACCGGCAATTGATTACAGCACTAAAAGTTGCAGACAAATGAAAAGTGAGGAATGAAAAAGAAACTATTAATTTTTAGGAGGTTGTAACATGAGTACACAAGCAAAAAGCAGCAAAATCCGCCCATTGGTATTTTACCCCGCATTTATTCTACTGATCGTCACAATCATTTTGAACTTTGTGAATCCGGAAGCATTTTTGGCAGTTACGACGGCCGCAAAAAACTTTATGACCGTTCAGTGTGGATGGATGTTTAGTTTAGCCGGTGTTGCATGCCTAATCGTTGTCCTTTTGGCCTATTTTTCACCACTGGGAAATGTTAGGGTCGGCGGCGCTAAAGCCAAACCATTATTGAGCAGGGGCTCCTGGTTTGCTGTTACATTGACAACTACGATTGCTTCCGGTATTATGTTCTGGGGGACTGCAGAACCCATCTGGCATATTGCCCACCCTCCGAAAGGCATTGAAGCCATGTCACCTGCCGCAGCAAAGTTTGCGATGGAAACGCTGTTCTTACACTGGACCTTTGTTCCCTATGCATTTTATACGGTTCCGACCATTGTATTTGCCTTTGCGTATTATAACATGAAGCGAAGCTTTAGCGTGGGCTCGGAAATTTCCCCTATTCTTGGAAAGTTTGATCAAAGGCGTATTGACAAATGGGTAGACGCAGTGATTCTTTTTGCAATCGGAACCGGTATTGCATCATCCTTTGCCACATCGGTTATGAATATGGGCGGGGGTCTCAATGCATTAATCGGGATCAATAACGACAAGACCCTATGGATCATTGTCACCATTGCCACGACGGCATTGTTTACCTTTGCTTCCGGTTCGGGACTATTCAAAGGCATTAAATTATTAGCCAAGTTCAATGTGTATTTATATTATGTAATTATAGCAGCCCTGGTTATTTTGGGACCCACAGTGTATATGTTTAGTTTAGGAACCGAAGCCTTTGGCGGTTTCTTATCGGGAATATTTGATAAAGCATTGTTTACCGGCGCTGCTTCGTCGGATTCGTGGGCAACCGGCTGGACCACTTTCTACTGGACGAACTGGATGGCATGGGCACCTGTTACCGCAGTATTTTTGGCGAGAATTTCCTACGGATACAAGATAAAAGAAGTGATCATGATGAATTTCTTTATCCCGGCAGGATTTGGCGCCATTTGGATGTCCATTTTAGGCGGAACTGCGATTAATTTCCAGATGACCGGGAAAGTTGATCTGGTGGCGGTTATGAACGAGCAAGGTTCCGGTGCTGCCGGATATGCGGTTTTGAATCAATTGCCCTTTGCGGGGATTCTGATGGTCATTTATCTTATTGCGGTTATCGTATCCTTTGCAACAGCAACCGATTCAACTACCAATGCGATGGCCAGCATTTGTACAACCGGTATCACAGAGGCCGATCAGGAAGCGCCTTTGTATCTGAAGGTTCTTTGGGGAGCGATTATTGGGACAATCGCCGTCATTTTCTTGGGCACATTCGGAGTAGACGGCATTAAAATGCTATCTTATCTTGGTGGTTTCCCGGCGCTTATTATAGGTGTTCTCAGTTTGATCTCATTAGTGTTCATCATGAAAAAACCGCAGAAATTTGATGTTGTTTCCAAGCAGGAAGATGAATAATGCAGCATATATTGATATGAAAAGGCCTCTTTCTTTTCGTATTGATAAAAATTTGAAAGAATAGTAATAATAGCATAGAATGTTAAGTTTAAAGTGTATTATTTTAATATAGGAGGAATGCAATATGAGTATTACAGATTTTTCAATGGATTATTTTTCATTAAAAGGCAAGAATGCAATTGTGACAGGAGGCAATACCGGATTGGGACAGGCTTTTGCCTTAGCTTTGGCAAAAGCGGGTGCAAATCTGTTTATTCCAAGCATTATGGAAGATGACGGTACAACCAAAACCTTGATTGAAAATGAAGGCGTAAAAATGGCGTTTATGAAAGTTGATATTACGGAAGAAGGAGCGGCAAAAAAAATCATTGACGGTTGTGCGGAGGCCTTTGGTTCCGTTGACATCTTAGTCAATAGTGCGGGGATCTGCAAGCTTGCTTCCGTAGAAGAATTCGGAAGAAGCGAGTGGGACCCGATGATCAGTGTCAATTTGACGGCTGCATTTGAATTGAGCCATGAAGCTGCCAAAAGAATGATTCCGCAAAAAAGCGGTAAAATTATAAACATTTGCTCCCTATTCTCCTATCTGGGAGGGCAATGGTCCCCGGCTTATGCAGCGACAAAACACGGGTTGGCCGGATTTACAAAAGCTTATTGTGACGAGCTGGCACAATACAATATCCAAGTCAATGGGATCGCACCGGGGTATTATGCGACTGAAATTACGGCACAGACAAGAAGCAATCCCGAAACAAATAAGAAAGTGCTGGATCATATTGCGGCCAATCGTTGGGGAGAAACCCTTGATTTAATGGGGGCTACCGTTTTCTTAGCCAGCAAAGCTTCCGACTATGTCAACGGGCATTTATTAGTGGTAGACGGCGGATATTTGGTAAGATAGCCACAGTTTTAAAATAGATTCCAAAATGAACGCTGCAGCACAACTATTGATCCAAGCAATATATTGAACGTGAAAAAAATGCATATTAGAGAAGTTGAATTTTTCGCGTTGCATGTATGAAGGTATATATGTCTCGTTCCCGAATGGGTACGTAAAAGGTTTGCCGTGAAATATATAGTTGTGCTGCATACGTAAGAGTGGCGATGATGAAATTAACGTTTAGATAGAAAGGTTGAAGTGGCAAAGTGAAAAAAAAGTATATTATAGGTGTTGACGGAGGTTCTCAGAGTTCAAAGGTGGTCATTTTTGACCTTGAAGGCAATATCGTTTGTGAGGGCAGACAGCCTTTGCAACCGATGAGCATACCCGAACCGGGTGTGGTAGAACACCCTGACGATGATTTGTGGGATTCGATTGTAGTAGCCTGCAAACAGGCAATGGAGCGTTTTCCCGGTAATCTTGAAGAGATTATGGGAGTAGGTCTATGTACCATTCGTTTTTGCAGGGTTTTGTTAAAAGAAGACGGTACATTGGCACAGCCGGCCATGAGCTGGATGGACGCAAGAGTATCCAGGCCTTATGAGCATGTCAATCCGTCCGTTAAATATGTGACTACCACCACAGGCTATATCACCCATCGCTTTACAGGTGCATTTAACGATACGGCAGCAAACTATCAAGGGCAGTGGCCGATCGATACGGATACTTGGCAATGGAGTGAAGACCCCAAAGTATTTGAGCAGTTCAATATTCCCAGAGCAATGTTATTTAACTTGCAAATGCCGGGAACTATTGTAGGGCATGTGACGGAAAAAGCAGCCCGGACCACAGGCCTTCCTGCCGGTATTCCGGTAGTGGCGACTGCTAATGATAAAGCGGTGGAAGCGTTAGGGGCCGGTTTGATGGGTGAAAAAACAGCATTGATTTCGCTGGGCACCTATATTGCTTCTATGGTGCAGGGGAAAGAAAATCCCAAGGGAACAACGTATTTTTGGACTAATTTTGCATCAATGCCCAGTCGCTATTTATATGAAAGTCATGGTATCCGTAGAGGGATGTGGACGGTAAGCTGGTTTAAAGACCTTTTAGGTGACGATATTGTGCATAAAGCGGAGGCGTTAGGCATTGTGCCCGAAGAATATTTAGATCGGGAAGCACGGCAGGTGCCTGCCGGCAGTGATGGATTAATGACGGTTTTGGACTGGCTGGCCCCTGCCCATGAACCCTTTAAAAAGGGATTGATGGTTGGTTTTGATGCGCGCCATACCAGAGCCCATATGTATCGATCCATTTTGGAGGCCATTGCATTGACCATGAAAACACATGCCGATGCAATGTGTTCGGAATTAAATATTGAATTGGAGAATATCATTGTTTCCGGCGGCTGGTCCAATAGTGAGCTGTTTATGCAGATATTTGCCGATGTGTTCGGTGTTCCGGCTGTCAGAAATGTAGTAAACGGTTCGGCAAGCCTGGGTTCAGCCATTTGTGTGGCTGTTGCGGTAGGTGCATATGATTGCTATGAAACGGCGATTGAAAAAATGGTGAAAATGAGAGACACCTTCCGGCCCAACGGAGAAAATACCGATTTATATCAAAGGATGAACCATGAGGTGTACAAAAATATTACGGTTCATACCGACGAAATCTTCAAAAAATCCTATCCGCTTTTCAAGTAGCGGTGTAGCGCAATAACATACATTTTCAAATAATTGCAGGTTGACAAATGCGGATATACAGGATATACTGAGGGTAGTTACCAAAAGAGATGAAGAGAAAAGTAACTTACTTGTAGGGGCTTGTGCCTGCAAAGAAGTGTTGCTTTTCTCTTTTTTAATGTGAAGGAAATAATGGCTTTTTATAATCAATCATTAGGAAATATTTCACCATTGGAGATAGTATTCAAATTGTTTTATAGGATGAAAAATAAACGTATCGGAAGAAGATTTTTCGAAAGGGGATTATTGCAATGGCATTAACAAGAGCACAAATCGTAGAAGGACTGGTTAAAATTCTAGGAGAAGAGAAGGTGATCACAGACGAGCAAGTATTAAAAGAAAGCAGTATTGACCGTTTTAGAAAATATGAGGATATCTGCGGCGTATATACACAGCCTATTCCCGCAGCGGTTGTAAAGATTGAAAATGCACAAGAAGTATCGGCCGTTTTGAAGTTTGCCAACGAGAATATTATCAATGTGGTCCCGCGAACCGGTCAGTCGGCAACGGAAGGCGGATTGGAAACCGCCGTAGAAAATTCAATTGTTGTTGACGGTTCGGGCATGAACAAAATCGTTAAAATTGACCCCTATAACATGCAAGCCACTTGTGAATGCGGGGTTTCTCTTCAAGTATTGGATGATTTGCTGAGAGAACAAGGCTATACCACAGGACATTCTCCGCAATCCAAACCCTTAGCTCAAATGGGTGGTCTGGTTGCAACAAGGAGTATCGGACAACTTTCAACCTTATACGGCGGTATTGAAGATATGGTAGTCGGTGTAGAAGCCGTATTTCCTAATGGTGAAATCACCCGTATTAAAAATGTGCCCAGAAGGGCAGCGGGACCGGATATCAGGCACGTCATTATCGGGAATGAAGGAGCGCTTTGCTATATTACGGAGGTGACCGTGAAAATCTTCAAGTATATGCCGGAAAATAACATCTTTTTAGGATATACATTGGAGAACATGAAACCCGGCCTTGAAATCCTTCGTGAAGTGATGGTTGAAGGCTACAAACCGTCGGTGGCCCGTTTATATGATCCGGAGGACGGAGCCTATCACTTTTCTCATTTTGCCGATGGCAAATGCGTACTCATCTTTATGGCCGAGGGACCAAAAGCTATAGCCGAGGCAACTGCCAAAGCGATTGAAGAAATAGCGGCAAAATATGATGAGTGCAAAAAAGTGGATACCCAGTTCATCAAAACGTGGTTTGACCATTTAAATTGGGACCCCAAAAAGGTTGCGGAAGAAAGAATTGAAATTGCGGAGACACAAAATATTGGATTTACAACGGAAGTCTCAGGGAACTGGGACATCATTCACGATATTTATGAAGCGTGCTGTGAAAGAGTTCGTAACGAAATTCCCGATATCACCATGATGGGGGGACATTCATCCCATAGCTACGTGAACGGAACGAATATGTATTTTATGTACTACTATAATCTTGTTGACGTTGAACCGGAAGAAGAAATCACAAAATACCACAATCCCATTAATAAAATCATTGTTGAAGAAACCTTGAAAGCCGGTGGTTCTATGGTTCATCATCACGGTGTGGGAAAACACAGAACCCATTGGATCAAAGAAGAATATGAGTCCTCCTATTATATCCTCGAAACCTTGAAGAAAGCATTCGATCCGAACGGTATTATGAATATGGGCACGATCCTTCCCATCAAAAAATAATGAAGATGATGGTATGTTTTAAAGCAGTTCCTGATTTGGAGATGCTGTCCGAGGAAGATTGGGCAGCGGATTCGAATCTGAAGGTTGATCTGAGCTTTGTAAGGAATATTTTGAACTGCTTTGACGAAAGTGCTCTGGAAATGGCATTAAAGCTTTCCGATGTTTCGGAAGGCTTTGATGTATTATTGAATCTTACCGCATTCACAATAGGCGATCAAAAATCAGATACCTATTTAAAGACCTTATATGCATTGAGATTCAAAAAAGCCGTACGGATTGAAAGTAACGAGGATCTTAGATTTTTTCCTGACGTGACTGCAACGGTCATTTCACAATATGTTAGGGAAATCAATCACCAGGACGTCATCGTTTTAGGCAGGCAAAGCGGAGAAGGGGATAATGGGAAGACACCTTTGCTGGTGGCTGAGATGTTGGAATGGCCATGCATTACACAGGTCATTCGTATTGAGCCGGATACGGAAGGTAGCTTAAAAGTTACAAACATGGTTGACGGCGGCACCTTGACACAGACGATAACCACCCCCTGTGTATTATCTGTGGGCAATGCACCGAATTCTTACCTGAGGGTGCCTACCTTAAAGGATAAAATGAAATACGGCAAAACACCCATAGAGGTTTTGGATATACAACAATTCAACATACAAGCGTTATTGGACGATTGCCGCCACGGGTGTGAATTAAAAGGATTGGAAAAGATAAGTCATAAACGCCAGGGCATTATCATAGAGGGCGAAACGCCAAGGGAAAAAGCCCGCATTCTATATGATTCTTACTTGAAGGAAAGGTTAGAAAAGCTATGAGATATACGGTGATATTGAACGGGTGCGCAAGCAACTTTATCTCTCAGGCAGAAGAAATCAACGGATTTTTATCGGATCATGGGACGGCGTCTATCAAAGGCAATACCATCATATTTTATTGTGAAGACGAAAAAAAAGAAGCCTTGATAGCAAATGCGCCCACTGCTTGTCTTCAACTGGTCAAAGTGTCGAGATATCAGCCGGAAAATGTTCTGGAGATATTGAAACAGCATGCATTGACCCAGGACACCGACTTATACCTGTTTCCGAGTGATTTTGCAGGAAGCGAATTGTGCGTAAGATTTGCTTATCGCATGGTCGGGTCTTCTTTGGTGGGCGTCAATGGCATGGAGATAGGGGAAGAAAAGTTGATATGCCGGAAGGCGGTTTATTCAAATCATATGCAAGGTGAGTTCGTACTGCGTCAAAAACCTTATTGCATATCCATTGCCAAAGGATGTGCAGAAAATAAGCCTGCACCGGACATGCTGCGCCGAGTTATCTCGGAAGTTGATATGACGCAGGTATCGGAAGACAGCTTTGTTAAATCATATGAATTTGCGGCAGAGGTGTCCCCTAGCGGCCTTGAGCATGTCGGAGTTCTGATGGTAGCAGGCAGAGGGGTCAAAAAGCAGGAAAAAGCAGAAAGGCTCGAGGAAATTGCGGGGGCACTAGGGGCGGCGTTGGGCGTCAGTCGTCCTGTGGCAATGAATGGCTGGGTTCCTATGAACCGGTTAATAGGGGTATCCGGCGTCATGGCAAAACCCGAATTATGCATTACGGCGGGGGTATCCGGCGCAGCCGCTTTGTTTGCGGGCATTGAGAAGAGCAAGTATATCATTGCTATTAATACGGATGAGCGGGCTTCTATTGTTAAGTCTTCAGATGTTGCAATTATAGATGATTATGAGAAGGTTCTGGAAGAGTTATTAAAAATAGTCAAGGCGTCGGAATAGAGCAGGTGTAAAATGCACCAAAATAGAGCTGAGGACGGGAGGGACGATCGGGGGACCATTCGCAGCGCAGAGGAACAAAGGAGATTGAGATGGGAAGACAACTCATATATCCAATGGAAGAAAGATATCAAGAATATTTAAGTGATGAATCTAAGATGGTCGGTAAAGCCGACAGTATATCTTTTCCGGAAAATGAAGGGGAAATATTAGAAATCATTGCGGAGATGAATGCGTGCCATACACCGGTTACAATTCAAGGGGGCAAAACCGGCATTGCCGGATGTGCGGTTCCTGCAAGAGGGCATGTACTTAATCTCTCGCATATGAATCAAGTTAAAGCCTTTAACAAGACTGCCCAAGGGGAAGCGTTGTTAAAAGTAGAACCGGGCATGACCCTATTAGAACTTAAAAAGGCAATCAAAAAGTTGAAAACCGAAGAGGAATTATTTTGGCCGCCGGACCCTACGGAATCTTCATCCACAGTGGGGGGGATTGCCTCTTGCGGGGCAAAAGGAATCTGCTCTCGCCTCTATGGAGATACTAGGAAGTATATACAGGCAGCTCGGGTTATTCAATGGGACGGAAGTGTCAAAGAAATAAAGCGGGGAGAGACGACCGTTTCTTTTCTTGGGCGTGAAAAAGATTTGCTGGACGTGTATTTAGGCGGTGAGGGGATGTTCGGTATTCTGGCGGAACTCACACTACGATTGGAGCCAAGGCCTAAAGAAATGTGGGGGATTAGTTTTTTCTTTGAAAAGAAAGAAGATGCATTTACGTTTGCGGATAACCTGATGACGGAAGATTTACAGGTTGAGGGAGCAAGTATTGCAGCGGCGGAATACATGGATAGAGCAACCATAGATGCCATTGAAGAGAGAAAGGAAATGATGACAGCGTTAAAGGAGCTTCCCGATGTCGGTGCGGAAGTTGCTGCGATGATCTATATTGAAATTCATGGCATGGAAGAAGAAGCGGTTGAAGAAATCGCAGAAATATTGATGGAGCTGGCGGTGCGGTGTGATAGTGATCCGGATAGGGCCTGGGCGGTGTCCGGAGAGACGGAGATTGAAAAGATGAGGGTTTTTCGTCACGCAGCGGCAGAGTCTGCCAATCTATTGATTGAGAAAATAAGACAGAGGGAACCGCGTATTACAAAGTTAGGAACGGATATGAGTCTGGACAAAGAAGATTTTCAGTCGGTTATTGCAAAGTACGAGGCAGATATTGCACAAGAGGGATTGAAAGCATGTATTTTCGGCCATATCGGTGGGAACCATCTGCATATTAATATACTGCCGGAAGATTATGAAGAGTATGAAAAAGGGTGTAAGTTATTTGAGGCATGGGCGAAAGAAATAGCAGCCCAACAAGGAAAAGTCGTGACGGAACATGGTGTGGGCAAGCTTAAAAAACCCCTGTTTTTACAAACGGCCTCTAAGGACTGCATAGAAGAAATTCAAAGGTTAAAGCATACCTATGATCCGGCTGGTATGTGGAATCCGGAGAATATGATTTAGGTTATTTTATATGTGTTTTTGATTTTGTGAAGGCATAAAAGAGGAGGTACCGTATGCTGAAAATTGCAGTTTGTGTCAAACAAGTACCGGCTTATTCCGAAGGCCTGATGGACCCCGAAACAGGTGTGATGATAAGAGCGGGTTTGGAATCCGTCCTCAATGTCTATGATTTGCCGGCCATAGAGACGGCTCTGAGAATCAAAGAAGAAGCGGGAGCCCTTGTTGATGTCTTCACAATGGGACCGGCAAAAGCCTCGGCTGTTCTAAAGGAAGCCTATGCCATGGGTGCGGATCGAGGCTATCTTGTAAATGACAGCTGTTTTTCAGGGGCAGATGTACTGGCGACTTCCTATACCCTTATGCAAGCCATCCAATCGACTGAGGATTATCATTTGATTCTTTGCGGGAGGCAAACGACAGATGGGGATACGGCGCAAGTGAGCGGAGCCATTGCAAAATGGCTGGACATTCCCCATGTCAATTGGGTGACCGAGATTCTCCATGTGGCCCATGACAGCATTACGGTGCGTCAAGCAATGGAAGAGGAGATTGTGACGGTCAAAGCGACCTACCCTTGTCTATTATCGGTGGAACGTTCTATCTTTCTTCCAAGGCTGCCGTCCCTGAAAGGCAAAATAGCAGCTAAGAAGAAGGATATCAATGTCTTATCGTTGGCAGATATGGAGGACCAAGAGGAAAGTCACTATGGCTTGACCGGTTCTGCGACAAAGGTAGAAAAGATTTTTCCGCCCGCTAAGACAGCACAGCGGGACATCATACAAAAAGACAGTCAAGAAGCGGCAAACTATATCTTAGAAGTTATAAAGAAAGTAAATAAATAATGAAAAAGGTACGGATGGATGAGGAATATGATCATAAACAATGAAAAATGCATCTTATGTGAAAAGTGTATCGAAAGCTGTCCTTTCTTTGCGATTCAAAAAAACGGGGATCGTCTTACGATTGGGGAAGATTGCAGTGCTTGCGGTCAGTGCAGGGAAGTTTGTCCGGCAGGAGCCATCAAGATGGGGGAAAGCAAAAAAGAAGCGGTCAATAAAGAAGAATGGAAACATATTTTGGTATATATCGAATACCGTCATGAGAAAGTCCATCCGATCACTTACCAGCTGATCGGAAAAGCCTCTGAGCTGGCAGCATCGTCGGACGATGATGTTTGTGGTATTGTGATAGGAAAAAATACGGCTTTGGCAAAGAATCAGTTGAAACATTATCCACTTAAAAAAGTATTCTTGTATGAGACGGAAGAACATTTTAAGGCCGATCTATACGAAAAACTATTTTCAAATTGTATTGATAAGATGAAGCCTTCCGTTGTATTGATGGGTGGAACGGCAGAAGGAAGATCCTTGGCGCCGAGAGCTGCCACGGCGTTTAGAACGGGATTAACGGCGGATTGTACGGAGCTCATTTTACGGGACAATAGGGAGCTGGTTCAGATTAGACCGGCCTTCGGCGGTAATATCATGGCACAGATTGTGACGCCGGACACGAGACCACAATTTGCTACCGTAAGATATAATGTGATGAAACCAATAGAGCCCGATTGCGAGCACGAGACAGAATTCATTGCAGAGGCAGTAGAAGGGGCCTATAGTAAGCTCACTATTCTTGAAGCAGTTCCGAGGCCTGAAAGAAAAGGTATTGCACAGCAGGAGATCCTTGTTGTAGCCGGTAAAGGTGTGAAAAAGAAAGAGGACTTAGCCATGCTGGAAGAGCTGGCCGTTTTATTAGGGGGCGAATTGGCGTCTACAAGGGGAGTGGTAGAAAAAGGGTGGGTGGCAAGCGACAAACAAATCGGACTTTCCGGCCAGACGGTAAGACCTAAATTATTGATAGCCTGCGGCGTTTCCGGTTCGGTGCAATTTATGGCAGGCATGAGCGGAGCCGACAATATTATTGCGATCAATACGGATGCCGATGCAAAGATTTTTCATATTGCCCATTATCCGGTTTGCGGTGATCTGTATGAGATTGTTCCGGAGTTAATAAAGGGGATCAAGCATTCCGTACGGGACGGGATTCATTTAGCGTAAAGCACCTTGAGATAAACGAGGGTTTTACTCGTGTGTGTTTCAAAACTGAATGATTAGTTTTATAATAATATAAATAAGGTACATGAATATTAATACCTGAGCAATAAGTAGGACCCAATACGTTATAGGGTTCATTTCTCTTGTATAAATATCACTTCTATCTCTAACTTTCTTATCTTTTAATCCACTGTAAATAATCTTTAATATCCAAGTGCTAAGAAAAATTAAAAAAACTATTATACCTAAATAAAACAGATCATCTCTTGTCATATTTTCACAATCTTTATAACAGAATTTTATCCATCTCTAAAAAATTCTATACCTGAAAGGGGTCTGGTTCACTATTAACCTTTATGGTATAATGCTATAGACGAAAGGGCATTTTAAGATTTGTTTACAATAGCTGGCGTGGTGTTATGAGATAAAAAAATTTTCAGCATAGTCCTGTCTTTTTCAGCGCATGCCAAAGAAAAGGAGATATGGTTTGAAACACTTAGCAAATATTATTTCTATAAGCAGAATAATTCTTTTGATTACATTGATCTATTTTTATAAAAACGAAGTAGTGTTTATGATCCTGTATCTGCTTTGTGGACTCAGCGACGTTCTGGATGGTTATATTGCCCGCAGAACCAATACACAAAGCTCATTTGGTGCAAAGCTGGACTCCCTTGCTGATTTAGGGATGTCCGGCATCATCATCACAATGATGATCATTTGGGCGGGAGATCAACTGACAATCTTTTTCCCGTGGCTGATTGTCATTATACTGATACGCTGTGCAAACATGATGATTGCGGCATATAAATATCATTCGTTTGTCATTTTACACACCTGGGGAAATAAGCTCACAGGGCTGCTTCTTTTTATAACTCCTTTAGTATTTGTTACAACCCATCGTGTGGCGATTCTCTGGCCCGTATGCATTATTGCTGTTTTATCCGCTGTTGAAGAAGGGGCCATACATCTAACCGCAAACAAGCTTGATGTAAACAGACGGAGCATATTTAAGGGCAAATAAAGAGGATGTGTATGTCCGGCCTTAGCGATTATATAATATGATGAACAGTCACAGCATGTTTCCTTGCGTTTGGCGTGAACGATTACAAATGTTAAAAATGGCACAACTAGAATATATTTTTTATAAAATGAAAAAAATGATAACAAGCTGATATAAAATATATTTTAGAGGTGCCGGTGTGGTAAGTAATAAATATACTTCTATTAAACAAACGAGATTTTATTTTGTAATTTTTGGTGTTTTTCTACTACTGCAGTTTTATACGCATATTTTCGTACCCCTGTTTGGAGATGACTATTATTATGCCAGCTTTTTAAGAAAAGGCTTGTCTTTTTTTATAAGAGAAAACATTATTCATTATACGTCTACAAACGGCAGGGCATTTATTCATATTCTTAATGAAATAATCATTTCTGTTGGTCCGAACATCTGGTGGTTTTTCAATACAGCGGTCATTGGGCTCATTGTCTGGTATGGTGCAGCTATTGCTTCAAGCAGTTACAGCGGTAAAAAAGGTACGTTTGGCAAGGCGCTTGTGGTTTTCTGCTGCCTTTTTTCATTTATTCCCCTCCCTATTGCCCGTCAGAGTATTTATTGGGCCACCGGTTCTTTTAATTATCTTTTTCCCATGGCGTTACTCTTTGCTTTTTTCTATTATTATAAAAAGGATATTATTCAAGAACGGGGATATAAGTGGCTATGTATTTTAAGCTTTTTGGCTGCTTTTACTGTTGAACAGGCTGGTATGTGTGCTGTTTTAGTAAATGTATATATTTTTTTTGAGCTTATTATTTCGGGTAAAAAGCCAAAAAAAATATATTATTTAAATTTAGCTGCTTCTATTATAGCATATTCTGCGGTATATTTTGCACCAGGCAATCAGATGCGCAGAACCTATTATCCGGAATTTTATCAAAATGGCATTGTCCACAACATCAAAAATAATGTAAAGCCCCTGGTTAATTTGATATTTGGCAGTTCAGGTATTTATATTTTTCTATTAATGATCTTGAGCTTTTGTATTATACTTGCTCTTGACCGGCTTACGAGTTCTAAAGCTGCAAAAAGCAAGAGGATTTATTTTCTGCTTGTGCCTGCCCTTTTTTCCATAATAGCGATATATTATTACGTTAAGGGGCTAATCGTTAATACAGCATATTTTACCGATATTGTATTTGTTGTGACAGTAGGCGTTGCGTTTTTATGGTTTTTTATTGTGGTTCTTATTTCTTTTTTTCAAAAAGAGAATACTGATAATCTTTACTTTGTCTTGCTAGCGCCTCTTATGCAGTGTGTAATGCTTCTGTCACCAGAATTCGGTCCTAGAACAGTAATAATATCAGGCCTGCTTTTATTTGTACCGTTAACCTATTACATTATAAAATATTTTGAGAATATTTTTGTTTGGACCATACTTCTTACACTAGTCCTTATTTTTACGCCTACAAGAGAGACTCTATTTATAGTAATCGTTTTTGTCACATCGGTGCTTTGGTTCTTGCTATCCTGGCGTTCACGTTCCATTCTTGCTCTTATCATTTTCACCGCTATAGCTTTTACAGGACTCCTTAGAACAGCGGAAGGGTATAAGGAGAACTATCCTGTTCACATTGAAAATGCCCGGCTTGTAGCTGAGCATAAGAGAAAATTAAGCGATAATAGTGTTTTATTACAAAAATATCTTGTAAATAAGGATTATAAATATACCATGCCCTACGATGACCCATACCATCTCCATTGGTATAAGATCTTAAATGGTCTTGATCCGAAAACAGAAATTATTTTTGAAAATTACAAATAAAAACAGAGAGAAATAGAACTGCCATATTGCAAAATTCGACAAAATATTCAGCAAAAAAAGAAAGAGAAGATATTGACAAATAATGCTTTATTATGGTACACTCTATACCATTACAATATTTTCGGAAAAAACAATAGACGTTAAAAAAGAGGATTTTTGTAAGTTAGTATAACTGATAGATTAAAAAGTTTTCAAAGACATAGAATAGATGAAAGTAGATTTAAAATACAGTTTACATATGCGTAATCGTTTCAAATTAGTAAATCTTACCCTGATTTAGGATGCCGTTTTGGTTAATCAAGCTGTTACCTTTCTATAAGCAATTTTTGAGCGTTGAATGATAATTTTAGTATCGTAAGGGATTATTGTCTTTATATACCGGAGTGTGAAGTAATATGCATGGAACAAATTCTGGAAGGTATTAATCGTCGCCGGGTCATCTTGATATCTGATGATGACATAGGTTAGCTTTGCAGCACTCAATAAGGCGTGAAAGGGCGAAGCCACGTCCGGAGAGGGACGATATAAGATGAGCAATTTGTTGATTGTGTTAAAGATAACCGATTTTAAACCTAAAAATATTATTTGCACAAACAACGATGATTCTACGTTTTTTATGCAAATATACATTCCAATCTAAAGTTGGGTATATATAGATTAACACTATGTTACTTTGGGAAAGAGAAATATAAAAAATAGCAATGCAGGTCAATGCATGTGAGGTGTCATGACAGATGTCAATCATAAAAGTAGAAAACCTGACAAAGCAATTTAAAAGGACGAAACGCAAAAAAGGCTTCTTTGGGGCTATAAAGACACTATTTTCAAACGAGTATGAAATTAAAACTGCCGTCCATGACGTCAGTTTTAGTGTAGAAAAAGGGGAAATTGTAGGTTATATAGGACCGAATGGAGCCGGGAAATCGACAACGATCAAAACCCTTGTCGGTATTTTAGTGCCCACAAGCGGCAATGCAGAAGTCAAAGGTATTATACCCTATCAAAGCAGGATTGAAAACGCTAGAAATATAGGGGTAGTGTTTGGGCAGAGGACTCAACTCTGGTGGGACATTCCGGTGGTTGATTCTATTAATCTGATGCGGCACATGTATAAAATACAGGATGCGTTATTCGAAGAAAATATGAAGATATTCTCACAAGTTCTGGGCATTGACGAATTTATCAACACGCCCGTCAGACAGTTGAGTCTGGGACAAAGAATGCGTGCAGACCTGTGTGTGTCATTGCTGCACTCACCGGATATTCTTTATCTGGATGAACCTACGATTGGTCTGGATGTAGTGGTAAAAGAAAATATTCGGAATTTTATAAAAAAAATAAACAAGGAAATGGGAACAACGATTGTGTTAACCACCCATGATATGGATGACATTGAGATGCTGTGCCACCGGCTGATCGTTATAGACAAAGGACACCTGATGTATGACGGAGATATGGGAAGTCTTAAAGCCAAGTACGGCAGCAATGAACGATTGACGATCATCACCGAAAAGAGCGATGTAGATCTAAAGGGTTTATTAGCGTTAGGTGTGTCTGAATTCAAATATAATGGCATTAAAGCAGATATTCAGTATGAAACGGACAAAATTAACGCGATGGGCATTTTGGAATGGATGATGCAGAGGTGCAGGGTCAAAGATTTTTCCATACACCAGGTGAACATTGAAGAGGTGATACGCAAAATGTACAGGGAACTGGACGAAAGGAGCAAAATGATGAAATGAAGGCATATATTGAGATAATAAGAAACTCCTTTTTGACCGGTATTACATACAGGGTAAATACTTTACTTAGAATATTTGGTGCTGTTGTGTCGTTACTGGTACAAATATCCCTGTGGTATGTCTTATTTCAGTCCAAACCGGATGCGACCTCTCACATTGGAGCCATTAAACTAAGTGAAATGGTAACTTATACAATTGTAAGCACCCTTACCCACATTATTATTTCAAATCAGGTAATCATGAGGCTAGACAATAAAATCAAAACAGGGCAGATCGCAATGGATTTGATCAAACCGATGAGCTTGAAAGCAATCCTTGGCAGTGAAATGATAGGAACCACACTTTATAATGTGATATTTCGCAGTCTGCCCATATTGCTTATAGGCATATTTTTATTTTCCTTTCAATTTAGCGGATGGCTTAATCTGGCATTCTTTATAATTGCGTTGTTTAATGCAGCGGTTATCTTTTTTGAGTTATCCTATATCGTTGGACTGACAGGGTTTTGGTATACCACCGTATGGCATATGGGCAGAGTGCTGGATAATGCAATCCGGGTTTTTGGCGGTTCATTTATCCCACTGTGGTTTTTTCCGGAATCCTTATATCATATTTCGATGTTTTTGCCCTTTCGGTTTATTTACTATACGCCTATCCTGATTTATATCGGAAAGGTTGACATGAAAGGGGTTATTGAAATTATCCTTCAGCAATGGGTATGGATTGCGATTTTGATAATCATTGAGAAGGTTATATGGAAGTTTGGCATCAAAAAGCTTGTAATCCAGGGGGGATAGCCGGGAAAAAAGCTTTTGACAGGTACAAACTATTTTTCATTCAATGTTATACACGAAGGGCGAAACGGAGGTTAAAATGAGCAATATAAAGCTTTACCTGCTTTTTTTCAAAACCTATCTAAAAGTTAAATCGGAGTATAGATTCTCTTTCTTCATGGACTTATTCAGCCAATTCAGTACTTTTGCCATCACCTATCTCAGTATATGGATATTGTTTGGAAGATTTAAGGACATCAATGGCTGGAATTTTTACGAGGTTGTATTTTTGTATAATATTAATTTATTTTCATATGGGCTGGCAGGATTATTTTTCTTTAATCCCCTGCGCTTTTTGGAAGAGATGATCCATAGCGGAGAATTCGATTGTCTCATGCATAAACCTATGAGTGTCTTTATGCATTTGATCTGTCGAAGATTTAACCAGTCATATCTTGGGTACCTCATCCTCGGCATCATCGTTTTTAGATTTTGCATGGACAAATTAAACATTATCTGGACCGTTGCGAACGTCATTTGGTTTATTATTGTTATGGCCGGGGCGTTTCTTATCCAAGCTTCCATTATTATTATCAGCGGCACAACCGGTTTTTGGCTCACGAGGTCTGCATCCGTTACGGAAACAATTGTCCATAGATTTAGATCGTTTATCACCTATCCTGTCTCTATATACAATACATTTGTTCAGATTTTGCTCACTTTTGTTATTCCCTACGCTTTTGTCAACTATTATCCGGGTATTTACTTTTTAGACAGGGAAGACAGCAGCCTTTTCTCACCGTATTTTCAGTATCTTACACCTGTTGTGGGGATTGTGCTGATGATACTTGCTATGGGGTTCTGGAGAATTGGGATGAATAGGTATCAGAGTACAGGCTCTTAAATAAAAGTTACCATATGCAAGCAATTAATTTATATTATTACAGTACAATAAATTATATAAAGGAGTAAAAAACTATGAATGATTTATCGAATGAACACAAGCTATTATTAAGTATCCCACGAAGTATTCTAAATAATTTTCGATATCAGCCAGATAAAGAAGTATTAAAAAGTATTGACTGGATGGAACTACTTACGTTGTCCAAGCGCCAGAAAGTGTTTCCAATGATGTATGCAATTTATAACAAGTACATCCCAGAGGAATATATAGGAAGGTATAATCAAGAATATACAGACTTTACAGATAAGATTACCGCT
>JAKSBV010000217.1 GCA_022360955.1 Bacillota bacterium
ATTTATGTAAATCTCGATAAAGAATTAACATGTTATCTATCGTTTTATATCTATAAAAATCTATAAAAAAATTTAAGGTGTGGTGTTGATCACACCTTTTTTTGTGGGCGCATTTACGTATATATGTATAATACCTCTTTTTTTGAGTATTTGCAGCTGCTTCCTTAGCCTATGTGGCCGTAAGCATTTATTCAAGTGATCATTTACGGTTCGGCCCATAAGCCATTGGTGGATTATTGTAAAATTTCCGCTTGAAATTGGAAAACCATGTTGATTTTTGTAACCAGGCATAGTACAATAGTACTAGTATTTCAATAGGATCAGGGAACTAGTCGAACTAGGACTCTGGACCTGAAAAGATTGCGTGCGCATGGGACTGTGAGGATGGTCGGGCAATGTATTTTATAGGAGTAAAGACAGTTTTTAAGCGAAAGGAGGAGCAGAAATGGAAGAAGAACTATCATTGCGGGAATGTATTGAAACAATCGTAAAAGGAAGCAAAATAATAGCAGTGATTACGATATGTTGTTTGATAGCAGCATTTGCAGGAACCTATTATCTTCAGGAAAAAAATGCCCAAGCAAGAATTGTTATTTCCTTCAATCATAAAGGAATAGAAAATGGTATCAATCCTGATGGTACGAGGTTTGATGCAGACAGTTCCGTTAAATCTCCGGCCGTGATTGTCAATGTATTGGAAGAATTGGATCAAAAAAGGCACCTTAGTGTGGATGATATTCGCAGAAACATTCATATTGAACCTATAACGCCGAATTATATTATTGAGAAAATAAAAATGTTAAGGGAAGAGGGGGAAGATTTTAAATATTATCCTAATGAGTTTATTATTTCCATCAATACGGACCGGTCGGCCGGGATTGACAAGAGGTCTGCCAAGGAAATTCTGGACAAGCTTATAGATACTTATATTATACATTTTAATGATGAATATTCCGATGGAAAAATTGTGGCCAATGCAATCGGACAATTGGATTATCAACAGTATGATTATCATGAGATTTCTAAAGTCATCGATAATCAGCTGCAAATATTTCAAAGCTATCTTTCGGGTAAGATTGCCGAAGCGCAAGATTTCAGAGCCAATGCTACCGGCTTGACTTTTAACGACATAAAGAAATCTGTTGATATTATAGGCAACATAGATTTAAACAAAGTGGATTCGATCATAGGGGCATTTAATCTGACGAAAGATAAGGAAAAGCTGATCATCAACTATGAGTATGCAATCAAGCAAAATGAACTGGAGAAGCAAAAAAAGGAAAGTGAACTGGCCATAGCAAAAGAAATGATGAGCGATTTTAATGAAGAAAAAAGCATGCTGCTTATACCGGGTGTAACGGAGCAAGGCGTGGAAGTCGGTCAGACCGATTCTTATTATGACAAACTGGTTGAGCGAGCGACCAATGCAGGGGTAGACGCCACAAGCAAAGGACATGATATTGTATATATTCATAATGAAATCGAAAAGCTTCAAAACGACCAAATTTCAACAGCGCTTAAGCAGCAGGCGGAAAAAGAAGTACTGGTTTTGGTTGAACAGATAAAGGAGAAATTACAGCATTGGATAAAAATGACCAATATTACCGCAGAGGAGTATTATGGTGAAAAATTATCTAAGGCGGTTATGAGGGTGTCCCCTGTAGAAATATATAAGCAGGAAAATTTAAAACTAAATCTGGCGATTGCGGGATTATTAGGGATTATGCTTGGCGTATTCGTCGTATTTTTTAAAGAATACTGGAAAAACAGTAGTGCAGCCAATCGCGAAGAAATCTATATCGATTCCGTGGTGGACTACAATGCTAGGAGCAGCAGATAGGGACGGCAGTTCTTATCCGAATGTATTTTAAGATTGCAGTGCGATATCTTTTAGAGAACGCATGGCAAAGCTGGAAAGATAATAGTTGCGGCAACGGGTATTCCAGCTAAAGAGTAGTTGAGGGCTGAGAGATGAGGGTTTATAAGGCAGCCTCCATACTATTATCTTTCTAATGCTAGTGTGCGTTGTATATAGGATGAAAGGGGGTGTTACATTGAAAAAAAAGATACTGGTAATCAGCATTATCAGTGTGCTGGTTTTAACGTTTGCCGGTATTTTTACCATCTACAAGGTCGGAGGGATGTTTGCAGCTCAATATTTGAGCGATGTTATGTCCGAACCGGACCCGGAGGAGAATATCCGGCAAATTGCGGGAGATGAAAGAGCAGACCTGCCGAAGGAAGTGGGAGACAGTGACAAGGAGCCGGATATGCAGGGGTCTGATGATCATATAAGCGGGGAGGAGAGAGCAGAAGAAAAAACAAAGCAGAAAGATGTTTTAGGGCAAAAAGACGAAAGCAATATGCAGGACGGCAAAGAGACAGAGGAGCCGGCCCCGGAGAGCACTCAATCCCAAGGGGATGCGGAACCCCGGCAACAAACCCCGTCACAGCCGGAGAATCCTTCTCAACCGGAAAACACGACAGGGTCTCAAGAGCAGCAGACAAGCGGCGATCAATCTTCCGATATGATTGCAGATGCAGAAAAAATAAAAGAGATAGAGAAGGAAGTTTCTTTATCGGATAAAACGAAAGCCATTAAGATCATAGCTAAAACGCTTAGCAAGGAAGATTACGGGAGGCTGTTCGAGCTGGCCAAGAATGGTGTGACGGAAGAAGAAAAGCAAGAAGCCAAAGAAATATTAAAAAGCCGGTTATCGGAAGAAGATAAAAAAGAGCTGAAAGCGTTATATGGGAAATATGAAGACCTTTTATTTCAATAACATAGAGCTGTATATCGTTAAAAGCCGTAAGTGTATCAAAAATTTACTACAATTGTGTAATAGATGCCAACAATATTATATGATATAATTTTCAATAATGTGGCATCATAGGACAAGTAGAACAATGAATGATTTTAAGAGGGGGTAATTGAGTATGAGGAAGAAAATGTTAGCTTTTCTCCTGGCAATGACACTGATCCTATCAAGTGTTATTTGTCCGACCATCGCAAGTGCTGCCGAGGACAAGGTTGTAAACTTGAGTTTTCAGCGCATGAAAGAGGTGTTCGGTGAATTTTTAAGCAAATTAAACGGATTGGATGAAGACACGAGGTCCAAGCAGTTTCTTGGCATTAAAATTGCTATGGCAGATAACACGGGAATAGATATATTGGCAGGAGAGATTAGAGAAGGTGACGTATTTAAAAGTACCTTAGATATGCTTGAAGCCGAGGGGATTAGTAAAGGTACTGTGGCCGATTGTATCCTGTTGTTTAAAATCTGGGATGCGGATACAAGGTTAGCGTACATAGAAAAGCTGGAAAAGAGAGATATGAAAACGCCTATTGATGAAGAGATAGCGTTGTATGAAGATATCAAGGAGGAATTCGAGGACCTTGAAGGGATACTGGCAGAGCATAATGTTGATTTGGGCACTTTGGTTTTAGCTGCCGGTGCAATAAAGATTGCCAATGACGGTAAGCCTATATTTACCGATGATAAGACAAAGCAGGAGGATTTCGCCTTGAAATCCGTAGCCGGTTCCATAAAGTCACAAGTAGACGGGGTATTATCCGGGTATACCATAAACGGTATGGATTATACGAGCTTTGATACCATGGCTAATGTCTATATTGATAAAATTAATGAAAGATATGATGCGGATAGGAAAGGGCAGCTAAAGGCCATATTGGAAGAAAGAGATTTATATGAGGAATTAGAAGATTCTGACGGAGGTTCCGGAGGAGGCGGCGGTGGAGGTTCCGGCGGCGGCTCCGGTGGCGGTCCCGATGATACAAAAGACGATGACGACGCAAAGGAAGAGCTTGACAAAATTATTGACGACAGCAGCCCTTCGGAGGAAGCCAAAGAAGATGCGGGAGAAAAGGCTTCGAAGTTAATAACGGATGCGGCAAAAAGGGCAGGGAAAAAGGTCATTGATGAAGAGCAGATAGTCGTTAAAGACGGCAAAGCAGAAGTGGAAATTGAGAAAGATATTTTCACGGAAGCTTTTGAGAATATCGAAAAGGTTGTCGCCGAACTTGAAGCCAAAGCGAAAGATGCAGGGCTTGAGATAAATGCAGAAAAAGTGGTGACCATTGAAATACCCAAACAAAAGGACGTAAACGAAGTAACGGCGAAAGTACCTTCGAACATTTTGGAAACGGCGAAAGACAAAGAGATTGATAGAATTGAAGTGGATATGGGGATTGCGTCTATTTCCATTACGCCGGAAGCGTTAGAGGATGCTGCAACGGACAATTCAGGTAATATAGAGATGTCTGTTGCGCAAGTAGATAAGACGACACTATCCGAAAAGGCAGCCGCAAAGGTTGGGGATCAGCCGGTATTTGAGTTCAACCTTTCCGTAGACGGCAAAAAAGTCAGCAGCTTTAAAGGAAAGAAGCCGGTGAAGATTTCTTTTGCCTATGAACTTGCAAAAGGGGAAGAAGCCGATAAGATGATCGTTTATTATATCAATGACGAAGGTGAGTTGGAGGCTGTAAAGCATTGTCAGTATGATTCTGAGACCGATAGAGTTACCTTTGTAACCAATCACTTTAGCAGGTATACCGTTAAGCAGACGGATGTTACCTTTGAGGACATTGCCGGTAATTGGGGCAAGATCTATATTGAAGCCCTGGCAGGCCGCGAGATTGTCGACGGCATCGGGGATAACCGATTTGCACCTGATGGGAAAGTGACAAGAGCGCAATTTCTTAAGATGCTTATGTTCGCTTTCGATCTTATCGATGAGAATGCAGCAACCGACTTTAGTGATGTGCCGGAAGGGGCCTGGTACTATGAAGCAGTAGCATCTGCACATCATTTGGGCATTACCGACGGTGTAGGGGATAACAAGTTTGGTGTGGACAACAATATTACAAGACAGGATATGGCGACCTTGGCCTATAAAACAGCACAGATTGCCGAGGTAAGGCTTGAGCGAATCCATGAAAAAGCGGATTTTGCGGATAGTGCGAATATTGCCGATTATGCTGCAAAAAGCATCACGGCTATGCAGAGAACCGGTATTATTAATGGTGTAGGGGATGGGTTGTTCCTGCCGGATGATAATGCCACCAGAGCGCAGGCGGCGAAGATTATTTACCTGTTGTACAAAGGAATGTAACGGATATATGTAAATTTCAATAAAGAATTGACATTAAACATAAAAAGATAAGGTGCGGCAAACGCCGCACCTTATTTTTGGCATGTATTTACTGATTATAAATTCTGTAAATAATAACCCCAACTTCTGCTCTGGTCGCATTGCCTAAAGGATTGATACGATAGCCGTCACCCTTTACAATGCCGTCTTTTACCATTGCAGCAATGCTGTCCGAAGCATAATCCGCAATGTCGGACGCATCGGAGAATTTGTTCAAATCTTTAGCAGACCCTGCCGCAATAGATTTCTTGGCTGCGGTCATTGCTTTCTCCGCAAGGACCATCATATCCTGTCTGGAAATTGCAGCTTCAGGGTTAAACTTATTGTTGCCGATACCGTTTGTAATGCCTAACTTCTTAGCAATAGCAACAGCGTCAGCGTAATAAGCGCCGGCGTCAATATCATCGAAGTTATCAACGGTCTTAGCATTTAAACCTAAAGCTCTGACAAGCAGAAGCATGAAATCTGCTCTTGTGATGTTTGCCGCCGGTGTATAAGTTGTGGCAGAGGTGCCGTTAATAACACCCTTTGAAGCCATTACTTCAATCTGCTTCTGAGCCCACCCATAAGCGGTAATGTCGTCGAATGTCTTTGTAACATAAGCAACGGCATATTGGCTGAAGTGGGTTGTAGTGAACACTACTTTACCGGTTGCAGTGTCATATCGGCCATTGGGTACAGGAATAACATTACCGTTTTTGTCAATATGTATGATAACAATATGCTCAGGATCTTTCAATTCTTTTGCTGTCGGCTTGTAGGGTATAGCTACAGTTACCGGAGCATCAGGATTGTTCCAAGAAGCAGCTTTGCCATCGATGAAAGCATTTAACTCAATAACGGGTCTGTTACCCACCAATGCCTGTGTTTCAGTATCCAAAGCCGCCGTATCGGCGATACCGATGCTCAATGCAATAGTATCGGCATTTTTTGCTTTGGATGAGTCAAACATATTACCCGGTGCCACAAGGTCCGCAAATTCGGTTTCCAGTTTAACCTGCTGTTCTGCATTACCGGAAAGTGCTTTTGCAGGCAATTCGGGTTTGTATGCTTTGGCGCCGTTAACCTTTTCAATTGCGATAGTGACTTGCTTCACACCATCTGCATTCGTTTCGGCCAATTTGAAGGCTTTATCCAAAGCAGCTTTATCTACCGCTGCAGAAGCAACACCGGATGATTGATCCAGCTTGGGAGCGGGTGCCGGTACTTTAACTTCCGTACCGTCGTTGCTTGGCTCTTTATCTGACGGACTGCTACCGCCGCCACCGCTACCGCCGCTGCCGCCACCATCGCTGTCGCCGTCGTCTTTCTGAGCCCTATCAACGTTAATGGTATAATCCTTGGCAGTTACCTTATCTTCAGCAGTAACTTTGATGACAATCTTATTGAGACCAGGATTAAGGTTAATAGGTCCGAATGCCACGCCACTATTAGCAGGAGTGTCGTTAACCGTAAGTGCAGCATAAACGTCACTAGCAACAGTAGGCGTTACGGAAATGTGCGAAACATCCTTGGCAACCTTAACATTATACGTGGTAACATCGGCACTGAAATCGGGAACAAGTTCACCGGCAGAAATGTTTAATTTGCTTAAATCAGCGTCGGAACTTAAAGGAGACTCCACATCAGCTCTATTAACGTTAATGGTA
>JAKSBV010000390.1 GCA_022360955.1 Bacillota bacterium
CGATTGCGCAAGAAGTAGCAAAAGCAGGCATTCAAAATAGCGCCATTACCATTATTGGTGGCGGCGATTCCGTAGCGGCTGTTAAACAGTTGGGCTATGGTGATCAAATGACCCATATTTCAACGGGTGGAGGCGCCTCATTAGAATTTTTGGAGGGCAAAGTATTGCCCGGTATAGATGTATTGGAAAAGAAGAATCCAAGAAAAAAGATTATTGCCGGCAACTGGAAAATGAATAAAACGCCTTCGGAAGCCGCTGTATTGATAGAAGAGCTGAAACCGCTTGTGGCGGATGCAGACGCAGATGTAGTAGTATGCCCGCCTTTTGTCAGCATTCCTGCCGTAAAAGCTGCCATTGAAGGATCAAATATTGAAATTGGTGCGCAGAATATGTATTTTGAAGAAAGCGGTGCCTATACAGGAGAAGTTGCGCCGAGCATGTTGGTGGATTTAGGTGTTAAATATGTTGTGCTGGGCCATTCGGAGAGAAGGCAGTATTTTGGTGAAACCGATGAAACCGTGAATCAAAAAGTTTTGGCAGCACTTGCCCACGGCCTGATTCCTATTATATGCGTAGGTGAATCTCTGGAGCAAAGAGAGCAGGGGATCACTAATGATTTGGTCAGAATGCAAACCAAGATTGCATTAAGAGGATTAACCGGAGAGCAAGTCAAAGAGGTCATTATTGCTTACGAGCCTATTTGGGCTATCGGAACAGGAAAGACAGCGACGTCGGAACAAGCAAATGAAGTTAATGCCGTAATCAGAGAGACGGTTGAGGCATTGTTCGGTGAAGAAGTGGCATTGCATACCAGAATACAATACGGTGGAAGCGTAAAAGCAGCCAATGCAAAAGAATTAATGAATATGCCCGATATTGACGGCGGTCTCGTAGGAGGTGCCAGCCTCAACGCGGAAGAATTCAGCAAGATTGTGAAATATGATGAATAGTGGGTTGTGGGTTGTGAGTAGTGGGTAGAGATAAGCACCACCCACTACCCACCACCCACCATTCGCTGTGTATGTGAGGAGAGTTTTATGGATAATAAGTTAACAATGCTAATGATTCTTGATGGATACGGACTCAATGAAATAGAAGAAGGAAATGCCATAAAAGCTGCAAATACACCCAATATAGACAAGTTCATGAGAGAATATCCTAATACCCTTATACATTGCAGCGGTATGGATGTCGGATTGCCTGAAGGTCAGATGGGCAATTCGGAAGTAGGACATACCAATATTGGAGCAGGAAGAATCGTATATCAGGAATTGACACGTATTACAAAAGCTGTGCAAGACGAAGAATTTTTTGCCAATCAAGAGTTGTTAAAAGCAATTGATAATTGCAAAAGGCACGGTTCCAAGCTCCACTTATACGGATTGCTTTCCGACGGAGGGGTACATAGTCATAATACGCACCTGTATGCGTTATTGGAAATGGCTAAAAGAGAAGGTCTGGAAGATGTGTACGTGCATTGTTTCCTTGACGGACGAGATGTGCCTCCGAAATCAGGAAGGGACTATGTGCAGGAGCTAGGAGAGAAGCTGAGAGACATAGGGATTGGACAGATTGCCACGGTGATGGGCCGATACTATGCAATGGATCGCGACAACAGATGGGAACGTGTTCAAAAAGCCTATGATGCAATGGTGCTGGGCAAAGGGGAAACCTGTGAATCCGCTGTGGTAGCCGTAGAGAACTCCTATAACAATGATGTTACCGACGAATTTGTAGTGCCGGCAGTAATCACAAAAGACGGTGCACCGGCTGCAACGATTGAAGAAAACGATTCGGTTATTTTCTATAATTTTCGCCCGGACCGAGCCAGAGAAATCACCAGAACAATTGTAGATCCGGCTTTTGAAGGTTTTAAACGGGAGAAGGGGTATTTTCCCCTGCATTACGTATGCATGACGCAGTATGACGCTGAAATGCCGAATGTGCATGTTGCCTTTAAGCCTCAGGAGCTTACCGATACTTTTGGTGAGTATATTAGTGAGAAGGGATATAAGCAGCTTAGGATTGCAGAAACTGAAAAATATGCCCATGTAACCTTTTTCTTTAATGGCGGTGTAGAAGCTGTTTATGCAGGAGAAGACAGGGCGCTTATACCTTCACCTAAGGTTGCGACCTATGATATGAAACCGGAAATGAGTGCTTATGAGGTAACCGACGAGGTAGTAAAAAGAATCGATTCTAAAGAATATGATGTCATTATATTGAATTATGCAAACTGCGATATGGTAGGCCACACAGGAGACTTTGGAGCTGCTGTGAAAGCCGTAGAAGCTGTAGATGAATGTGTGGGCAAAGTCGTAGAGGCCGTCAATCGACAAGAAGGTGTGGTCCTTATTACGGCTGACCACGGTAATTCGGAGCAAATGATCGATTATAATACGGGCAGCCCTTTTACTGCGCATACTACCAATGTAGTGCCGTTAATCCTAATAGGGAAAGATGTCAAGCTTAAAAAAGGCCGATTGGCAGACCTTGCCCCAACCATGTTGGATATCATGAATTTGGAGAAACCGGCAGTGATGACCGGAGAAAGTTTGATTAGTGAATAGTTCGGAGCTAGGAGTTTGGAGTTCAAAAAGCTTTTAAGAAGGAAAATTTAGACTCCAAACCCCAAACTTAGAACTTAAATATATGCACAATGAAAGGAGACAATTTATATGAAACAGTATATGGAAATTCAAGATGTTTTTGCAAGAGAAATTATGGATTCAAGAGGAAATCCTACAGTTGAAGTTGAGGTAGTTGTAGAAGGAGGGTTTGTCGGCAGAGCTGCAGTTCCTTCCGGAGCTTCTACGGGTATTTTCGAAGCTGTTGAATTAAGAGATGGTGATAAAGACAGATATCTTGGCAAAGGTGTAACCAAAGCGGTTGAGAATGTCAATAATGAGATTGCTGAAGCAGTAATCGGCATGAACGCACTGGATCAAGTGGAGATTGACCAAACGATGATCGCTCTTGACGGTACACCTAATAAAGGAAGATTAGGTGCTAATGCGATTCTTGGTGTATCCCTTGCTTGTGCTAAAGCTGCTGCAGAAGGACTGGGCATGAGCCTTTATCAGTACATCGGCGGGACCAATGCCAAAGCCCTTCCGGTACCGATGATGAACATCTTAAATGGCGGCGCCCATGCCAATAATAATGTGGATATTCAAGAATTTATGATTATGCCTGTAGGCGCCGACAGCTTTGAAGGGGCACTTCAAATGTGTGCCGAAGTATTCCACAATCTTAAAAAGGTATTATCTGAAACAGGCAATACAACGGCTGTAGGCGATGAGGGCGGATTTGCTCCTAACCTTAGCAAGGACGAAGATGCATTGGAGCTTATTATGCAGGCGATTGAAAGAGCCGGATACAAAGCCGGTGAAGATTTCAGAATCGCTATTGATGCAGCTTCTGCCGAATGGATTCAAGAAGACGGTACATACCTGCTTCCCAAATCCGGAGAGAAGAAGACAAAAGAAGAAATGGTTGACTATTGGGCTCAATTGATCGAAAAATATCCTATTATTTCGATTGAAGATGCCGTAGCTGAAGACGATTGGGATGCTTGGAAATTGTTAACTGAAAAAATCGGTGACAAGGTGCAGCTGGTAGGAGACGATTTATTTGTAACCAATGTTGAAAGATTAGAAAAGGGTATCAACCTTGGGGTAGGCAACTCTATTCTGATCAAAGTTAACCAAATCGGTTCTTTGACAGAAACACTGGATGCTATCCAGATGGCAAACAGAGCGGGCTATACGGCGGTAGTATCTCACCGTTCGGGCGAAACGGAAGACACCACCATTGCCGATATTGCTGTTGCAGTCAATGCGGGACAGATCAAGACCGGTGCACCTTCCAGAAGTGACCGTGTTGCCAAATACAATCAATTATTAAGAATTGAAGAAGAACTGGGAGACAATGCTCAATACTTAGGGTTAAAAGCATGGTTTAACTTGCAGAATAAATAATTTCTAAACCATATTGTATTAAACAATGATTCAATGTTTGCTTAACTGAATGATGGGTAATACTAATCATGAGTTGGTCAGATACCTCCTACATTTATTATTTTTTATGATTCGTATTTGTAGGATCAAGGTATCTGACTTTGCTATTTTTGCGAAATTACTGATTTAATTGGTAATTTGTTATTTCAAAACTTGTAAAGTGGCGAAACTTATATACAATAGGAAAAAAGGTTCAAATAATAAATTGAGGTTTTGACTACCTGCTAAAAGCCAAAACCTCAATAATTATTTGCTGTTTTTAAAATAATCAATGATGAGTTTGCCCGTAATAGAAGATTCTTCTTCAATGATTTTCTTTACGATCCATACATTATCCACTAATTTGTAATCAATGCGTATAGATTTTCCATTATCTAGTTTATGCTCACTAGTTGCACGTTCATTATTATTAGTCAGATATAAATAAGCGTGCCGGTCAATAGCTTGGACATTTTCATATGAAGACCCTTCTTTAATATCAATAAAATCTGCTTTATTTGAAAGTTTATGAACATTTTAAATATCATGCAATACGTTACTTTCATTTGAAAAAACTATAAACCTAAGTCTCTTACATTGGAGCAAATTCAAAAAACATTTAATAGGTTTAAAAATTCTGACCTGTATACGCTGATCTATATCGGTTTTAATACAGGGATGCGTGTGTTTGCATATGCAGTCATTGAAAATACAGCTCGTGAAATAAATAAGTACATAGAGATTTTTGTAGGATATTATGGCTATAATCATTTTTTATTTTGCTATAAATCATCCCAAATGTTACAATATAAGCGTCAGTAAATTTGTAAAAGGAGATACGATGATGTTTCATAAACTTACAAAATATACAAGCAAACCTAAATTATACGCACCAAGTACAAATCAATTTTGGGATGATGAATACATCTCTAAAGGTCTATTGGAAGCTCATCTGAATCCGAATTGGGATGGGGCAACACGCAAACCTGAATTTCTTGATCAATCGGTAAAATGGATTTCAAAGATTGCGCCATCATCACAATATAAGTCTTTACTTGATTTAGGCTGTGGCCCTGGATTATATGCAGAGCGGTTTCATAGCGCTGGATATTCTGTTACAGGAATGGATTTTTCGAAACGCTCCATTGCCTATGCAAAGCAACAAAGGCTACTGAATAAAAGCAATATTGACTACCGTTACCAAAACTACTTAACAATTTATTCTATAGAACAGTTCGATGTAATAACGCTGATATATTGTGATTATGCGGTGTTATCAATTACGGATAGGCTTCTTTTATTGAGAAAGGTATACCAAGCATTAAGAACGAAAGGGAAATTTATTTTTGATGTATTTACACCTCTTATGAGAAAAGATGAGAGTCGTTCATGGCAATATTGTGAGGAGGGGGGTTTTTGGAATGAAAACCCCCATATTTGCCTAGAATCCATTTATCAATATGATGATGAAGACCATACAGAGTTAAGGCAGTGTGTTGTACTAACAGAAGAAACTATAAATTGCTATAATATATGGGATCATTTTTTTACTAAAGAAGCACTGTTATCAGAGATTCAGAGCACAGGTTTTAGTAGATGCGAATTTTATGGCGATATTGCAGGAAAGGCATTTACAGATACAGGTAAAACAATTTGTTGTGTTCTTACAAAGTAAGCTTTAGATAGAGAATGTGAATATATAATTCTGAGACTAAAATAAAATTCAATCAGATCATGAACTTGCCGTCCTTGTAAAACAACTCTCCATCCAAAAACGTTGTAATGTTGTCCCAGTGCACAGGCGCCTTGTTTAGGCCTCTTGTAGCCTCCATATTCCTCCTGCTCGCGACCTATGTAATGTTGAGTGTAACAATAATTAGCTCAGGACGGTTGTTAATACGGACAGGGATAATGCTGTTGCCCAAACCCCGGCTAACAATCATTGTCGTCTGCTCTTCCTTATATACACCTTCATAATATTTGGGGAATAAACCCTGATTCGGTGCCACAAGACCTCCAATAAAGGGAAGGCGTATCTGGCCGCCGTGAGCATGGCCGCTTAAGACAAGGTCAATACCGTTTTCAACATACACGTCAAAAAATTCCGGCCTGTGTGATAACAGGATTGTATACCCGTTTTCTTTGCTCAGTATATCCTCTAATTTCGCACAGATCATGGCCTCGCTGTCCCCGGATGTATCTTCTTTCATTGTGAAAGAGGGATCATCCAAGCCCAAAAGACTGATAAAATTTCCACCGAGTTCAAGCGTAGTACTTTCATCCCTGAGCACGATAACACCAGCATTGGTCATTTTTGTCTCCAGTTCTGTATATTCGTCAACCCTTGCTTCATGATTGCCTGTAACGTAATAAACCGGAGCAATCGCTACAGCCCCATTTAAAAATTTCATGGCTTTCTTAATATCTGTATGTCTTGAATCAATCAAATCACCGGTTATAGTAATTATGTCTGGGGACACATCCTTGATTGCGCTGAGCAATCTGTTTTGATCGTCACTGAATTCCGCATTATGCAAATCAGATACCTGAACAATCGTAAATCCGTCAAAGGACTTTAGGATTTTTTTGCTGCTGATGCTGATTTGCGTTGCTTGAATAGAGGTGTTTTCCCAATATACCCATACGGAAAAAGCAATAAGAACAATCAGTATAATTATCCATATTACCCTACGCTTTTTTCTCTTTCTGCTTTTCATTCGTCTACTCCCTACAACAAGTATTTGCTCCCTTGTGAGCGTTCATTACAAATAATACAATAATCTATAGATATCATAACTGATTGCAAAGTAATCTTCCCATCATGTCTATTACCACTTTATAACTAATACGGTGATATAATATCATCATTCAGCAGTTTTCTCAACCCCAAAACCGTTAATAATGTGGGTTTTAAGAATTTCTGTGGTTATATATTTTTAGCGTTAACATCTCTATTGGGAAAATTTAGGCTGACTTTCCGAGTCGACTCCTAGATGTCATGCTCCCGAATAAAAATAAAAGGTATAGGAAACCTAAGTCTCTTACATTGGAGCAAATTCAAAAAATATTTAATAGGTTTAAAAATTCTGACCTGTATACGCCTATCTATATATTTAACGATAAACATTTTACATGGGTTTCATTTTCTATATCACGAAAGGTATACCTTAGTACATTCAACGCGAAAAACACAACGTAGTCCACGTAAAATCTTTTTCGCGTTCAATATGTTTAGAAAGTATTATTTATGGAAAACTTATTATCGTTACACTTATGACTACGCTGTACTCAGTTTTTAATAGAATGGGTTTCAATATAAGCGGCAGACTATTGAGTTTTATGAGGTTTTTAAAGAATCTTAGAGAAAAGCCTCAATGAGTTAATCCAAAATATTCGGTAGCTTTGCAAATATTGGCTTAAACTGACGCCAACGAATAAGATATAATCAAAAAAATGGTTGTTCTTGCTTGTCTAATATGGTAAAATATAAACGTTGACTATATAGGAGGTGTAAAAATGGAAATATTTTTGACCATTATACATTTAATTGTTTCGATTGCCGTAATCGTTATTGTACTTTTACAGTCAGGAAAATCTGCAGGCCTGTCCGGGTCCATTGCAGGCGGTGCTGAGACATTTTTTGGAAAGAATAAAGGCAGAACATTAGATGCGTTATTAGGCAAGTGGACATCTGTTGCAGCCATTGCGTTTATTATTACATCGGTTATACTTTCTCTATTCATTAAATAGATAATGCCTGAAACATCCTTGAACAAGGATGTTTTTTTCTTGATAAATCTATGCAAAAGCTGTATAAAGATAGACTATAGAGAAGCATACTAAAGATATGGCAATGTGACCGTACCATACATTTGAATAAGGGTGTTTTAAAAAATGCATGATTCATTTTGCTTATAGATAACACACACTGGCATTAGAAATATAATTGTATGGATAAACCGGAGATCAGAGGTCGGAATATAGTTAAACAGGAGCACAAAGTAATCAGCAACAAGGTGTCATGAATGGTGGGCGGTTCATTTTCAACCCTCATCTCTAGCACCTCAACTACTTTTTAACCTTGGATACCCGTTGCCGGAGTAAGATTATATTTCCAATTTTACAGTGTATTATCTATACATAAGGACAGACGGATAGGGAACAGGAATTGATGACTAGTGACGAACAGCTAGATTAATAGGATGTGATAAGATGACAAGACAAGAAAAAATAGTGGCGTTTATGCGAGAAGATGCCTATAAGCCGCTTTTGATGGAAGAATTGATTACCGTATTGGATGTACCCGCAGAGGATATTGTGGCGTTTCAGGAGATTGTTAACAGCTTGGAAGCTGACGGACAGATTATTAAAACAAGGAAAAACAGATATGGTGTCACGGAAAGAATGGGGTTAGTGGTTGGACGATACCAGGGCAATGAAAGAGGATTCGGATTTGTTATTCCCGATGATGAAACCATTTCCGACGTATTTATCCCGTTGGAAGATTCGAAAGGTGCAATGCATAACGATAGGGTTATTGCAAGGCTTACACGGCGAATTGTTGAGGGAAAAAGGGCAGAAGGTGAGATTATACGCATTATCAAAAGGGCCAATGCGACTGTTGTGGGAACCTATGAAAGCAGTAAGCATTTTGGTTTTGTTATGCCTGACGATAAAAAGATATTTCGGGATATTTTTGTGCCGAAAGATGAGTTTAACGGGGCTGTAACAGGTCAGAAAGTAATTGTGCAAATCACCCGATGGCCGGAGGCACGAAGAAATCCCGAGGGCAGAGTCATAGAGATTTTGGGACATAAGGATGATCCGGGTACGGATATTGTCTCCATCATTAAGCAATTTAACCTAAATGAAGAATTTCCTGAAAATGTATTGCGCCAGGCAGACAATATCTCTGAGGTTGTCGGTGAAACGGAGATTCAAAAACGCAGGGATTTAAGACAGTCGGATACCGTGACCATTGACGGGGCAGATGCAAAAGACCTGGATGATGCGGTTTCTTTGGAAAGGCTGGAAAACGGCAACTACAAGTTAGGTGTACATATTGCCGATGTAAGCCACTATGTAACCGAAAGCAGTCCCTTGGATCAAGAAGCATTTGAGCGGGCAACCAGTGTGTATCTTGTAGACAGAGTGATTCCGATGCTTCCTAGAAAACTATCCAACGGCATCTGCAGTTTAAATCCTCAAGTCGACAGGTTGACTTTATCGGTATTGATGGAGATTGATGCTGTTGGACGCGTGGTGGATTATGAGGTTGTTGAAAGTGTTATCAAGACAAGAGAGCGGATGACCTACGCCGATGTGACGGGTATCTTAGAAGATAGAGACCCCGTATTGTCGGAACGATATAAAGGCTTGGTGCCCATGTTTGAGTTGATGAAAGAATTGGCGCTGATCCTTCGTCATAAGAGGATGGAGCGAGGAAGTATAGATTTTGATTTTCCGGAGGCCAAAATTATTTTAGATGACCGGGGGAAACCTATCGAGGTTAAAAAATATGAACTCACAATCTCCAATAAGATTATTGAAGAGTTTATGCTGATTTGCAATGAGACTGTGGCAGAACACGTATTTTGGCTGAATATGCCGTTTGTGTATAGGGTTCATGAAGAACCGGACGTTGAAAAAATTGAAAATTTTAATAAACTTATTTATAATTTAGGGTATCATTTGAAAGGGATTTC
>JAKSBV010000472.1 GCA_022360955.1 Bacillota bacterium
AAAAACAGGCTGGCCACAAAAAATGCTACAGCGGTGGAAATGATAATGCCCAGCAGTACCGGTATCAAGTTTCCCCTTGGGGTCATAGCCAAATAGGCAAAGATGCTTCCCGGAGCCGGCGTCGCCACCAGTCCTGCACCCAGTATCCCAAAGGTCAATACACCGCTGGCTCCGCCGGCTATGGCCGCAACCAGCAGGATCGGTTTCATGAGTACATAGGGGAAATAAATCTCGTGGATGCCTCCCAAGAAGTGAATGATGATAGCGCCCGGTGCACTGTTCTTGGCCATGCCATTTCCAAACAACCAATAGGACAGAAGTATGCCTAATCCCGGACCGGGGTTGGTTTCCAGCATAAAGAGTATCGATTTTCCTGCTGTAGCAGCCTGCTCGACCCCCAGCGGTCCCAGTACCCCATGGTTAATGGCATTGTTGAGGAACATCACTTTTGCCGGCTCTATGACCAGTGATGTGAAGGGCAGCAGGTTGGCATCCACCATGGCCTGTACGCCATTTGCGATGGCCGTGGTTAGTGCATCCACCAGCGGCCCAATGCCAAGGTATGCAACGATAGCTAAGAGCATCGAAATGATACCTGCTGAGAAATTATCCACTAGCATTTCAAATCCGGCTCTGATTTTGCCATCCACCGCTCTGTCAAATGTCCGGATGCACAGTCCGCCCAGTGGACCCATAATCATGGCTCCGATGAACATAATATTGCCTGTACCCGCTATGGCGCCCACAGTTGCTACTGCACCCACGACACCGCCTCTGACGCCGGCCACTGCTTTACCGCCGGTATAGCCGACCAGTATGGGTAGCAGGAACCTCAGTATAGGCTCCACCAATGTCGCCAGGCTTTCGTTTGGTATCCATCCCACAGGTATAAACAATGCTGTAATGAGTCCCCATGCTATAAATGCTCCGATATTCGGCATGACCATACCGCTCAGCGCCCGGCCGAATCTCTGTATGCGTTCTCGTCCTTTTCCCTTAGTCATTACATTCCCCATAGTAACCTCCTCCAAATAATGTTTTAGCCAATCGTCATATTGACCAATTTTATTATTGCGCTTGGCTACCATAACTTTCAAGAATAACTACTTGTAACTATGTCTGATGTCATTATTGACATAAGTAAATAGCGAAATATGGCCATCCTATAGCCTCGATATACCAGGGTCAAGCGCTACCTAGAAAAATGGGAGAGATGGCTGTTAAATGGAGCAAATGAAGCAACCAAAAAAAGCATTTCTTCTTGATGCAGAGTCAGTGATCGAGCTAACCACGCGTAACTTTAATCACAAATAATTTACAATAATGGCGTTAATACCTATTTTCAGTACGGCTACTACCATGGTGTGGATGGACATGTTTCGCCTGTCGAAGTATGCTGCATACTTTTCCTCATACACGTAATTTGGGATTATCTCGCGTATCTTCGGGAATCAGAGAGCTTAACCAGTTTATCTATATCATGCATTATCAGCTTGGATCATCATGCTATGCTCCTTGAAAACTTTTTTATGTTTGCTAAAATCAAACCCCAAACAATCAATGAAGCTAAGGAGTTGATTGACGAATATATCCATTTCTACAATAATGACAGAATCCTATTAAAGACTAGTATATTGAAGTTCGAATCGCACCACTTGACTAGTAGGCGTCCAATCTTTTTTATGTCTACTTTACAGGGGGCATCAC
>JAKSBV010000451.1 GCA_022360955.1 Bacillota bacterium
CATTACATGTTTCGGTTCAACAGCAATAAGAAACCTCCACACGATCTACCAACCATGATTTAAATACATTACATGTTTCGGTTCAACACGTTCGTCATCAGCCCTGATGTCTACATCCAAAACATTTAAATACATTACATGTTTCGGTTCAACGTTACTATCGCAAAATGTTTGATTACTTCGATCTTTATTTAAATACATTACATGTTTCGGTTCAACACAGCGGATATGTAGATACTGCAGAGGGTGTGCAACTATTTAAATACATTACATGTTTCGGTTCAACTACAGTAAAATCAACAAAGTAAATTCACATAAATCTTTGTATCCCTTGTAATTCAACAATTCCAAATTTTTTTCCCAATCGCAAACAATCATTTGATCATATTCGTCTCACCACGCCGTATGTCTTTATTTTACAACACTTTCACACAAATGTCACTAAAAATCGATTGGGAAAAATATTTCCCTTTATCCAGAAAAACGGGTGCACTACTCAACCCATTATGTGTTCACCGCTTCTCTTGCTCCAATTGTTAAATACGGTGGAATGTTCACGGCTTGGCTTTAAAATACAAGCTATTTTTTTCCGACCTCTCCTTGATCACTCTTCATAAAATGTCCATATCCTACCGATGTTTTTGCACCGATGCCAAATTCACGCAACGCTGCTTCTAAGGTATCATGGATAAAACCTTTCAGATTTGATGCTTGTACCTTTTTGTTTCCAACAATCAAATCCTTACACACAGCATAATGAAAAGCAAAGTTCGTATCCTTTACTACATAAAAGAAAATAGGAACAGGATTCTCCGTGTCTGTCGGAGCACAACCATTGCCTGTATAATATTGGGCATAGTGAGGTGTCATAACATCCCTTGCGATTGTAATCTCTTTACAGGGAAACGCATCAAAAAATATAACATCTCCTTCTTTCTGTTTTTTGATTATGATCTTCTCCGAAAATGAGAAGCTGTTTAATATATTGATGCTGGAAATATCCATAAAGGGCTTTCGGGCTGAGCATATTAAATAATTCCTTCTTCATATACCCTGAAACGAATCTAATTCCAGTTCAATTTAATTCTAGGAACAAAATATAGATCCTATCATAATATTTATATACTGAAACGGCATATTTTAAAAAATTTCTTATGGAATTGCTAGACAGAGATACTTTTCGTACGTTTGCCCTAATAATTTATTGTGATAGTGTTGACTTATTGCTAATAATTAAGTCCAGAATCAAGCGTTCTTGGAATTCTACCGACATCATTTTAAAAAACTGATTTTGGTCCACTGTAAACCACTTCAGCGATAATTTATCTTTTGTAAGATCAAAAGTATTCATATCCGGTATTTCATTCTCTCTTTGCAAAATAAGCGTATCTTTTTCTTGAGTCAACATATCAAGGATTTTATTTACAATATTTTTATACTGGTCTTTTTGAGAGATTTCTGGATATTTCGGTGCCGGAGATCCACCGATACGCCTATAATGTAATTTACATCTTAATTCTAGTTTTTTATTATTTTCCAATATCCACCTTTATTTGAGCCAACTCGCTCTATAATGTTTTTTTCTTTTAATGAGTCTGTAGCTCTTCGTACTGTGGATTTAGATACACCTAATATTTCACTTAGTTTATTTTGGCTAATTTTAGGATTATTAATTATTGAATCTAGTATTAACTTTTCATTTTGGGTTAGATTTATATGCTCACTTATATGTTCATTTATATGCTCATTTATATGCTCATAGCGTTCAGCATTATTCTTTACAGTTACTTTTGTCATAAAAGCTACTTTCTCATATTTAGGTGCAGGTAATCCCATTGCTTCCATTTCGATGAACATTCTATCGATACCTTCACCAAACTCTTTTACATAGGTATGGTCTTTTAAGAAGCCTGCTATCTTTGGATTTCTAGAAAAATGAATGTTTCTCATGTTATCGAGTCTTACAAGTCCAGGTAATGTTCTTGGACTTTCTACTACTAGTCTGTCATCAAACATTTTTATTTGTATATCCGTTCCTTTTATACTGTAATCACGATGACAAACTGCATTAACTATAATTTCTTTCCACACAAATTCAGGGTATTCAGATTTTGTATGGAACTTGCCATCATTACCTAGCTTAGTGAATTCTTTTATTTGTGTGCCTACAAAATCTAAGGATTTCTGTAGCATTTCTAATATTGTACCTTCAAATATTATATCTTTGATGACATTCATTCTAGTCCCAGTTTTTTCAATAACACCTTGATACTTGATGAATCTTACTCTTGCTCTTGGAAAGTAGTGCTGTGGATTTTTGCCAAATAGAAGAATTGCTCCACCACTTATTTCATATCTATTATCAGTTTTGGTTATAAATTTTTTCCCATCTGTTAAGAATTCTAACAGTGTCTTTGAGTAACCTATGAGACTAGCATAATCTTTTACTTTGTCCATGTCTATATCATCTATAGTTGAAGTCTTCACAGGTGAATCTTCATAAAATCTATCGTCTTTATCGTACATTAGTTGTAATCGTTCCTCAAAGCTCAATTTCTTTGATTTATCACCTACTCTATAAAATACTTCGTCAGCTTGGTTAGTATGAACGTTCTGGCTTTGGTGAACTTTAATGAGTAGGACTTGGTTATCTTTACCTTCACTATCAATGCAATCTAAGGTTTCAAATTCTACTTTTATTGTTGGCTTACAGAAATCATATCCTACTAGTAGGAATTCATTTATTTTTCCTTCATGACCTTTTATACCTTCTATTTTTCCGTTATCTTTTATACCTATAGCTAATGTTCCGCCATCAGCATTAGCAAAGGCTACGAATGGTGTAGCTAGAGCTTTGGGTTCTATGCGAATACTCTTTCTGTCAAAAGTTTGATTTTCTTTCATTGTTTGGAGTTGTTTGATTGTGTACATTTGTTCACCTACTTTTATCAATATAATCTAGTATAAAAGATATTATAGAATTACATTGCTTTTTCAAAAGATATCCCTTCAACCAATTCACTAAGCTTTTCTGAATTAGTTGAAGATGCATTATAATTCGGGTCTTCAATAAAAGCATTCTTCAAAGCATCTTCTAATACTTCTAAGAATTTTTCTAAGCTAGTTTCATTATTAACAACATATTCAGTTTTATTTTCTTGTTCTAATTTATGAAATACACCAGCTAATATCGTTGCCAAAGATATTTGGAATTTGTAATTTCTACTTGAAACTCCATATAACTCTTTAGAAAAAGGATACTCAACATATTTTTGTATTCTTAAAATAAGCTTATTAAATTTCATAAACCTCTCTTTTATAAATTTAAAATTCTCATCAGCTTTCGTTGGACTATCTTTTCCATATTCTGCTTTTTCTTTCATATAATTATCTGCATACACCAATGACTTTGTATATAATTTATTAATTCCATTATCAATACGTTGCATTAGTATTTGAATTGATATATTTTCATTATCTGGATTAACTCTATAATTACTCATCTAAATGCTCACCTTGTTTCGGTTCAACCGGAAGACTTGGTAATCTATGTAACACCGACTATTAATTTAAATACATCCTATGTTTCGGTTCAACATTAGACAAAATCAAAGAGATGTGTACATTAAGCTTATTTAAATACATCTCATGTTTCGGTTCAACATACAAGTCCCAGGTATGTGCAGGCTGGCTATCTTATTTAAATACATCTCATGTTTCGGTTCAACCAGTAAAATCAACAAATCAAATCCGCAATAACCTTTGTATCCCTTGCAATTCAACAATTCCAAATATTTTTCCCAATCGCAAACAACATTTGATCATATTCGTCTCACCATGTCGTATGTCTTTATTTTACAACACTTTCACTCAAATGTCACTAAAAAATGATTGGGAAAAATACTTCCCTTTACCGAGAAAACAGCTGTACTACTCAACCCATTATGTATTCACCATTCTTGAACGCTATAAATATGAATTCCTTTAAAATTAGAATATATATTTTGCAGAGACATCTTCACCTTTGTCTCTAGAGCGCTTTCCAGATAAAACAAAAAAGCAGGCTGACAATGCCGGCAACCGTAGGGGTGCCAAACCATGCAAAGAGAATATTGCTCAACGTCTTGACATTCACATTTTTAACCCCTTTCACCAAGCCGATCCCCACAACCGCACCCACAATGGCTTGAGAAGTAGATACGGGAATGCCTATTAGGGCATAAATATAAACAGTAATGGCCGCACTCAATACCGAAACAAAACCGGACATAGGCGATAAGGGTACGAGGCCTTTTCCCACCGTAAACATTACCTGTTTACTGAATGTCAATACCCCTAATGCTATGGAAACACCTCCCACAATGACTGCCTGCTTCGTTGTGATTAGATTTAATTGCCCCGTATAAATAGATGTAACATTCGCCACGTTATTCGCGCCTAAAGAGTATGCAGCGAAAATACCAGCTAAGTAGTAACCTACTTTAATCATGAGATCGTAAACCATCAGGTTCTTAATTTGTCCTTCCACAAATTTTGCAATCAATGTATAAAGGATAAAGCTAATAAGCATTGCACCGATGGGCGTTATAATCCAGGCACTTAAAAATTGCGTGGTATACGCAAAATCGGTTTTGCCGGCCAAAATGCCGCCTCCCATAATTGCACCAATTACCGCCTGAGAAGTTGAAACGGGCAGCTTCAAAATCGTCATAACCGTTACTGTAAGCGCAGCGGCCAGCATGACCAAAAATGCCGCCATCGGAGTGTCGATTCCGCCGTTATACGCATAATCGCTCAATTTATGCACCCCTCGATGCCCGTCAATATAGGCACCTAGTATTACAAAAACAGAAGTCAAGATAATAGCTGTGGAATACTTGACAATCCTGGTAGAGACCGCCGTGCCAAATACATTGGAAGCATCATTGGCCCCCAATGACCATCCGAGAAACGCTCCCGATAATACCGAATAACTGATCATAAAACCTCACGCCTTTCTTAATACTAGAATAATCTCCAGCATATCCGATATATCTTCTATCAGATCAGAAATATCCGCTATTTGAGAAACAATCCCCTTCAATTGGTTCTTTCGTGCCAAATCGATATCCAACGCATACAATTTCTTAATCGTCCTATTTTCTATATCGTCAATTTCGCTTTCCATCAATTCTATTCTTTTTATTTGCTCATAATCATTCTGCAGTTCTTTATAATCGATAAATAAAGCGTCAATGGCTCTGCTGAGCACAGCAAACTGTTCCATGGTCTTGTGATTGATTGCTTTAATGTCTTCCTTAAGAACATCAGGAAATATAATCTTTTGCAGCACCATTTGCTTGATGGTCTCTTCTGCCTTATTTGCAATTTCATCAACCAGTTCTATCAGCTTTAATATTTCTCTCCTGGATTCGGGCAGCAGTCCCCCTTTCAACAAGGCCCTTATAATATCGTGACGGTTGGCATCTGCTTGTGACTCCAGATCTTCAACCTTCTCTGCCAGATGCTCTGCTTCCACATTCGGCTCACAGGAAAACAGTTCCTCCACGCATTCACAAAAGACCTTGTGGCATGTTCCCACCGTGTTCAGATGTTTTACAATTAATGTATGTATTTGACGCTGTTTTGAAAAAAACATTCCAATCTTCCTCCTTCTATCCTAAAATATACAAACCATTATACCATACTATCTGTAATATGCATATTTGGAATTAAGCTGAATAGAATGCTTTTTATATTGAAGTGAGTTACATATGTGGTATGCCGGAATATGAGATTTGTACATTCAATAGATTTATTTTAAAATGCGCCGGAGAATATTCTCCGGCGCATTTGTGTCGGGTTGAATGTGCAGTATTGCTTTGTTTTTGTAATAATTACCATTTATCATGCTGTCAACTTAATGACTCAATCAGTATTATACATCTCATGTTTCGGTTCAACTTGGATTAGATATTAAATACAAAGATTATTTTATATTTAAATACATCCCATGTTTCGGTTCAACATAAAAAGTGTAGTAAGGCACTAGCATACAAAAAGCATTTAAATACATCCTATGTTTCGGTTCAACAAAAATTAGGTGAAATGATAGGATGTCATCAAACAAATTTAAATACATCCTATGTTTCGGTTCAACAATTTTACAACTAAACAGTAGAGTATTATCTGCAATATTTAAATACATCCTATGTTTCGGTTCAACAAA
>JAKSBV010000153.1 GCA_022360955.1 Bacillota bacterium
CATTATTGTCAAGAATATAAATACGATTAGCGTATATAAATTCTGGAAGAAGAAAATTGGTGCAAGGTTAAAAAGCAGTTGAAGGCTGAGAGATGAGGGTTAAGAACGGGTCGCCTACCGTACACGACATCTTGTCGCTGATTACTTTGCGTTCCTGTTTGGTTATCTCTAGCAAGTTTTGCTGCGGTCCGGCGCAAGCTTACAGGCTCTTAGCCTTGGAATACCAGTTGTTGGAATAATCTTCTTCAATCGAAATTTATACACCCCAATTGATATTGTATCTTGAAAAACGACAGGCAATATGGTATAATTTAAAGCAAATATTGCTGAAAGCGCTTACATTTATTCGAGCCATTTTACGCAGTAACTGTTGTATCAAATTGAGAGCTTTATTTAGAACTTGTTAGTGTTGCATTCTCAAACCTCAGTACTTAACCTTCAACTATCTTTCAGCCCCAATTTATACATCCATTCGATTGTACTCAATTGACATGGTTAAATATATGCAGGTGAAAGGTCTTGATGTCTTTAAAATTTTATGATTATGAGGAGGGCAATAATGAGAAAAAAAAGCAATCTAGTATTTATTTTTACCGATGAGCAAGCTGCCGATACCTTAAAAGCCTATGGGAACGATGTGATTCATACGCCGAATTTGGATAGGCTTGCAGACCAGAGTATTGTGTTTGAGCGTGCTTATGTAACGCAGCCGGTTTGTACACCCTCGCGGTCAACTTTACTGACAGGCTTGTATCCGCATACTAACGGATGTATTGAGAATAATGTCAAATTGCCGGATGAAGTGAAGTGCTTTCCCGAATTAGGAGATTTTTCCGAATATCAAAATGCCTATTATGGGAAGTGGCATTTGGGCAATGAAATTTTTAAACAACATGGTTTTGAGGAATGGAAGAGTATAGAAGATTTTTATCTGAAATATTATGATGATGATAAGGATAAGGATAAGATACAACGCAGCACTTATCATCATCATTTGGTTGAGCTGGGATATGAGCCGGATGAGGTTTTAGCCGACGGTTCGAAAGGATTTTCAAGACCGTTTTGTGCTCGGTTGCCGGAAGAACATACCAAAGCAGCTTATCTGGCCGATGAGTCAGTCGGATTTATTCAGAATAACAAAGAGAATCCGTTTATTTTATTTGTAAACTTTTTAGAACCGCATATGCCTTTTTTCGGTCCAAGAGACGGTCAATACGATGTTGCCGAGATACCGCTCCCTGCCAACTTTCATCATGAGTTGAACGAAAAAAATCCTTTAAAGCTGAGGTTGCTCAAACAAGCATTGTTGGAAAGAGGACACAGCGGGTTACCACTTAAGACAGAGGAAGATTGGAAGAAAATGATTTCCAATTACTGGGGCCTGGTAAGCCTTGTGGACGCACAGGTGGGCAAAATTCTTGATGCGTTGGAAGAAAATAATTTGATGGACGATACTATCATTGTCTTTACAAGTGACCATGGCGATATGATGGGAAGCCATAGATTAATAGCAAAATGCACCATGTTTGAAGAAGCGGTTAGGGTACCTTTGCTTATGAAGATACCGGATACGGAATGTGCCGGAAAACGCGTGAGCAATCCTGTCAGCCAGGTCGATATTGTTCCTACGCTTTTGGAGCTCATGGGGCAGAAGGTGCCGGAACATCTTCAGGGTCAGTCATGGGGGCCGTTTTTGAAGGATGGAAAGTTACTCGATGAAGAAAATGTTTTTATTGAATGGAATGGACATAATAATGGCATGATGAATAATGGGATTTTGCAGTCCTGGTTAAGAAAATATGATGAAGATGAAGTAAAAGATGCGATAGGAGACCCCATTAGAACAGTGATTACGCCGGATCTTTGGAAGTTTAACTGGAGCGTAAGAGGTGAAGATGAACTTTATAACCTGAAAGCAGATCCCTATGAGCAGAATAATCTGGCCTACGAAGAATGCCATAGTGATTTGATGCAATCCTTAAAAGAAAAGATAAAGCAATGGAAAGTCAAGACGAATGATTTTGACAATGCTTGAGGCTCTGCTGTGATGAGACGCCTAAGAAAAATATTTTTGCTGTATTATGAAGCCGAAAGAAAATACGGCAAGTATCCGGTTTCTATCTGATGCATGCAATACCTATGTGCCATATGCATTTTCCCAACCGTTTTTTAGTGACAATCGGGTAAAAGTGTTGTAAAATAAGGACAGAGGGCTTGTTGATGCAAATATTGTAAAAGGGTTGTCTGCGGTTGGGAAAAAATTTTGGCATTGTTGAATGATAGGGGATACAAAGATTTTTGTGAATTTGATTTGTTGATTTTACTGTGGTTGAACCGAAACATGTAATGTATTTAAATTGGTATAAGGGAATTGGTATTTTTAAATCAATCTCTCGTTGAACCGAAACATGTAATGTATTTAAATTTGAAGAATTGGTAAGACAATACCATGAGAAGTTTGTTGAACCGAAACATGTAATGTATTTAAATTGGTGTCCTAAGATA
>JAKSBV010000452.1 GCA_022360955.1 Bacillota bacterium
CAGGAGTTAAATATGTAAAGAATAATTTCTTTAAGGGTCGAGGGTTAAAAAGTTATGAAGAATATGAAAAAGCTCTAAGTAATTGGCTTGAAAATATATGTAATAGTAGAGTTCACGGAACAACTAAAAAGATTCCAAAGGAAGTTTTTGAAATGGAAGAAAAGCAGAGTCTTAGGCCAATTAAGCTTAAGGGATATGACTTTGGAATATGGACAACAAGAAAGGTAAATGTTAACTGTCATATAAGCTATGATAGCAACTTTTACTCAGTCCCCTACAAGCATATAGGAGAAAATGTAACATTAAAAGTGTCAGATAAGCTAATTAAAATATATAGTCAGTATGAACTCGTTGCAACTCACTTAAAAATAGAGGGTAAAGGACAGTTTTCCACCAGTAATGTCCATTACCCGGAATATAAAGTAAAAACTAAAACACATCTTCAATATGAGTATAGACAAAAGATGTTAGAAATAGGCCCAAATGCATTAGAGTTTTTTCATAAAGTTTTAGAAAGAAATCAAAATCATTGGGGTAAACCTATCTATGGAGTGCTTAAGCTCAAGGATAAATTTGGTTGTGAGATTATTGAAAAAGCTTGTAAGAGAGCGTTAACCTTCGGCTCTATAAAATATCAGACTATCAGAAACATCTGTGAAAAAGGACTCTATGAGCAAGATGCAGATACAGGCATAAGCTTAACTTCAAATACAGAAAGTGATATATATAGACCTCTTTGTGAATATGAAGCTCTATTCAAACTCAAGGAGGTGAGATAAAATGAGTAGTTTAATGAAAGATTTAAAAGCCCTAAAGCTTTCTGGAGTGGTAAAAACCTTTGACATTAGAAACGAGCAAGCTATAAAAGAAAAACTATCTTACATAGAATTTTTTGAACTTCTAATAGAAGACGAGATGTCCAATAGGAGAGATAATAGCTATAAAAAAAGGACAGCCAAAGCTAGGTTTCCATCAATTAAGACCTTAGAAGAGTATGATTTTAACTTTCAACCTAAACTTAATAGACAACAGATATATAA
>JAKSBV010000396.1 GCA_022360955.1 Bacillota bacterium
AGGCCCATTCAGGAAAGTGACATGGGTACAGACCCCCAGACACACTAAAACCATGTGTGTCAGATGGTTCAGTCCCCAAGTCACTTTCCCACCTCCGTTTTTCGGATCATGGACTTTGTTTTCAATACTATACTACTGACAAATTATTATATATAAGGTATAATGTTCTTATGGAGTTTTGAAAGGGGATTCCATATATGCGTTTCAAAAAAATAATAATAGGCACAATAGTGGTTATGCAACTATTTACAATCGTTAGTTGTACTCATAAACCTAATGACCTTATGCTTGAAATAACTCATTTAAAAACTAATATTGAGGAACAATCTGCCCTTATAGATGAACATAAAATGGAAATTGCTTCTTTAAACAATAAGCTTGATTCTTTAAATGCTGAAACGGAAGAGCTGTATCATAACCTTAAAACCCTGTCTCTAACGGAGAAAACATTAATGCAGACCATTGATATTGCAGCCAAATTCACTGTGGCTTTTATTAAAAAGGATGTTGATACACTAACGATTTATGCAGCAGACAATCTTGTTATAAATCATAAAGAAATATCTAATGCTGAAACAAATACCGCAGTACCTTATCTTAAGAATAATAACTTGGATTATAGGCTAAATAGTTATGGTTTGGAAAATAAACAGATGTTTTATTAGTTTATGATACTTGATACAACTACCGATAATGTTTCCGGTTTTTTTGTCAATCTTTTTCTTAAACGTACTGACGGCGCTTGGAGAGTAAGTAATATTGAGCTTGATATTTGATCATAAAGAATGTACCGCAAAGCGAAAAAAGCAGGCCGGGAGGAGAACGTAAGATGGCATTTATAACGTGCAATTTTTTTTCCGAAGTGTTAGGTATTTCAACCGCAATGAATGTAATATTACCTGAAAGTACAAAAGGGCAGATTGGGATGACAGCAGAATCTTTCGGTTTAAAGCATCCCACCCTTTACCTGCTGCATGGGTTATCCGACGACCATACGATATGGATGAGGCGGACATCTATAGAAAGATATGCTGCCCCCCTTGGATTGGCAGTGGTTATGCCGGCAGCCAACAGAAGTTATTATACGGACATGGCGTGCGGACATAAGTATTGGGCCTTCATCAGTGAGGAACTGCCTCACATTGCAAGAGGCTTCTTTCATCTTTCCGATGCACGGGAGGATAATTTTGTGGCAGGGCTTTCGATGGGAGGATATGGTGCATTCAAGCTGGTACTTAGACATCCGGACAAATTTGCTGCGGCTGCAAGTCTTTCGGGAGCGCTGGATATAAGCGCAAGAGTCAAAAGGAATGATGATGACCTATGGCAGTATGGTGAACTTAAAAATATATTTGGGGATTTGGACAATATCAAAGGAACCGAGAATGAATTATTCTATCTTGCAGAACAGGTTATGGGTGCAGCGAGCCCAAGGCCTTTACTATACCAATGCTGCGGTATACAGGACCTTTGCTATGAAGACAACCTCCGTTTCAAGAAACATTGTGAAAAAATAGGACTGGAGGTTACCTATAAAGAGGGTGAGGGGACTCACGAGTGGGGGTTCTGGGATCAAGCCATTCAAGAGGTGCTCAAATGGCTGCCGATACAATCAAATTGAAGGCAGATCAATAGCACAGCCTTTAGCACCTACTCGAATCGGAACACTCCCAGGGCCTTAAGTGTCTGTCTGTCGATTTCATTATGGGGAGGGATGCCGTTTTGTTCTTGAATTGCAAAGATGGCAGCTTTCATCCTATCCCCGTATATGCCGTCAATCTCCCATTTATACAGCCCTTTTTTTCTTAATATCATCTGTACATGCATGACATCGGTGCCTCTATCACCGGGAACGATGGTCCGTGGATTCAGGCCAAAGGGGCTGTAAGTTCCTTTGGTGATGATCACAGGTGTCCCCGGGGGTACGATTTTCCATAATGCTTCGGCGTGGTGATTATACATGCGTATACACCCATGGGAAGAACTGCGCCCGATGGATGACGGACGAGAGGTGCCGTGTATGCCGTATTTTCCCCAAGGTACGTTCAATCCCATCCAGTATCCCCCAAAACCGTTTCCCCATTTACCCTTATGGATTATTTTCCAAGTGCCGAAAGGTGAGGGGGTCTTTTCTTTTCCACCGGCCACAGGGTATTTCTTGATGATTTCTCTGTCTTTGAAAAGATATAATCGATATTCGGATAAATCAATATATATTTCATAAGGATTTTTTTGAGAGAAGGTGAGCTGCTGCGCGTTTTCCCAAGATATATAGTCATGTTTGGAATGATGGGCAGGGTTTATAATAAAGTGCAGCAATGCAGCAGAGATAAGCAGGAAGATGGCGGATCGAACTTTTTTCAAATTGTATCACCTCGAATAAGAATACATTCAATTATATTTATATTGAGATATGGAAAAAAATAGAATACAAATCATTAGAGCCATCGCAAATTTGCGATGGCTCTAATGATTTGTACAGATTACCGTTCCCGGATAATGGTCTCATGAACCAATTCTTCGATCTTTTCCCCCTTTTCATCGAAAATTTTTGTAGACACAAACACTTTTTCCTCTTCCTGGGTCATTCGCATCCCTCCCATCACTAATATATTATTAAACGGAATACTTGTTTCATGACAAAATATATTAAAGGGGAAAAAGAATTTATACGATCTCTAGAGGCAAGCCAAATCTCCCCTTAGCGGATAGCTTTTCTAAATTAAAGATACCCAATTACAACCTAAAGATACTATTTACACAAATAATAATGGTTTTACGTTTTTTGCGTAAATATAAATTCACTTTTAAAGCTGGGTATCTATATATTATGATACATTGGAAACCGTCAAAGGTGCATTCTCAAAATTTTCAATACTTATAATAGAATTCTTTCTAATTTTCGTGTTCTTGCGGAGTATAAGGCTTTCACCGATAATTGCAAGCTGAGGCTGTTTATCGTTTGAAAAGCTTGAAGCTTTTTCCGATTCGTCATAGCCAATATGACAGCCGTCACTGATAATGGTTTTTTCGGAGACAATCGCATTTTCAATGATTACATTGGAGCCTATTTTTACATTCGGCATAATCACAGAGTTTCGTATGATTGTATTTTTTCCCACATAAACACCGGGGAAAAGCACGGATCTTTCCATTTGCCCGAATATCAGACACCCTTCATTAATTAACGAATGATTGACTTTGGCGGAGCTGGCAATATAATTCGGAGGCTGCGCAGGATTGACGGAATAAATAGGCCATTGAGGGTCAAAAAGGTCCAGTTGGGGCTGATCCGATAATAGATCCATATTGGCTTCCCAATAACTTTGAATGGTGCCGACATCCTTCCAGTAACCGTTAAATCGGTAGGCAAGCATGTTGAGGCGATCATTCAGCATCTTTGGGATGATGTTTTTTCCAAAGTCGTTGCTGGAAAGCGAGTCCTGGTTGTCTTTGGTCAGATAATTTTTTAATACTTTCCAATTAAATATATATACACCCATGGAAGCCAGATTGCTGCTAGTCTTCTTAGGCTTTTCCTGGAATTCTTTTATCCTGTTTTGTTCATCGGTGCGCATGATGCCAAATCGACTTGTTTCCTCCCACGGCACTTCAATAACCGAAATCGTAACATCAGCATTTTTTTGTTTATGGGCCTTGAGCATAAGGGAGTAGTCCATTTTATAGATATGATCGCCGGATAAAATAATGACATATTCCGGAGCATACTGGTCCACAAAATTTTTATTTTGGTAGATGGCGTTGGCAGTCCCTTTATACCATTCGCCGCCCCGCTGCTTGACATAGGGAGGAAGCATGGTGATCCCTCCGTGTTTCCTGTCCAAGTCCCACGGACTGCCGTTGCCTATATGTGAATGTAATACTAGATGCCGATATTGTGTGAGGACCCCGATGGTGTCCAATCCGGAGTTCGAACAATTGCTCAATGTAAAATCGATGATGCGATATTTAGCACCAAAAGGAACGGCAGGTTTAGCCATTTTTCGCGTAAGAATTCCTAACCGGCTGCCCTGGCCTCCTGCCAAAATCATAGCAATGCATTCTTTTTTTTGCATATGGTTGCCTCCTAAAATTTTTATTCGATGTAGCTTATAATATTTACATAAACGGTTGTCTTTATGCGTATTCCATCCATTGTTTATTCTTGACGGATATCGCACTTTAAAATGTTCTTGTTCACATTTATATATAGATAATAAACAGTAAAGTTGGAAATATAATCGTACTCCAGCAACAGGTATTCCGAATCTAAGAGCTTGTATTGCTTACTTCGGGCGGGCTTCAAAACTCGCTGGCGCTCAGACAGTTGAAGCCGCTTTTCCTACGCTACGCAAACAATCTCTAAGATTCTCCATAAGGTCACTTCCATACGATTATATTTCTAGTTCTAGCATTTATTATCTTTAATAAAATCACCTCCCCTCTTTAAAATATGATAGAATAAAAAAAATAGAACACGAAATGGTTTTGAGAAACATAATTGGATATAAATGTAAAAAAACCGCACGGCCTGTCGCCGGGCGTTAAAGAAAAATTTTATTATATCCGTATAAGGTATAAAAAGTGTTTACTATCGTAAATATTATGCTATAATAGAACTAAATTCGAAACTCAATATCTATTCATAAGAAAAGGCAATGGCTAGGTTGAGGCTAACCTAGCCGTTTATATATGTATAAGCATCAAATATACGCTGCTTTTCGAATGTGTGATTGTTTACGGGAAAGGTGTGTTGAAATGAACTGGTTAGATAAACTGGAAAAAAAATTCGGCCATTTGGCCATTAAAGGAATCATTACTTACATTATAGGATTAAATGCATTTATCTATTTATTACAATGGATGGACCCCGGGATTATTGGTAAACTGACGCTTGTTCCGTCACGGGTTATAGCCGGGGAGGTATGGCGGTTGATTACCTATATTTTTATTCCGCCTCAGGTATCACCTTTGTGGATATTCTTTGCCCTTTATGTTGCTTATATGATCGGCAATAGTCTGGAACATGAATGGGGCAGCTTTAAATTTAATGTATACTATTTTTTTGGCATGATTGGTACAACGATAGCCGTGTTTATCATCGGCGGCGGTGCAACGGCCACATACTTGAATTTATCTTTGTTTCTAGCCTTTGCCCATATTTTTCCCAATCATCAATTTCTATTGTTTTTCGTATTGCCGGTGAAAGTGAAGTATTTGGGATGGCTTAATTGGATCTATATAGGCTTTAATATATTGGTTTTACCTTTAGAATATAAGCTTATTCCCCTTATAACCGTCATTAACTTTTTTATTTTCTTTGGAAAAGACCTTTTTAGAAGAGCAAAGATCAATAGAGCCGTTCACTATAATCGCAGAAGATTTCAAGCCCATGTACCAAAAGATTTCACACTGCACAAATGTACCGTATGCGGTATTACGGAAAAGGACGACCCGAAAATGGATTTTAGATACTGCATGGATTGTGAAGGGGAGCATGAATACTGTATGGAACATTTGAAGACCCATGAGCATATTCGAAAAGGCGTAAATGAAAATGGTCAAGAGAAGGCGAGTGACTGATATCCATATAATGATTTTTTAACATAAAATTAATATTCTTTTAATGCAAAACTAACTCTATTCACATATATTATATATTCAGAGGATTATGTGTAGTGGAGGAAAAAGTGATGGACGCGATAGCAATTGACTTCTTTAATAGCTACATATCGGAAGAATATAATCGTGATAATGTAAGAAAAGTAGAAGAAAGTAAAGCTTTTCTGGAAAAATGTTTTGAAGATATATTGAAAAAAGGTGATATAAGAACCTTTTTTCAACCCATTGTTTCTTTTGAAAATGCAGATATTTTAGGTTATGAAGCACTTTCCCGAGGTCCTGTGGGTTCTCCGCCGGAATTTCCGGATATACTTTTCGGGACGGCTAGATCTTTAGGCAGAACCTGGGACTTGGAATCCTTGTGCAGAACCAAGGCCCTTACATGTGCAAAAGGCATATTCCCGGAGTATATGCTTTTTTTAAACGTAGACCCTAATGTAATATATGATGAGAAGTTTATACGGGGCTTTACCAAAAAATATTTAAACAAATACAATATTGATCCGGAAAATATTATTTTTGAAATCACCGAAAAATCATCGGTAAACGATTTTAAAACCTTTAAAAACGTGATTGATAATTATAAAGAGCAGGGGTATAAAATCGCCATTGATGATGTTGGGGCAGGTTATTCCGGACTTTCTCTGCTGGCAGAAATCAGACCGCAGTATTTAAAGATAGATATGAGTCTGATAAGAGATGTGGATAAAGACGGTTTAAAACAAGCCTTGCTCAAAACATTGTATGATTTTTGCCTGGTTACCAATATTAAAATGATTGCCGAAGGCATCGAAACGGTTAATGAGCTTAATACACTGATAGATATTGGGGTTCATTATGGACAAGGCTACTTTATACAGCGTCCTTCTGCGGAATTTAAGGAATTGTCTGCTCCTGTCAAAAAGTTGATTACCGATCGAAACAAGTTGAAAAAAGTGGCCTATTATCATAACTCTTCTACCATTGCAATCGGAGATATAGCAAAAATTAAGGAGGCCGTATCCCCGGAGACGTCAGGCATGGAATTATTCGAAAAGTTTAACAAAAACCCCAATGTGCGAGGGATCCCGGTAGTAGATCATAATAAGCTCAAGGGACTTGTTATGAAAGACAAGTTTTTTGCAAAGTTAGGCACAAAATACGGTGTTGCAATTTTTATGAACAGGCCCATTGCGTTGCTCATGAATCGCAATCCCCTTGTTGTAGATTATTATACCCCTCTTGATCAAGTCTCCAAGCTGGCAATGGCGAGAAAAGAAGAAGAGCTTTATGATTATGTAGTCATCATTAAGAAAAACGATTACTACGGTATCATTACTGTTAAAGATTTACTGGAGAAGTCAATGCAACTCAAGATCAATTACGCCAAACACCTTAATGCGTTAACAGGCTTACCGGGTAACAACCTGATTGAGAAGAAGATCTTGAATTTGATCGACAGCAATCAGCCCTATACCATTTTGTATATAGATGCGGATAATTTTAAATCCTATAATGATGTTTACGGCTTTGAAAATGGGGACAAGCTCATACAATTGATTGCACAAATTTTATGTGAAGAGACCGAAAAGCATCCTGCAGCCGACAAATTTGTCGGGCATATCGGCGGGGATGATTTTATTGTCATGTTAAACGAATATAGCGTACAAACCTTATGTGACAACATCATACGACAATTCGATACAAAGGTTAGAGACTTATATAAAACGGAGGATGTGGCAAGAGAGTATATTATTGCGAAAAACAGGCACGGAGAAATAGAAAAATTTCCCTTGGTGACCATTTCCCTTGCAGGCATCACCAACCGATACAAAAAGTATGCAGAACCGTCCGAACTTGCAGAAGCTGCGAGTAAAATGAAAAAGACCTGCAAATTGTTGTGGTGCAGCTGCAGCAATATTGAATAGCATGTCAAGGGGCCGGTCCTTCTGACACGTTTTCATCAAAGCATATCATAAGCTTGTCCCGTTGATGCAAAGTCCACTTCTTTTACCTCAAAACTTTTTCCTTTTAAACCATTCAGGATTCCGGCATCGGTTTTAAAATCAAATGTCAATTTATAGGCGTACAAAGCCTGATAATGCACGCCCGGAAGATTTTTGCCGCCATATTTTCTATCTCCTGCCAGCGGGTGACCGATGGAAGAAAAATGTGCCCGGATTTGATGGGTTCTGCCTGTAATCAATTCCACTTCAACCAAACTCATATTGTTCTTTTCTTTTAAAACGTTATATTTTGTTACGATACTTTTGGCCTTACCTTGATGGGCATTGTATATAGAGACCTTGTTTGTCGAGTGATCTTTGATAAGATAGCCCTCCAATTTCCCGTGCTTATGCTCAAGCAGGCCGTGGACAAGGCAAAGGTAGAACTTCCGGATTTCCTTGTGCTTGATTTTTTCATTGACAATGCGCAAAGCCTCCGCATTCTTGGCCGCAATGACAATTCCTCCCGTATTTCGGTCAATTCTATTGCACAGTGCAGGCGCAAAAGTGTGTTCCGATTCGGGGTCAAATTCTTTCTTATGGTAAAGGTAGCTTTGGATATGGGTAATTAACGTATTTGTTTGCTCTTGCCCGGTGGGGTGCACCACCATACCCGGTTGTTTGTCTGTCAATAAAATGTTCTCATCTTCATAGATGATATGTATGTTCGGGTTAACGCCTTTAAAGGCTTCCGGCGCAATTTTTGTTTTGAACGCCTTTGTCTCTTCAAAAAAACTATCATTAATATATAAATCAATCACGTCGTTTTCTATCAATCTATAATTTTTTTCAACCCTTTTGCCGTTTATTTTCACTCTTTTTTTCCTGATGGATTTATAGATCATGCCCAACGACATGGTTTTAAAATATTTTTGAAGAAACTTGTCAATACGTTGATTGGCGTCATTCGGTCCGACAATTATTGTTTTCAACGGTATCACCCCTTTTGTTAGTGGACAGTGGACAGTGGACAGTTGACAGTTAAGACCAGGTTTTTTCTATACGCTATTTATTCATTATGTATTATGCCTTTGATATTGTCAATTTATTTAGGGCTTTGAGTGTATTTCATTGAGTTGAAGAAACTTATGTACCGGAGACCGGAGGTCAGAGGGCGGAAGTCGGAATATAACCGAACAGGAACACAAAGGAATCAGCGACAAGGTGTCTCAAATGTTATCCGGTTCATTCTCAACCCTCATCTCTCAGCCCTCAACTATTTTTTCCTTGGCATATCACTTGGTGAAATAATTTTCTTCCATTAAAGTTTATATACCTGTGACATATCGATAAAAAAAATAATATTTTTTTAATAAAGTACTTGAAAAAAAATGTGGAGTCGTGTAATATATAATAGTTGTGACATGACATACGATGATGCAGAAGGTTGCCAGCCTGCGCGTTGGGTAATTTCTGTGGAGAATGTCCGATTCATGAAACCGGGCGGCAGAGTCACTGTACACTTAATAGAGAGACAGAAATGCATTATTTTCTGTGTCTAAATCGCTAGCCGGGAGCGGTCGCTGAGATTGCCCGTCGGCTATGGCAGATTGTTGTGTGTTTAATTCAGTTGAGATTTTTTGCCCAGGTTATGTTATATGACACTAATCTGGGTTTATTTATAACAAACTATGAAACACCCGGCACAGTGTACAGTATTTTACCACTGTCGTGCATGGAGAAAGATAGAAAATAACCTAATGTACGATTGAAGGAGGGAGACGTATGGCAGCAAAACAAAAAATCAGAATCAGGTTGAAGGGTTATGACCACACTTTGGTGGATCAATCGGCCGAGAAGATTGTAGACACTGCTAAAAGGACAGGTGCAAGGGTGTCGGGACCTATTCCGTTACCAACAAAAAAAGAGATTATTACCATACTAAGGGCAGTTCATAAGTACAAGGATTCTCGTGAACAGTTCGAAATGAGAACGCATAAGAGGTTGATAGACATTTTGGTTCCAACACCGAAAACTGTTGACGCTTTAATGAGACTTGATCTGCCGGCAGGCGTAGATATTGAGATCAAACTGTAGAAAAACAATTAATAATGAATAATTAATAATGAAGAATGAATGTGAAATTATCTAGCGATAATTTGTATGATTGAGAAATACTTGTTGATAGGGAATACCGATAATGAAGTATGGGTTGGATGTTATCATTATTAATTATTAATTCTTAATTATTAATTGAAGAAACCCGGTCATGTTCGCGGAGAGCGAACCAATAACCATTTAGGAGGTGCAAGAATGAATAAGGCAATATTAGGTAAAAAAATTGGAATGACGCAGCTTTTTACTGAAGAAGGCTTAGTGATTCCGGTAACTGTTATAGAAGCTGGACCGTGTTCGGTTGTTCAAAAGAAGACCGATGAGAATGACGGCTATAGTGCGATACAGCTTGGATTTGTTGACAAAAAGGAAAAGAGGGTAACTAAACCTTTAAAAGGGCATTTTGATAAGGCGAAAGTTGCTTATAAAAGATTCTTGAAAGAATTCAGATTGGACAATGCGGATGCGTTGAATGTGGGAGATGAAGTCAAGGCGGACACCTTTGCGGAAGGGGATAAAATAGATGTAACCGGTACTTCCAAAGGTAAAGGCTTCCAAGGTGTTATCAAGAGATGGGGCGCACATAGAGGCCCTATGACTCACGGTTCCAAGTATCACAGAAGAGTGGGTTCCATGGGTGGAAGTTCCAATCCTTCAAAAGTTTTTAAGGGTAAGAAGCTGCCCGGACATATGGGTGTACAAAAAGTCACGATTCAAAATCTTGATGTGGTACGTGTTGATGCAGAAAAAAATCTTCTTTTGGTGAGAGGTGCGGTACCCGGACCTAAAGGCGGATTACTGGTTATTAAAGATACTGTGAAAGCATAACAGCGAGTATTTTTCGGAAAGGAGGATGTACGATGCCTAAAACGGCTTTATATGATATGAATGGAAAACAAGTTGGGGATATCGAATTAAATGACGGCGTATTTGGTGCAGAGGTCAATAAATCGGTTCTTCATCAAGTCATTGTAAACTATTTGGCGAATCAAAGACAGGGCACACAAAGCACCAAGACCCGGGCGGAAGTCCGCGGCGGCGGCGCAAAGCCTTGGAGACAAAAGGGAACAGGCAGAGCAAGACAAGGAAGCATTAGAGCGCCTCAGTGGATAAAAGGTGGGGTAGCTTTAGGACCTAAGCCGAGAAGTTACAGATACAATGTGAATAAGAAAGTAAAGAGAGTGGCAATGAAATCGGCTCTCAGTTCTAAGGTGGCGGAAAACGATATCTTTGTGTTGGATCAATTGCAGTTTGAAAATATTAAAACAAAAGAAATGGTAAAGGTGTTGGGTAATCTTAACGTGGACACCAAAGCACTTGTTGTACTGCCTGAAAAAGATGAGAACGTGATCAGATCGGCCAGAAATATACCCGGTGTAACTACAACGTTGGTAAGCACATTGAATGTATATGAGATCTTGAATCATGATAAGTTTATTGTGACAAAAGATGCGGTTGCCAAGCTTGAGGAGGTGTATGCGTAATGAGAACACCCCATGATATTGTGATAAGACCTGTTGTTTCAGAGCATAGCATGGAACAGTTTGCAGACAGAAAATATACCTTCGCAGTGGCATTGGATGCCAATAAGATAGAGATCAAAAAGGCAATTGAAGAAATTTTCGGTGTGAAAGTAGAAAAAGTCACTACGATGAGAGTGTTGGGGAAAGTTAAAAGAATGGGAATGCATTCCGGTAAGAGACCGGATTGGAAGAAAGCTATTGTGAAGTTGACGCCAGATAGCAAGACAATAGAGTTCTTTGAAGGAATGGTGTAATAAAAGTGAGGAGCGGGGAGTGAGGCGTGGGGAGTGAAACCTCATGGATCCAAACTCGGCGGACTCCGAAAAAGATACAAGAGTGTGCATGTAATTTAGAAACGATTGGAGTGAGAGGGATGCCAGTTAAAAAATATAATCCTACTTCTCCGGCAAGAAGATTTATGTCTGTTTCTACATTTGAAGAATTGTCAAAGGTGGAACCGGAAAAATCTTTGCTTGAACCTCTAAAAAAGAATGCCGGAAGAAACTCGTACGGTAGGATCACTGTGCGGCACAGAGGCGGCGGAGCCAAAAGAAAATATAGAATCATTGATTTTAAGCGGAATAAAGACGATATGGCGGCGAACGTACTTACAATCGAGTACGATCCGAACAGATCGGCGAATATAGCCCTTGTTCAATATGAGGACGGCGAAAAGAAATACATTATTGCTCCTTTAGGATTAAAAGTAGGAGATACTATCATTTCCGGGAAAGATGCGGATATTAAACCGGGAAATGCGAAAGCACTGAAGGATATACCGGTAGGTACGTTAATTCATAATATAGAGTTAAAGCCCGGCAAGGGTGCTCAAATGGTCAGAGCGGCCGGCAATTCGGCCCAGCTGATGGCAAAAGAAGAAAAGTACGCGCAGGTTAGATTGCCCTCGGGGGAAGTTAGAATGGTGTCGGTGAATTGTAAAGCGACCATTGGGCAAGTAGGGAACCTTGAACACGAAAACGTTACGATCGGGAAAGCGGGAAGAAAAAGACATATGGGTTGGAGACCGACTGTTCGTGGTGTTGTCATGAATCCTGTTGACCATCCGCACGGCGGTGGAGAAGGAAAATCGCCTATCGGAAGACCGAGTCCCGTTACGCCATGGGGGAAACCTGCCCTTGGACTTAAAACAAGAAAGAAAAACAAAAAATCCGATAAGTTTATCGTTAAGAAAAGAAACGTTAAATAATGCGGTGGGGAGTGAGGTTTGGAGGGGGAGGCGTGTTTGACGCTTACCGCCATTGATCATTCGCCATAGTTGATGGAAGGAGGCATAACGTTGGGTAGATCATTAAAAAAAGGGCCTTTTGTTCAAGAAAAATTGCTGGAAAGAATACAGGAAATGAATAAGAGCGGAGAAAAGAAGGTTTTAAAGACATGGTCCAGAAGCTCTACAATATTTCCTGATATGGTCGGTCATACAATTGCAGTACATGATGGTAGAAAACATGTGCCGGTATATATTACCGAGGATATGGTAGGGCATAAGTTGGGAGAATTCGCGCCGACCAGGACTTATCGAGGCCATGCCGGAGAAAAATCTTCATCGGTAAGGTAATAAAACCAGTTAGCGGTTTGTCGTTGATTGTTAAAATTATAAAATCTGTGCAGAATATGGGGTATGAACGTATTCATCAAGCATGATACGAGCGAAATGGATAGACCGTGAACCGTATACGGAAGGAGGAAGCACAATGGAGGCTAGGGCATCACTAAGTTATGCGCGCATAGCACCTAGGAAAGTCAAGATTGTAATAGATTTAATCAGAAATAAGCCTGTAGGAGAAGCACTGGCGATTTTAAAATATACTCCGAAAGCAGCAGCGGAAATTGTAGAGAAATTGTTAAATTCTGCTATTGCAAATGCTGAAAATAATCATGATATGGACCTGGAAAGCTTATACGTTTCCGAAATTTATGCCAATCAGGGTCCTACGCTCAAGAGGATTAGACCGAGGGCACAGGGAAGAGCGTTTAGAATCAGGAAAAGAACAAGCCATATTACCTTAGTATTAAAGGAAAAAGAATAGTTAGAAGGAGGTTAGAGAATGGGGCAAAAAGTAAATCCACACGGTTTGCGAGTCGGTATTATTAAAGACTGGGATTCGAAATGGTATGCCAATGATAACGACTATGCTGATAATTTGATAGAAGATTATAAACTTAGAAAATACATTAAAAAGGCACTTTTTATAGCAGGTATTTCCAAAGTTGAAATTGAAAGAGCGGCCAATAGGGTTAAAATCAATATTCATGCAGCTAAGCCGGGTATTGTTATCGGTAAGGGCGGTTCCGAGATTGAAAAATTGAAGAAGCAATTGGAAAAAATCACCGGTAAGAATATAGCCATTAACATTATTGAAGTGAAGATACCGGACATAGACGCACAATTGGTTGCTGAAAATATTGCCGCACAGCTGGAAAGAAGAATTTCGTTCAGAAGAGCCATGAAACAATCAATGGGTCGGGCAATGAAAATGGGCGCAAAAGGTATTAAGACTTCTGTTTCGGGTCGTCTGGGCGGTGCCGAAATTGCAAGAACCGAACATTACCATGAAGGTACTATTCCTTTGCAGACTTTAAGGGCAGATATAGATTATGGCTTCTGGGAAGCAAATACCACCTACGGAAAACTGGGGGTAAAGGTCTGGATCTATAAAGGGGAGGTCCTTCCTGAAAATAAGAAAGTCAAAAAAGGGGAAGGAGGAAAATAATCATGTTAATGCCTAAAAGGACAAAATACCGCAGAGTCATGCGAGGCCGTATGAAAGGCAAAGCGACCAGAGGGAACAAGGTTACTTACGGTGATTACGGTTTGCAGGCATTGGAACCAGCATGGATTACAAGTAACCAAATAGAGGCTGCGAGGGTAGCGATGACCCGTTATATCAAAAGGGGCGGTAAAGTTTGGATTAAAATATTTCCTGACAAACCGGTAACCGAAAAGCCTGCCGAGACACGAATGGGTAGCGGTAAAGGTTCGCCGGAGTACTGGGTAGCGGTTGTAAAGCCGGGCAGAATGATGTTTGAAATCGCAGGAGTGCCTGAAGAGACTGCGAGGGAGGCCATGAGGCTGGCCATGCATAAACTGCCTATCAAATGTAAATTTGTGGTTCGTGAAAAGGAAGAAACGGGTGGTGAAGACAATGAAGCCTAATAAAGTACGTGAACTGACGTCGGTTGAGCTGGAACAAAAATTGACGGAATTAAAAGCAGAATTGTTCAACTTAAGGTTTCAGCATGCAACAAACCAATTGGAAAACCCTATGAGAATTAAAGAAGTTAAAAAGACGATTGCCAGAGTCAAAACCACGCTTCGTGAAAGAGAATTAAAGCAATCGGTTTGACAATTTAGTGTCATTGCATAAGATGAAATGACACTTATCCCATGAAAAAATATTTTTTATAGTTACGGAATAAAAAATCGAGTCATAGACTGTGTTTAAGATGCTGGGAGGAACGACCTGAAAGGAGGTTAGTTGCTGTGAGTGAAAGAGGTAACCGAAAAGTAAGAGTAGGTAAAGTAGTTAGCGATAAAATGGATAAAACGATTGTAGTTGCGATCGAAGGTAGTGTAAAACATCCGTTGTACGGTAAAATTGTTAAAAGAACGTATAAGCTGAAAGCCCATGATGAAAATAATGAATGCGGCATAGGTGATAGAGTGAGAGTAATGGAAACAAGACCATTGAGCAAGGATAAAAGATGGCGATTGGTTCAAGTTGTCGAGAAGGCTAAATAATGGGGAAATATTTAAATATTAAATAGCCTTTTCACAATGATCGATTTCGGTTTATAATTATTCGGAAGGGAGGCTGTACAAATGATTCAACAGCAAACCATGTTGAAAGTAGCGGATAACACCGGGGCGAAAGAAATTATGTGTATTAGGGTTCTAGGCGGCTCAAAGAGAAGATACGCTAATGTGGGTGATGTCATTGTTGCTACGGTTAAGAAAGCAACACCCGGAGGAGTTGTTAAAAAAGGGGATGTTATTAAAGCAGTTGTTGTTAGGTCGGTCAAAGGGGTGAGAAGACCGGACGGTTCATATATAAAATTTGACGAAAATGCGGCGGTCATTATAAAAGAAGATAAAAATCCTAGAGGCACACGTATTTTCGGACCTGTTGCAAGAGAACTGAGAGACAAAGAATATATGAAAATATTGTCATTGGCCCCCGAGGCACTTTAAGGAAAGAATCAGAAAGTCAACGGTAAAGTTTGATGAATGTGTAATATAAGAATTCTACGTACACGAAAATAACCCAACGGGAGGTGTTACGATTGGCTATAAAAAAGAAAGTACATGTGAAAAAAGGCGATACGGTGCTGGTGCTTTCAGGTAAAGATAAGGGCAAAAAAGGAAAGGTATTAACTGTTTTGCCTAAAGAAGGAAAAGTGATTGTTGAAGGCGTGAACATGGTTACCAAACATACCAAACCCCGCGCACAGGGACAGACCGGCGGGATTATTCATCAGGAAGCCGCTATATATGCTGCAAAAGTAATGTATGTTTGTAACAAATGCGGCAAACCTTCCCGACATGCCAAAAAGATATTGGACAACGGTGACAGGGCAAGGGCTTGCAAACGCTGCGGAGAAATTGTGAACGACTGAGTTTTCTTGAAAGGAGGTTCATTATAGATGGCTAAAATGAAAGATAAATATTTAAACGAAGTGGCCCCTGCACTTATGAAGAAATTCAACTATAAAAGCCCTATGCAAATTCCGAAACTGGAAAAAGTAATAATAAACATGGGCGTGGGTGAAGCAAAAGATAATCCGAAAGCATTAGATGGGGCATTGAACGATATGGCGACCATAGCAGGACAAAAACCTATTATTACAAAGGCTAAAAAATCAGTTGCGGCTTTTAAGGTGAGAGAAGGCATGAGCATAGGTTGTAAAGTGACTTTAAGAAGCAGCAAAATGCTTGATTTTGTAGATAGATTATTCAATGTAGCTTTGCCAAGGGTTAGAGACTTTAGAGGTATTTCTCCCAATGCTTTTGACGGAAGGGGAAATTATTCCTTGGGTATTAAAGAACAGCTGATTTTTCCTGAAATTGACTATGATAAGGTTGATAAAGTAAGAGGAATGGATATTATCTTTGTAACCACAGCTAAAACCGATGAAGAAGCTAGAGAATTGCTTGCCCTGATGGGTGCGCCATTCCAAAGCTGAGAGGAGGGAAATGTGTGGCAAAAAAGGCAATGGTCATAAAACAGCAGCGAGAACCTAAATTCAAAACAAGGGCCTATAACAGGTGCAGAATTTGCGGAAGACCTCATGCTTACCTTAGAAAGTTTGGTATATGCCGTATTTGCTTTAGGGAATTAGCGTATAAAGGACAAATCCCGGGAGTTAAAAAGGCTAGTTGGTAATTTGCTTTTAACGAAAGTTAGCAGTTTGCAATATATGCAGACTGATACGGAGTTTATGGAAGAAGGAGGTATGACAAATGCATGTAACCGATCCGATTGCAGATATGCTTACGCGTATTCGAAATGCAAACTCTGCCAGACATGAATCTGTGGATGTTCCAGCTTCTAATCTAAAGAAAGCTGTTGCAGATATACTAGTTGAAGAAGGGTATGTTAAGAAGTATGAGTCTATAGATGATGGCAAACAAGGGATTATTAGAATAAAATTAAAATATGGTATCAATAAAGAAAAGGTTATAAGCGGGCTTAAGAGGATTAGTAAACCCGGATTAAGAGTTTATGCGGCAAATGATGAGCTGCCTAAAGTGCTTGGTGGGTTAGGTATAGCGGTTATCTCTACATCTAAAGGTGTAATGACCGATAAAAAAGCCAGAAAAGCGGGAATCGGCGGCGAAGTACTGGCATTTATCTGGTAAAGGTAACCAACTGCAGCCTAAAAATATTATTTACACAAACAACGGCGATTCTACGTTTTTTTATGTAAATATAAAGGCCATTTTAAAGGTGGGTATCTATAAAGATAATGTACGGCAGCCTAAAATTGATTTGAACAAACAACCGTAAGGAGGTGTGAGAAGTGTCAAGAATTGGGAGATCACCTATTGAGATACCTCAAGGTGTAGATATTAAAATTGAAAATAATCATGTGACTGTTAAGGGACCGAACGGGACACTGGACAAACAGCTTCACAGAGATATGATCATCAAATTGGAAGACGGAAAGGTCATAGTAACAAGACCGTCGGAAATAAAAATGCATAAATCACTGCATGGATTAACAAGGACACTTGTTGCAAATATGGTGGAAGGTGTTACAAAAGGCTTCCAGAAAAGCCTTGATGTTAACGGCGTCGGCTATAGGGCACAGAAGCAAGGCAAAAAACTGGTGCTGAATCTGGGATATTCTCATCCGGTTGAAATGGAAGAGCCAGAAGGGATTTCCGTCGAAGTGCCTTCGAATAATAAGATTATTGTCAAAGGCATTGATAAGCAAGCCGTAGGGGAATTTGCGGCGAAGATTAGAACAAAGAGACCGCCTGAGCCATATAAAGGCAAAGGGATTAAATATGAAAACGAAGTGATTAGACGTAAAGAAGGTAAGACCGGAAAATAATGATGGTGCATAGGAAAGGAGTGAGTCTTTGTGATTAATAAACCCAATAGTAATAAGGCGAGACTTAGACGTCATGTAAGAGTTCGCAAAAAGGTTTTTGGAACAGCCGAACGTCCAAGATTAAATGTTTATAGAAGCCTTAAAAATATATATGCACAAGTCATCGATGATACTGCAGGTGTAACACTGCTTTCTGCTTCTACATTGGACTTGAAAGATGTGGAATACGGTGGAAATAAAGAAGCTGCACGCGAGGTTGGAAAATTAGTTGCTAAAAAGGCTTTGGACAAAGGACTCAAGAAAGTCATTTTTGATAGAGGCGGATATTTGTATCATGGAAGAGTGCAGGAGTTAGCAGAAGGAGCCAGAGAAGGCGGCCTGGAATTCTAAGCGAAGGAGGGAGAATATGGCACAACGCATAGACGCAAGTACATTGGATATTAAAGAAAAAGTTGTTAATATTAGCCGTGTCGCGAAGGTTGTTAAAGGTGGAAGAACTTTTCGATTTAGTGCGCTGGTAATAGTTGGAGATGAAAATGGTCATGTAGGATGCGGTACGGGTAAAGCGGCAGAAATTCCGGACGCGATTCGAAAAGGAATTGAAGATGCCAAGAAAAATATGATTTACGTACCGATGGTAGATGCGACAATTCCTCATGAAATGATCGGCCGTTATGGTGCGGGAAGTGTTTTATTAAAGCCTGCCGGACCCGGTACCGGAGTTATTGCCGGAGGACCCGTCAGAGCGGTACTGGAACTTGCAGGAATTAGAGATATCAGAACAAAATCCTTAGGTTCCAATAACCCACGAAATATGGTAAACGCGACAATCAACGGATTATCCGAACTGAAAACGGCTGAATCAGTAGCCAAACTTAGAGGGATCACCGTTGAGGAAGTGTTAGGTTAGGAGGGAACTTAATTGGCTAAGCTCAAAGTGACATTGTTAAGAAGCTTGATTGGTTGTAAGGAGAACCAGATTGCTACGGTAAAAGCATTAGGGCTTAAAAAAATCAGAGATGTTGTAGAACATAATGATACGCCTCAAATTAGAGGTATGGTAAATAAAGTTTCACATTTGATAGAAGTCGAGGAAATATAAAGGAATACAAGATTAGAAGGAGGTGTAGCAAGTGAAGTTATATGAATTACAGCCTGCACCAGGTTCGAAAACGGAGCGCAAGAGAAAAGGAAGAGGCCACGGTTCGGGAAACGGCAAGACCGCGGGCAGAGGACATAAGGGGCAGAATTCTCGCGCCGGTGGTGGTGTGCGTCCAGGTTTTGAAGGGGGACAAATGCCGTTGCATAGACGTCTTCCCAAGAGAGGATTTACAAATATATTTGCAAAGAAGTTTGTTGAAGTTAACGTTTCACAACTTGATAAATTTGAAGAGGGCGCCGTTATTACGCCGGAACTATTGAAAGAAAGCGGCGTAATTAGTAAAATAAGAGATGGTGTAGTGATTTTAGGCAGAGGAGAAGTCTCCAAACAACTTACTGTTAAGGCAACCCGATTCAGCAAATCAGCTGTTGAAAAAATAGAAGCAGCAGGAGGAAAGGCAGAGGTGATATAAAGTGTTCCAAATTTTGAAAAATGCCTGGAAGATACCCGATTTGAGAAAGAGAATATTGTATACCGTTTTGTTGCTGCTTGTCTTCCGATTGGGTTCATTTATTCCTGTACCGGGATTGAACAGAGAGGCATTACAGCAATTGGCAAGTGGCGGGAATTCCATATTCGGATTTCTGGATACGCTTACAGGGGGCGCGTTTGCACAAGCATCCATATTTGCAATGAGCATATCACCTTATATCACAGCATCTATTATTATCAATTTATTAACAGTTGCAATACCAAGCTTGGAACGGTTAGCTAAAGAGGGAGAAGAAGGGCGAAAAATCATCGCTCAATATACGAGATACGCTACGGTTGTGCTTGGTTTTATCCAAGCCACAGGGCTGTACTTCGGTTTGCGGAATGCGGTAAATGAAAGAGGATTTCTTTCCTATATCACGATTACCCTTACATTTACGGCAGGAACCGCATTTTTGATGTGGTTAGGAGAACAGATTACGGAAAAAGGAGTAGGGAACGGTATATCCTTGCTGATTTTTGCAGGGATTGTTTCGAGAATTCCTTTCGGAATCAATGTTTTATACCAAAATTATCTCAATCAAAATTTAAATATATTTACGCTATTGCTATTTGTTGTATTTGCTTTAGCCGTTATCGCAGCTATTGTTGTTATGACGCAGGGAGAACGAAGAGTTCCCGTTCAGTATGCAAAAAGGGTTGTAGGCAGGAAAATGTATGGCGGACAGAGTACACATATTCCTATTAAAGTCAACACCGCAGGGGTTATTCCTATTATCTTTGCGATGTCTATCATGGCTTTTCCGTCAACGATTGCCAGCTTCTTCTCAGAACCTGCACCAGGGACATTCTGGTATGGATTCCTGAATTTTATTGCACCGGATTCCTGGTTTTACGGAGTATTTTACTTTGTATTGATTATTTTCTTCACGTTTTTCTATACTGCAATTACATTTAATCCTATTGAAATTGCAAACAATATGAAGAAAAATGGTGGCTTTATACCGGGTATAAGACCGGGAAAACCGACTTCCGATTATATTAACAAAGTGCTTTCGAGGGTTATTATCGTCGGGGCGATGTTTATAGGAGCAATTGCAGTATTACCGATTTTCTTAAATTATGGTGTAGGGCTCAATGTATATCTTGGGGGTACTAGCTTGCTGATTGTAGTAAGTGTGGCTTTGGAAACCGTAAAACAGCTAGAGTCCCAGATGTTAATGAGACATTATAAAGGATTCCTTGAATAATTAATAATAAATCATTAATACGTAACGATGACGAGTGATGGTTCATACGTTATTAATAACGTTATTATTAATCGAATGGAGGTAGTCAGAACGGTATGAAGTTAATATTATTAGGTGCGCCCGGAGCAGGGAAGGGAACGCAGGCGGAAGTTCTTTCCGAAAAGTTCGACATACCCGTTATTTCCACCGGGGAGATCATCAGAAATGCTTTAAGGCAGGAGACAACGTTAGGAAAGCAAGCGAAGGAATACATTGATAAAGGTTTGCTGGTGCCTGACAATGTAGTGATAGGGATTATACAGGAAAGATTGAATCAGGATGACTGTCGGAACGGTTTTATTTTGGACGGATTTCCCAGGACGGTTCCTCAAGCCGATGCGCTGGCTGAAATGAATATCACGCTTGATAAGGTTTTAGCCATAGAGGTAGCGGACGAGAAAATAGTCCAAAGAATGTCGGGCAGAAGACAGTGTGCAAAATGCGGAGCAACCTATCATCTTCAGTATAAGCCCCCTGTAAAGGAAAGCATATGTAATGTATGTGACGGAGAGCTTATTGTGCGGAAAGACGACGAACCTGAAACGGTCCAAAAAAGACTGGAAGTATACCATGAACAGACGGAACCTCTCAAAGAATACTATAAGGACAAAGGGTTATTGGTTGTAGCCTATGGGCAGGAAGAAATCAAAGATACGATTAGCGAAGTGTTTAAAGCACTTGGAGTTGGATGAAATGATTACGATTAAATCGACTCAGGAACTTGAATATATGCGGCAAGCGGGGCGGATTGTATTTGAAAGCCATGAACTTTTAAAAAAGACGATCCGGCCGGGCATCACAACAAAAGAGCTGGACAGCATTATAGAACAATATATACTAAGCCAGGGTGCCACACCATCCTTTAAAGGCTACAACGGGTTTCCTGCGAGCATATGTGCTTCCGTAAACAACGAAGTGGTTCATGGTATTCCGAGTTTAAATAAGTTAAAAGATGGCGATATTATTAGTATAGATATCGGTGCTATATATAAAGGATATCACGGAGATGCCGCACGTACCCACCCCGTAGGAAAGATCTCTGAGGATGCGGCGAGGTTGATAAGCGTGACAGAGGAAAGTTTTTTCGAAGGCATGAAATATGCCGTAGAAGGCAACCGCTTATCCGATATTTCGGCAGCAATTCAGACCTATGTAGAAAATCACGGATACTCTGTGGTGAGGGATCTTGTCGGGCATGGTATTGGTCGGAATATGCATGAAGAGCCGCAAATTCCGAACTACGGGAAACCCCATAGAGGCCCCAGATTACGTGCAGGTATGACATTAGCCATTGAACCTATGATCAATGCAGGAAAATATCATGTAGAAATCTTACCCGACCAATGGACGGTTGTAACCGCTGACGGGAGTCTGTCGGCCCATTATGAACATACCATTGCAATTACCCAGGGAGAGCCTGAGTTATTGACCGGGGGTTTGAATTTACAGGGGTGATATCATGATGCTTATTCCTGGACAAATTGTTTATTCAAAAGCAGGAAGAGATAAGGGGAAATATTTTGTCATCATAGAGGTTATCGATGAAAATTATGTTTGTATTAGTGATGGTGACATGAGACGGGTGGATAACCCGAAGAAAAAGAAGATCAAACACCTATTGATTACGAAGAAACAGGCTAAAAATGTTATGGATAAGATGAGGGATTCGAAAAGAATCACCAATTCCGATATAAGAAGATGCCTTATGGTTTTTAAGGATGATTTAGAGCAAACAAATCAAGAAAACTTGTAGTCTGGCTAAATAAAGGAGGGTGCATTCCTTGGCGAAAGAAGACGTTATAGAAGTTGAGGGTACGGTTGTTGAAGCGTTGCCGAACGCAATGTTTCAAGTTGAGTTAGAAAATGGGCACAAAGTGCTTGCGCATATTTCAGGAAAGTTAAGAATGCATTTTATTAGGATTCTTCCGGGCGATAAAGTTACGATGGAGCTTTCGCCTTATGATTTAACACGGGGAAGGATTACCTGGAGAGCTAAGTAGGTCGTGAAGGAGGGATTACAGTGAAAGTAAGACCATCTGTTAAGCCGATTTGTGAAAAATGTAAACTGATTAAAAGAAAAGGCAGAATCAGAATTATCTGCCAAAATCCGAGGCACAAGCAGAAACAAGGATAAGTGTGAGTTGACAGTGGACGGTGGACAGTTTAGAGTTCACGGTTGACTGTTGGCGGATAGGGTCTTGATATAGATACCCAACTTCAAAATTGAATTTATATTTACACAAAAAACGCAGAAGCATCGTTGTTTGCGTAAATAGTATTTTTAGGTTTAAAGTTGGTTATCTTTAATTGAAGCAGAAACTTCTTTTATAATGATTGAAATATTAATATACAATTAACCTGTTAAGTAGCGGCTGAATAATCAAATTGATGATTATGGCTTGACAGTTAATATATAATCAAAGAGTAATGATTTACACATAAACTTGACAATTGATGTGATTGTCTTTGACGGTTTATTGACCGTCAATTGTCAACTGTCAACTGTCAACTAAAGCTTGGGAGGTGTAAAGTAGAATGGCAAGAATCGCTGGTGTTGACTTACCGAGAGAAAAACGTGTAGAAATTGGTTTAACTTATATATACGGTATTGGAAGGCCAAGGGCTTGGGAGATTCTCCAAGAGACAGGGATTAGTCCCGACACAAGGGTCAGAGACCTTACGGACGATGAAGTTTCAAAGCTTAGAGAAGTGATTGATAAAAGCTATAAAGTTGAAGGGGATCTGCGAAGACAGATTGCACTTGATATTAAGAGACTGATGGAGATCGGTTCTTATAGGGGTTATAGACATCGAAGAGGCCTTCCGGTAAGAGGACAAAAGACGAAAACAAATGCGAGAACCAGAAAAGGTCCTAAGAGAACAATGGCAGGCAAGAAGAAATAAGAAGGGGAGGGAGTAGAAAAGAATGGCTAAAGCGAGAAAAAGAACCACGCGTAAAAGACGTGAGCGTAAAAATATAGAACGTGGTGCGGCACATATTCGTTCAACATTTAACAATACCATTGTTACAATTACCGATGTTGTCGGAAATGCACTTTCATGGGCAAGTGCCGGCGGTTTAGGCTTTAGAGGCTCAAGGAAAAGTACGCCGTTTGCAGCCCAAATGGCAGCTGAAACCGCAGCCAAAGCGGCAATGGAGCATGGACTCAAAAGTGTTGAAGTTTATGTAAAAGGCCCCGGTTCGGGCAGAGAAGCTGCGATAAGAGCCTTACAGGCCGCAGGTTTAGAAGTTAGTTTGATTAAAGACGTGACTCCTATTCCTCATAATGGATGCAGACCGCCGAAAAGAAGAAGAGTGTGAGAGCGGTGGGTAGCGGGTGGTGGGTTGCCGGTTGTCAATGTACCGGGGACATTGTCCGCACTCATTGGAATGGCAGGAAATTATGTTGGTTATATAGCGTATAGAATTTACAGGAGGTGTAAACACACATGGCACGATATACTGGTGCGGTATGCAGGCTTTGTCGTAGAGAAGGGCAGAAGTTATTTCTCAAAGGTGAGCGATGCTATACTGATAAATGTGCGATTGCCAGAAGGGCTTATGCTCCGGGGCAGCATGGCCAAAGCAGGAAGAAGCCGTCAGAGTATGGTATCCAGTTAAGAGAAAAACAAAAGGCCAGAAGATATTATGGGGTATTGGAAAGCCAGTTCGAAAAATACTTTGAAATGGCGAGTAAACAAAAAGGTATTACCGGTGAGAACCTATTGAGAATTCTTGAGAGCCGGTTAGACAATGTTGTTTATAGAGCAGGATTTGCAACGTCCAGACCGGAAGCGAGACAGCTTGTAAGACACGGACATTTTACAGTCAATGGGCGTAAGGTAAACATTCCTTCTTTTCTTGTGAAAGAAGACGATGTTGTTACGATCAAAGAAAAAAGTCGAAGTTCTTCAAAGATCAAGGATGTACTCGAATCTACCGAGGGGAAAATTAGTTCCAAATGGTTAGATGTTAATAGAGATACGTTAGAAGCAAAAGTGTTGAGTCTGGCAACAAGAGAAGATATTGATCTGCCGCTGGAAGAACACTTAATTGTAGAGTTGTATTCTAAGTAAGGATAACCAACTGCAACCTAAAAACGCTATTTGCACAACCAACGATGATTTTATGCGTTTTTTGTGTAAATATAAATTCGTTTTTAAAGTTTGGTATCTGCAATGAATGAGTGAATGGTCGGCAGCGGGTGGATACTCCTGTGCGAACCATTCGGAATATTTAATGAGCCATAGAGAGAAAAGTACAAATGATTTAGTTAATATGGATCAGTTGCCCTCGTAAAAACAAGAATAAAACAGCAGTCAGGGGAGGGTTAAGAGTGATAGAAATAGAGAAACCAAAAATTGAGTGTGTTGAAATTAGTGACGATGCCGTTTATGGTAAATATGTAGTAGAGCCGCTGGAAAGAGGATATGGTACAACGCTTGGGAATTCTTTAAGAAGGATTCTCTTATCCTCGTTGCCGGGGGTAGCGGCGACTTCTGTAAAGATTGACGGCGTGCTGCATGAGTTTTCTACCATTCCGGGAGTCAAAGAAGATGTGACGGAGATCATCTTGAACATCAAAAATATTGCGGCCCAACTTCATTCTGAGGGACCTAAGGTAGTCTATATTGAGGCCGAAGGCGAAGGAGATATTAAGGCAAAGGATATCAAAGCCGATGCGGATATAGACATATTAAATCCTGACCTTCACATTGCCACCTTAAATCCGGAGGCTAAGCTCTATATAGAAATTACCCTAAACAAAGGCAGAGGGTATGTTGCAGCGGAAAAAAACAAATTATCGGGACAGCCGATAGGGATTATACCGGTGGATTCGATCTACACTCCTGTGCATAAGGTGAATTATACCGTAGAAAATACCCGTGTAGGACAGGTGACAGACTACGATAAACTAACGCTGGAAATTTGGACAAATGGTACGATTAAGCCGGACGAAGCGATAAGTTTAGGAGCGAAGATATTAAGCGAGCACCTTAACTTATTTATTGACCTTTCGGACCAAGCCAAAAATACCGAAATTATGGTAGAGAAAGAAGAAACGAAGAAAGAAAAAGTGCTTGAGATGACCATTGAAGAACTAGACCTATCCGTAAGATCGTACAATTGTTTAAAACGAGCAGGCATCAATACGGTAGAGGATCTTATCAACAGAAGTGAAGAAGACATGATGAAGGTAAGAAATCTGGGCAGAAAATCTCTGGAAGAAGTAATACAGAAATTAGAAGCACTGGGATTATCTCTTGCACCGAATGAAGAATAATTTTAGTGGGTAGTTGGTGGTGGGGAGTTAGGCGTTAAAAACCCCCAGTATGAACTACAAACGATATACATTTATAATATGCAGTGTGATGAGAGTATAATAAAAGTTGGGGGTTTATAACGGAGCCGAATGTTTAATTTGCGGAATAAAATACTCCCAACTCCGAACTAAATGGCAAAGGAGGTAATGGTGATGCCTGGTACAAGGAAATTAGGACGTCCGACAGATCAAAGAAGAGCAATGCTAAGAAACCTTGTTACTTCTTTTTTGGAAAAGGGTAAAATTGAGACGACAATAACCAGAGCCAAAGAAACGAGAAGCATAGCGGAAAAGATGATCACGCTAGGTAAGCAGAATACGCTTCATTCAAGGCGACAAGCGCTTGCATATATTACAAAAGAAGATGTAGTTAAAAAGCTATTTGACGAAATTGCACCGCAGTATGCCGAACGACAAGGCGGTTATACAAGAATTATGAAAATAGGTCCCAGAAGAGGGGACGCGGCAGAAATGGCAATATTGGAATTAGTGCAGTAAAAATTCAGGCAGGATTTTAAACATATGATGTTTGGATCCTGCTTTTTTGTTGTTTAAAAACTTATACTTTCTATATTGTTTTAAATAGAGTATAATATATTCGTAAATCCTGTTTGCAGTTCCGAATACGGAGTTAAATATTCTCCGAACTCCGAACTCCAAACTCCGAACTAACTACAAGCGAGGTTATACGATGGAAGCGATGATTCATTCGGTGAATGTAGACTATTCATATCACCACGAGGAAAAAGAAAAAATAGAGCTGGTATTGAACCATATTAATTTAAATATAAATAAGGGCGAGTTTGTGACAATTCTCGGACACAATGGATCGGGCAAATCAACACTTGCCAAGCATTTTAATGCACTATTGCTTCCGATTGGAGGAACAATTTTTGTCAAGCATATGGATACATCCGAACAGAAGCACCGATGGGATATCAGACAAAACGTGGGCATGGTGTTCCAAAATCCCGACAACCAGATTGTTGCCACCATCGTAGAAGAGGATGTTGCCTTCGGTCCCGAGAATCTAGGCATTGCGCCGGATGAGATTCGAGAAAGAGTCAACTATGCGTTAAAAGCGGTAGATATGTTTGAGTATAGAGAACATGCGCCGCATTTGCTTTCCGGCGGACAGAAACAGCGCGTGGCGATTGCCGGTGTTATTGCCATGAAACCGGAATGTATTGTTTTGGACGAGCCGACAGCTATGCTGGACCCTATCGGGAGAAAAGAAGTTCTTAATGCGGTGAAGAAGCTGAATCAAGAAGAGGGGATAACGGTGGTGCTTATCACCCATTATATGGACGAGGCGGTGCAGTCCGACCGGGTAATCGTGATGGAAAAAGGTGAAGTAACCATGGACGACAAGCCCCAGGCAATTTTTAGTCAAGTAGAAAGACTGAAAGCCGCAGGATTGGATGTCCCCCAAGTAACGGAATTGGCATATGAATTGAAAAAGGCAGGTTTTGATATTAAGCGGGATATATTGACGGTAGATGAATGTACGAAAGAACTGGTTCGTTTAATTGAACGCGGCGTGTGAAACCTGAATAATAAACTAAGATTGTAATTTATACAGTAAGTATTTTTGGAGGCAGTATGATGTCAGTAAAGGTTGAAAATTTAAGTTACACTTACATGATTGGCACCCCTTTTGAGAAGCAGGCCTTACAGGGTGTAAATTTGGAAATTAAAAAAGGTGAATTTATCGGACTTATCGGACATACGGGTTCGGGTAAATCCACGCTTATACAGCATTTCAACGGATTACTCAAACCTATAAAGGGGAAAATATATATTAATGATATAGATATCACCGAAAAGAAGGTAAAGCTCAAAGAGATAAGAAATGCTGTGGGCCTTGTATTCCAATATCCTGAGCATCAATTATTTGAAGAAACCGTCTACAAGGATATCGCTTTTGGGCCCGGGAATATGGGACTTGCCGAGGAACAGATACGGAAAAGAGTACATGAGGCTTTAAAGCTTGTGGGTTTAAACGCCGGTATATTGGAAAAGTCTCCTTTTGAATTGTCCGGAGGACAAAAACGAAGGGTGGCCATTGCCGGTGTGATGGCAATGAAGCCGGAAATTCTTGTATTGGATGAACCAACGGCAGGATTGGACCCAGCAGGCAGAGACGACATATTGTTTCAGATTAAGGCCTTGCATACTAAACTTGGGATGACTGTGATACTGGTTTCTCACAGTATGGAAGATATTGCACGTTTGGTTGACAGAATCATTGTCATGCATGAGGGCACGGTTGCAATGGATAATACACCGGGACAGGTATTTACCGAAGTAGAGACATTGGAAGAAATGGGGCTTTCGGCGCCCCAAATCACATACGTGGTGCGTCAATTAAGACAGAGAGGGCTGAATATCAGAGAAGATATCTTCACTATTCATCAAGCCAAAAAAGAATTGCTGGCACTATTGGAGGGGATGAAATGATAAAAGATATCACGTTAGGACAATATTTTCCCGGTACATCGCCGGTACATAGGCTGGACCCCAGAATCAAAATTATTTTAACATTACTATATATTTTTGCGTTATTTACAATTAAAAATTTCACGGGATATATTCTTTTTGCAGCGTTTACGACTACAATCATCTATATTTCAACCATTCCGGTTAAATATGTATTTAAAGGACTGAAGCCGCTGTTATTTATCATTATCCTAACAGCCTTTGTAAATATGTTCATGACCGGAGGAGTCACACTATTTACGATTGGTCCCCTGGTGGCAACTTATGAAGGGGTGGAAATAGCAGTAATGATGGTATTGAGGTTGTTATTTTTAATTATCGGTACATCCCTTTTAACCTTTACAACTTCACCTATACTGCTTACGGACGGTATAGAAAAGCTGCTGAACCCGTTTAAACGCATAGGTGTGCCCGCCCATGAGCTGGCCATGATGATGACCATTGCACTGCGTTTTATCCCTACACTTTTGGAAGAAACGAGTAAGATCATGAAAGCGCAGATGGCAAGAGGGGCTGACTTTGAAAGCGGCAACTTAATCAAAAGGGCACAGGGACTGGTGCCTTTGCTGGTGCCGTTGTTCATCAGTGCATTCCGGAGGGCCGACGAACTGGCCATTGCTATGGAGTCTCGCTGTTACCGAGGCGGAGACCAAAGGACCAGAATGAAACAGCTACAATTAAGTAAAGTTGATTACAAGGCTGTCGCGCTGTTTATTATATTAATTGCTGTGTTATTGTCGGTAAGATAGAACAGGGGACGGTTCTCTGTTTTATCAGAGCAAAATAAAACAGAGAACCGTCCCCTGTTCTATCCAAACTCCAAACCATAAGTGGTGATTCATATGCGAAACTTAATGTTAAAAGTTGAATACGACGGTACCAACTATCATGGGTGGCAGCGTCAGGACAATGCTGTCACGGTACAGGAAGTGCTGGAAACGTCACTCAAGAAAATAACAAAAGAGAAAATAACGGTTACAGGCTGCAGCCGTACTGACGCAGGCGTACACGCGCTGGGCTTTGTATGTAATTTTTATACCGGGAGCAGGATTCCCGTCGATAGAGTGCCTTATGCGCTAAACAGTGTATTGCCTTATGATATTGTGGTTTTGGAATGTCGGGAGGCTTTGCAGGCGTTTCATGCCCGCTATGGGGCAAAAGGGAAAAAGTACAGATACAGGGTGATACACAGGACGTTTCCTTCAGCTTTTGATAAAAATTATGCCTATCACTGGCCCTACGTGCTGGACGTTGAGAAAATGAAAGCAGCGGCGCAGTATTTTATCGGAGAACATGATTTCAAAGCTTTTATGGCGACGGGAAGCAGTGTTAAAAGTACCGTAAGACAGATATTCAGTCTAACGATCGAACAAAAAAACAGTGAAATTATCATTGATGTAGCAGGCAACGGTTTTTTATATAATATGGTGAGAATTATCGCAGGTACGCTTTTATATGCAGGCAACGGAAAGATAGCTGTCGACGAAGTGCCGGTCATTATAAGCGCGGGAAACAGGAAAAAAGCCGGCATCACGGCACCGCCTCAGGGATTGTACTTGGTGGAGGTGTATTATTAAATTAAAGATTTGGGTTTGGATATATTGACAAATCTAAGTCTTTTGTTTCGTTGCTTTTCAAAAAAGTTTATTTATGATACTATATATGTAATTTATGATAGGATATTATAGTCAATTGGTTTATAGAGGGGAACGAACAATGATTATAAGTAGTATTTGAGGTAATTCATTGTTTTCTCTATTAAATTGTCAGGTTTATTCCCCCATTCTTCATTAACGCTGTTTTGCATTGCATCACATAACAAAAAAAGATTAACTGGGCGTAAAACAGTGATTTTATATATACTTTAAAGAACACAAAATAATGTTGAAATTGAAAATATTATAAATTTACTATTAAAAGTTTCACATCTTATGGATATCCAACTTTAAAATTGAATTTATATTTACACAAAAAACGCAGAATCACCGTTGTTTTGGAGATTCTTTAATCCATAACCGATCAAAAGGCGTTTCAAAAAAGTAGAATTTATGGAGGTCATCTACTTCTATTTGTATAATCATCATATTACCTTTCATTCATCGGAAACACGAAGAAATGGAATTGGATTTTGGTCTTCTGTTTGTATAAATCATGATGTGGAGTATAATAGTGTTTTATAAAACTATGAAATGAGGTAATACATTTGTTTAACTTGTATAGTATTAAGAATAAGCTAATTATCTTTTTTCTTATCGTTATTATCATTCCATCATCTTTCATTACTTCTGTTATGTATGATCGTGCCAAAAAAATTTTGATAGAAAAGAAGGGCGACTCTGTTATCAGCAATTTATTTCAGACCAGCCGAGTAATGGACAATATACTATCTAATGCGGAAGAACGGCTAACATCTTTAACTGCAAGTCCCGAGTTTTATGATCAACTCAAAAATTTTTCTCGTAAAAATAATCATTTTCAGGACCAGGAAATTGAATCAATTTGGAACAGAATTTTCACACTTCAATACCATGACACATATATTCAAGGGATACATGTTTATCTCTACGATCAGAAAGTGATGTTTACACCCTATACCAATCGAAAAATTTTAGAAATCACTAATCCAAACTATTATCACTGGTTGAATGTTCCTATAAATGCTAATACTAATAGCTCAGGATGGGTAATTTCCCATGGCATTACTCCGAATGTTTCCGACACAGTTGGACATGTCTTTGTATTAAAAAAACAAATAAAGAATGTCCATGAAAAACGGACAATCGGAGAGGCCTGTATTATGATTAATTTAAACAGTGTCAAATATAGTTTATTAGATAGTGTGAGAGAAGGAGACCAAGCAGCCGCACTAATTCTTAACGGTAATAAAATTATGCTGTATTCAGGGGATAACAAGGATGTGGATAGGGAAGTAACCGATTTGTACAACATATTAAATTCAAATCAAGGATATTTTATGAAAACGCTATATGAAAAGAAAAGGTTGATTGGATATACTACTTCTGACTACACAGGGTGGAAATACGTTTCCCTCATACCCTATAGTGATATGATATTAAATGTAGCTAAGATAAGAAATCTAGCTATAGGGGTAAACATATTATCGGCTGGGTTGGCATTTTTTCTGGCATATATCTTTTCACATAGTATTTATAAGCCCATCAAAACAATAGAAAGTTCTATGAAGTCTGTCCAGTCCGGGAATTTCAAAGTTCAAATCCTAAAGGAAAGAAAAGATGAGTTTAGTATTCTGAACAGAGGATTCAACCAGATGGTTAGTCAAATTCAAAAATTAATTGATGAACTTTATCATCAAAGGCTGCTGTATAAAGAAGCAGAAATAAAAAATCTGCAAGCACAAATTAATCCCCATTTTTTATACAATACGTTAGACACTATTCATTGGATGGCTAAATTAAATAAAATGAAGCAGGTCAGTGACTTGACTTTTTCTTTAGCTCATTTTTACCGGATTAACTTAGAGGGCGGTAAAAAAATTGTTACGGTGAGAAGTACAATAGAACTGATTAAGGAGTATTTGAATATCCAAAAGGTACGCTATGGTAATAAATTTAATGTATATATGGAGTTAGATGAAACGCTCTTTGAGTTCAAAATTTTACATTTGATTATGCAGCCATTAATAGAGAATGCCATATATCATGGCATTGAAAAGAAAAAAGAGCAGGGCAATATATGGATAAGATTATTTTCCGCGGACGGAAATATGATATTTGTAATTCAAGACGATGGTGTAGGGATATCCCGTGAAAAATTAGAAAAAATCACTTTGCAGCTCAAGGGGCAGAAATCAGATGACGGAAGCAGCTTTGCGCTTGTAAATATCCACAAGAGAATACAAGTGTACTATGGAGAAGAATATGGTCTGGATATTCAAAGCCAGATAAATCAAGGTACAATTGTGAAGGTATTCATTCCTGTACAGGGAATAGTTGAGGAGGCATAATATTCATGTATAAGCTTTTGATAGCCGATGATGAACAATGGATTAGACAAGGATTATGTGAAGTGATTGATTGGAAAGCGTATAGTATATCACAAGTTTGGGAGGCTGAAGACGGAGGGAATGCTCTTGACATAGTGCGAAAAATCCTGCCGGATATTATTATCACAGATATAAGGATGCCAGATATTAGCGGCTTGGAGTTTAGTAATATTGTAAAGCAGGAGTATCCTCAAATAAAGATCATTTTAATCAGCGGGTATCAGGATTTTAATTATGCAAAAGAAGCAATAACCCTAGGTGTCTATAATTACATTTTAAAGCCTTTAAATGAAAATGAAATTATTAAGACTATACAAAAATGTATAAGTGATCTAGAAAATGAAAGAGCGCAGTTGAGGGAAAAAAATCTCAAACAAAACCGTTCAGTTAAAACGATAAATCCGATGGAAAATTGGGAAGAGAACGGTATGAGAAAAATTGTTAAGCAGGTAGTTGATTATATAAATGCATACTATAATAAAAAAATAAGCCTGACCTCAGCCGCAGATTTTGTACACTTGAATTCATCCTATCTGAGTAAACTATTTTGCGATGAAACGGGAGAAACGTTTACACGTTATTTAATGAAAGTACGTATACAAAAGGCAAAAGCATTATTAAAGGACTCAACTTATAAAGTATATGAAGTGGGTTATAAGGTGGGATATGGTGATATTAAATATTTTGTTAAGATATTTAAAGATATGGAAGGGATAACACCGAGTGAATACAGAGAAAAGTAGTGTTTATCCTAAAAAACAAAAATAATGGAGTAAATACAATAAGAGTCCCCTTTTACATAAAAAAGAATTTTTATATAATAAAAATCAAGTAAAACTCGGTAGAAAAGAAACTACAATATCATATTAAGGGGGAAATAATATGTTGAAAAAGAATACCTTAAGGGTGATAGTATTAGTAATGACTATTTTGTTAATGGTTTCGGTGGCTTTGGTAGGTTGTACCGGTTCATCAAAGGAACAGAGCAATAATCAATCAAACGGCAGTAAGACAGAGAATATTGCAGAGCAGAAAAAGCCTGTTGAGCTAGCTTACTGGTTTCCTCATGGGAATGCTACCGACAAGACTGCACTTGAAAAAGCGGTAGATGTATTCAGTAAAGCAAACCCGGACATTAAGGTTATTGCTGAATTCGTTGGAGGCAGCGGAAGCGGACAAGGAATAACAGATAAATTGGTTACAGCGATAAATGGGGGCAATCCGCCGGATGTCGTTCTTTTTGATAGATTCATGGTAAGTCAATGGGCTTCAACCGGACTTTTTGAAGATTTAACAGACCTTGCACAAGCAAGCGGCATCAAAAAAGATATGTTCTATGAATTTGCTATTAATGAAGCAACCTATAAGGATAGATTATATGCTATGCCTTTTGATACGGATTGTCGTGTACTTTATTACAATAAAAAAATGTTTGCAGAGGCAGGCTTGGATCCGGAAAAGCCTCCGTTAACAATTGCAGAGCTGGACGAATATGCAGAAAAACTTACGAAAAAGGAAGGAAACCGATACAAAGTACTTGGATTTATTCCTTGGTTAAGTCAGGGATGGCTATATACTTGGGGATGGAGTTTCGGCGGACAATTCCAGGATCAATCAGGAAAAGTAACGGCAAATCATCCTGATATTGTTAAGGCGCTGGAATGGGAAACTACATATGCAGAAAAATATGGTATTGAGGCAATTACTAACTTTTCCAGTGCTTCTGGGGGTGACATTAACCCATTCAGAGCCGGGATGGTTGCTATGATGATTAGCGGCCCATGGGAAATAGCGGGGCTTAAAGAAGTTAAAGATTTTGATTACGGTGTATCTTATATTCCTACGCCTACCGGGGATAATTTTAATTCATGGGCAGGCGGATGGTCCTATGTCATTCCAAAAGGGACAAAATATAAGGAAGAAGCATTCCAATTTGCAAAATTCATGACCGTAGAAGAGGGTGCAGCAATCTATGGCAACGACACTGCACATTTTATGAGTTGTAAGGACTTGAATGATACGTTTGACTGGGTTAAGAATGAACCTAAAGCTAAAATATTCATCGAGTTATTTCCTAGCTCATACTGCCGTCCGCCTATTCCTAAAGGACAGCTGTTATGGGATGAATTAGCTACAGCTACTGATAAAGCACTGCATGGAAAAGGCACTCCCAAAGAATTACTAGATAAAGTAAATGAAAAAGTTAACAAAGAACTGGGATTTTAATAAAGAAGCAAAATCATAATGATCAATAAGCGGGGAATATCGTTCTTTCCCGCTTGATATTTTATCGGGAGGTATATCAAATATGTTGGGGGTAAAAAACATTTTTCCAAACAAAAACAAGAAAGAGGTTGTGGGTTGGCTGTTTGCTTCTCCCTGGTTAATTGGACTTATGGCATTTTATATTTATCCGCTTCTTTCATCTATCTTCTATAGCTTTACAACTTTTAATGGGATTACTGTGGAGAAATTCAACGGCATTCAAAATTATATTGATCTTATTCATAACGATGTCTTTTGGCTTTCAATGAAAAATACTTTTATATATACCATTATAGTAGTACCTGCCAGTTTGTTTTTGGGAATATTATTAGCAATTATTCTAAATGTAAAAACTGAAGGTCGGGGAATATATCGTATCATTGCTTTTATACCTACACTCGCACCTGTAGTAGCAGTATCGATTGTATGGCAGTGGCTTCTCAACAGTCAATTCGGATTGGTCAACTATATTCTATATAAAGTTGGTTTGCCCGGCCCTCCATGGTTCGGAAGTGAATTATGGTCAAAGCCTTCTGTGGCCCTTATATCTCTTTGGACAATCGGAACTACAGTTCTTATTTATTTAGCCGGACTAAATGATATACCAAAAAATTATTATGAGGCAGCTACAATTGATGGAGCCGGCGTTATTAGAAAGGTTTTACATATTACATTACCTTTGTTAACGCCAGTTATTTTCTTCAATATAATTATGGGAATTATTAGAGCCGTACAGGAATTTACCCTTCCGTTTGTTATCACCAACGGTATGGGAACACCTGCAAACTCGATGTTGTTTTATTCGATGCTGTTATATAAAAATGCGTTTCAGTATTTTAAAATGGGTGAGGCAAATGCAATGGCATGGATTATGTTTGTCATTATTATGGCTTTGACACTGATTGTTCAATATACATCGAAAAAATGGGTTCATTACATGGGCGAATAGGAGGAGTCAATATTGAAAAAAAAAATAAACGAGCAAGCGAATAACATCTTACGTCATACAGTTCTTCTTATCATAAGTATGTTTTTCATGTTGCCATTTTATATAATGGTAAGTACTTCTTTCAAAACGCAAGCCGAATGCTTTGTTTATCCTATTAAATGGCTGCCGGAAAATTTGAATTTTGCAGCTTATCAAGATGTATTTAAGATTATTCCTTTTGGAAGATACTTTATTAATACTGTTTATATTACTGCTGCAAATGTATTGGGGGTAGTATTAACTTGTCCTTTGGCCGCATATAGTCTGGCAAGACTTCGGTGGAAAGGACGTGAATTTTTATTTTTCCTTACTATTGCAGTCATGATGATACCATATCAGGTCATTATGATCCCTATCTTCATTTTGTTTTCCAGAATGGGAGTAATTGGAACCTATTGGCCTCTCATTATTCCACAATACTTTGGAATTCCTTTCTTTATTTTTTTACTCCGGCAGTTTTTCAAAGGATTGCCTAAAGAACTTGAAGATGCGGCTAGAATAGATGGGTGCTCTGAGTTTAGTATATTTTCAAAGATTTTTTTGCCGCTATGTAAACCGGCGATTTTAACTATTGCAATTTTTCAATTGTTAAATACCTGGAATGATTTTACGGGACCTTTGATTTATTTGACAAAATCTAAAATGTATACGCTTCAAATAGGCTTACAACAATTTAAAAGCGTACATGTTACTAATTGGCCGCCGATGATGGCAGCGTCGGTTTTGATATCATTACCTATTATTATACTATTTTTTATCGCACAGAAACAGTTTATTGAAGGGGTTACCTTCACCGGTGTTAAAGGTTAACATTTTGCGTCCTCAGCGATTCCTATGAAAAGTGGGTGTCAATAAGTTTCTTATATGTACAGCCACGAAGAGCAAGTTTTTTTATACGACCGCTCAAAACCAAAAAAATTCAATTTAAATTTCTATGTTCTGTGATATATTAAATTTATACTATTCTCTCTTTTGCTATAGATAATAAATACTAGAACTAGAAATATAATGGTATGGAAGTAACCTTATGAAGAATCTTAGAGATTGTTTGCGCAGCGTAGGAAAAGCGGCTTCAACTGTTTGAGCGCAGCGAGTTTTGGAGCATTCGTTGGGGACATTCCCCGACGAAGGAGGGGTGTGTCCCCTTACCTTAAACCAAGCAATACAAGCTCTTAGATTCGGCATACCCGTTGCTGGAGTACGATTATATTTCACACTTTACTGTTTATTATCTATAGTAAAACTAAAGTGATACTTTTAAAGCTGCAAGCAACTCTTATAAAATACACCCCTTTCCTGGGGTGTATTTTATTCAGTTGAAGGATATGATGGGGATAACCTTCTCAACCCTCAACTATTTTTCAACCTTAATTTTCTTCAACTAAACGTTATGCACCTCCTGTGAACGCAGTGCCTTTTCAAGCATTGTTATTTATGCTACAATAAAATCATATTAATGAGGATTTAACAAATGATGGATTTAATCATTTTTTATACTTAATTGAATGCTAATGGCCCGGGAGGAAAAAAAGATGAGTACACGAAAAATACAGAAGATAGAAGACTATACGAATCGTGCAAGCGAAAATAAAAATATAAAAATAAACGCTACTGCAAAAACGGTTATTGCAGTACTTATGATTATTCTAAGCATTGCAGGGGGGTATTACGTATATTTTAATATAGACAATATATTAGGCAGCCCATTTACCAATCATTCTATTGGGCAAAACGCCTCTGTCATAACGATTGACTCGGGTATCCGATATCAGTTTAAAACCTATAAAAACAATATTATATTTTGCAATCAAGATGGTATCAAAGCCGTTAGTAAAAAAGGGTCCGATGAATGGAGCATACCGATGACGCTGCTTGACCCCTTTATTTACATAAATAATAAGTATATCCTGATAGCAGGCAGAGAAGGAAGAGAGGCAAATATTATTACAAGTTATTCCGATATTGCTTCCATTACAACAGAAGATCCTATTATAACGGCAAAAATAAATGCACGCGGTTATCTCGCGGTGGTTACCGAAGAAAAAGGCTATCAAGGAAAAGTAACCGTATACAATCCGGAAGGAAAAGAACTTTATAAATGGCATTCCGTTAAGAACAGAATTCTTGATGTGGATATTTCGGAGGATGGCAAAAGAATGGCGGTCTGTGTGATGGATACCTCTAAAGGAAAAGTTTCCGGAGGGTTGATGTTTTTCTATCTCAATGAGGAAGCGCCTTATGCTGCAACGGTGATACCAGATACCTTGATTGCCGATATAAAGTTTTATAAAGACAACAGTCTTGTGGCCATAGGCGATAATCAGACAATGTTTTTCTCACCCGAGGGCATACAAAAGTGGAGTATGGATTATATCGAGAGGGAATTACAAGCCTTTAATACGGATTCGAATGAAATCATTGTTTTAGCACAAAGTGAGAGAAGCGGAGGGGGGATCTTAAACAACAGAACGATCGTAGAAGTGCTGAATCGTAAAGGAGAAAAAGTTGGTACTTATAAGCTGGATGGAGAAATAGGGCATTTGGATGTGCAAAAGGATGTAATCGTATTTAATCATAAAAGAAATATTCATGCAATTACGGCAAAAGGTGTTGAAATTAAGAAAGTTAGCTCCGGTAAAGATATTAAGGACCTAATATTATTTGATAACAAAAGGCAGGTATTGGTTGTTTCGACAAATCAGCTGAGGGTTATGGATTTATAGCATAGCCGGGTATCTATATAAATGCAACGCGTAAATTTAGGGGGGAGACGATGTGAATCTATTGGATTTTGCAGTTTTGGGTGTTATGATTTTATACTGCATAAGAGGAATGTCAAAAGGACTGGTCCTTTCGGTTTTTGATATTGCATCTTTTTTTGTTGCGGCCTTTGGAGCAGGAAAGTTTTATCCCGTTGTTTCCGATATGATAATGAAGACTTCCATATATGAGTCTCTGAAAGAAGGAATTGGAGAGAGCCTGTTTAAAAATGCGCAGCCTATTGTTCAAACGACAGCACCGGGCATAGCGGAGACAACCACGGCAGTATCGGAAACAAATGTAGGGGTGATGCAGGATACCGTACAATCCGTTATTGATTCCTTATTACTTCCGCAATCAATTAAAACAGCGCTCATAGATATGAAAAATTTTGATATAAACAGTTTGTTGGATGTACAAGGCATGATTGAACAGTTGAGCGGAAATATATCGGTAATCATCGTCAATATCATTAGTGTGATCCTCATTTTTATGGCGATCAAGCTGATATTGTTTATTGTGGGTTCTACCCTCGATCAGTTTATGAAGTTACCGGTGTTGAACGAAATGAATAAACTCGGAGGGGGAATCTTTGGGGTTGTTAACGGGCTCATTATCATATATATAGTCTTTGCCATATTGACATTATTTGCCCCTATACAGGCATCCGCACCTTTAATAGAGATGATCAACGAATCTTCAATAGCAAAAATATTTTATAATCACAACATCTTGCTGAATTGGATATTGCAAATAAATTAATGTTTTTTGCTTTTTATGAATAGGTGAAAAATGCTTTTTTGCAGTATCTTTTCGAATAAACTGGACATATTAAAAGAAAATGGGTAAAATAATATTTAATAATCCTTCGTTAAAGATAACCAACCTTAAACCTAAAAAATGCTATTTACACAAACAACGATGATTCGGCATTTTTTGTGTAAATATAAATGCCATTTTAAAGTTGGGTATCTATAAGATGTGAATCGGACTTTTGAATATAGCCGGACCAACAGGTTCGGCTATCATATTAAATATAAACAGTTCGAAGTCCGGCGTTAGGGAAAAATGCACAACTCCGAACGCCTAGCTCCGAATTCCGAGCGAAACAGAAAAGGGGTTGAATACTATGAGAAGTGATAATGTAAAAAAAGGATTGGAAAAAGCGCCGCATCGATCGCTTTTTAAAGCAATGGGCTTAACCGATGAAGAACTCAATCGTCCGTTAATAGGTGTTGTCAATGCAAAAAGTGAAGTAGTGCCGGGACATGTTCATCTTGATAAAATAGCGGAGGCTGTCAAAGCAGGAATCAGAACAGCAGGGGGAACCCCTCTGGAATTTCCGTCTATCGGTGTATGTGACGGTATTGCGATGGGTCATATCGGCATGAAATATTCCTTGCCTTCCAGAGAACTTATCGCCGATTCGATAGAATCAATGACCCTTGCCCATGGACTGGACGCACTAGTGCTTGTACCCAATTGTGATAAGATTGTACCGGGTATGTTGATGGCAGCGGCGAGGCTGGATATTCCGGCCATCATTATGAGCGGCGGTCCAATGCTGTCCATAAAGAAAAGCGGACGAGATTTGGATTTAAATAGTGTTTTTGAAGCAGTTGGCGCAATCCAGGCAGGGAAAATGGAGGCAGAACAAATTAGAGAGATAGAAGATCATGCATGTCCGGGATGCGGCTCATGTTCCGGCATGTTTACCGCCAATTCGATGAATTGCTTAAGTGAAGTGCTTGGAATGGCATTACCGGGTAACGGAACCGTTCCGGCCGTATATGCCGAAAGAATTCGACTGGCCAAAATGGCCGGGATGCAGATTATGGATTTGCTTGAAAAGAACATGAAGCCAAGTGATATCTTAAATGAAAAGACTTTTGAGAATGCCCTTACGGTAGATATGGCCCTCGGCTGTTCCACCAATTCTGTGCTGCATTTACCGGCAATCGCCCATGAGGCGGGGATAGCAATTGAGCTTGATAATATCAATGAGATCAGTGGCAGAACACCAAATTTGTGTAAGCTGGCGCCGGCCGGTCCCCATCATATTCAGGAGTTGTATCATGCCGGTGGGGTTCAGGCAGTAATGAATGAATTAAGTAAAAAAGGTTTGCTGCATCTTGAATTGGATACGGTGACAGGCAGAACAATAGGAGAAAACATATCTCATACCGCAGTCAAGGATTATAATATTATTAGGCCCATTGACAAGCCATATAGTGTTACCGGCGGCATTGCCGTCCTTAAAGGTAATATCGCCCCTGACGGCGGGGTAGTCAAACGTTCGGCGGTTGCAGAAGATATGTTGGTGCATAAAGGGCCGGCAAGGATATTCGAATCGGAAGAGTCGGCGATTCAAGCAATCTTTGGAGGGCAAATCAACAAAGGAGATGTGGTGGTTATTCGGTATGAGGGACCTAAAGGCGGTCCCGGCATGAGAGAAATGCTGTCTCCTACATCCGCAATCTGCGGAATGGGGCTGGATAAAGATGTAGCTCTTATCACCGACGGACGTTTTTCAGGAGCTACAAGGGGTGCGGCAATAGGCCACGTATCTCCGGAAGCTATGGAAGGCGGTCCTATTGCTATTCTGCAGGAAGGGGATATGATCAGCATCAATATTACCGAAGGCACATTGAATGCAGAGCTTTCCCAGGAAGAAATTGATAAAAGACTTGCGGCGTGGAAAGCACCGGAGCCTAAAATCAAAAAAGGATATTTGAGCAGATATGCAAAAATTGTAACCTCTGCTTCTACAGGGGCAGTACTTTCTAATTAAGAGTGAAAAATTAAGGATGAAGAATGGAAAGAAGGCCATGCTTGATCCTTAATTAAAAAGTTGGGGGTGTAGATAGTTTTGAAGTTAACGGGATCAGAAATATTTGTACAATGTTTAAAAGAACAGAATGTAGATATTGTTTTCGGCTATCCGGGAGGAGCGGTATTAAATATATATGACGTTTTGGGGAAGCATCAGGATGAAATCAAGCATATTTTGACTTCTCATGAACAAGGGGCCTCTCACGCAGCAGACGGATATGCACGGGTTACCGGAAAAGTAGGCGTGTGCATATCTACCTCGGGGCCGGGTGCCACAAATCTTGTAACAGGGATTGCAACAGCATATATGGATTCTGTTCCGATGGTGGCCTTTACCGGCCAGGTTCCCACTTCACTGCTGGGAAAAGATTCTTTTCAGGAAGTAGATATAACGGGGATTACGATGCCGATCACAAAGCATAATTATATCGTAAAAGACGTTAATCAATTGGCACCGGTTATAAGAGAAGCTTTTAAAATTGCAAAAGAGGGAAGGCCGGGGCCCGTATTGATTGATATTTGTAAAGATGTTACGGCAGCGTTGGCCGAATATGAATATACACCGGCGGCTCAGCCGAAAGCAATCCCGATTGGCGTAACGGATAAAGAGCTTCGGCAGGCGGCTGAGGCTATTAACCGTGCAGCCCATCCCATTATCCTTGCCGGAGGCGGCATCGGCATTGCGGATGCTTGTGAAGAGCTGATGCAGCTTGTACAGAAGGCCAATATACCGGTTACGACCACGCTGATGGGCTTGGGAGGATTTCCGGGGACACATGCATTATATACCGGTTTGGTTGGTATGCATGGTGCTAAAACCTCTAACCTTGCGGTTTCCCACAGTGATTTATTTATTGCGATTGGTGCACGATTCAGTGACAGGGTCATGAGTAATGTGAAAAAATTTGCACCCAATGCGCAAATCATGCATATTGATATAGATCCTGCGGAAATAGGAAAGAACATTAATGTACACTACCCGTTGGTAGGAAATGTGAAGCTGATACTGCAAAAGTTGTATGAAAAGGTTGAGCAGCAAGACCGCGGTGCGTGGATTGGGCAAATACAGGAATGGAAAAAGGGGCATCCTTTAAAATATGCACAAGATGATGTTTTGAGACCCCAATTCATCCTGGAGAAGATAGACGAACTGACAAAAGGTGAGGCAATTATAACGACAGAGGTTGGGCAGAATCAATTGTGGGCGGCGCAGTATTATAAATATACTTCTCCCAGAACCTATATTTCGTCCGGCGGACTTGGAACGATGGGCTATGGACTGGGTGCGTGCATAGGTGCTCAACTGGGAAATCCGGATAAGAAAGTATTTAACATTGCAGGCGACGGCAGTTTCAGAATGAATTGCAATGAATTGGCGACGGCTGTAGAATACAAATTACCGATTATTATTGTGATATTAAATAATCATGTATTGGGGATGGTACGCCAGTGGCAGGATTTGTTCTACGACAGCCGGTTTTCCGCTACGACATTAGACCGTGGAACGGATTTTGTAAAATTAGCAGAAGCTTATGGCGCAAAAGGCATCAATGTTACCGAAAAACACCAAGTTGAAGACGCGGTTAAAGAAGCATTGGCATCGGATATGCCCGTTGTGCTCAATTGTGAAATTGACCGGGACGAAAAAGTATTTCCCATTGTACCGCCGGGAGCACCTATTAATGAACTTATAGAAGAATAATCGATACCAATGGGGACGGTTCCGGGCAGCTAGGGGCCGTCCCCGTAGCATGCGGCGAAACAGGAGGTTAGAGGATATGACAGATCTGGAGATCAGGCAGCAAATATGTGAGATAGGCCGAAGAATGTACCAAAACGGTTTTATAGCGGCTAATGACGGCAATATTACCGTCAAAGTAAGTGAGGATGCGTTTTGGGCCACGCCTACCGGTGTGAGCAAAGGGTTTATGACAACGGATATGCTCATTAAAGTGGATGGTGCAGGGCAAGTATTGGAAGGAAGGCGGAGTCCGTCCAGTGAATTGAAAATGCATCTCAGGGTTTACAGGGAAAGACCGGATGCGGGAGCGGTCGTCCACGCCCATCCTCCTAAAGCGACGGGATTTGCAGTTGCCGGGATTCCACTGGACCAGTATATAACATCGGAGGCCATCGTATTGTTAGGCAGTGTGCCGATTGCCGAGTATGGTACCCCCTCCACCGAAGAAGTACCCGATGCGATCAGCAAACACCTCCGGCATCATGATGCAATGTTGTTGGAGAATCATGGTGCACTGACGATAGGACACGATTTAATCAATGCCTATTATAAAATGGAGACACTTGAGCATTTTGCTAAGATTTGTATGAATGCCAGGCAATTAGGCGGTGCAAAAGAGCTTTCAATGGAAAGAATTGAGCAGTTAATGGAAGTGAGGAAAAAGCTTAAAATACCGGGCAGACATCCGGGATACAGGAAATACTCGTAGAATAATTAAGAATGAAGAATTAGGTTTGCGGGGCGTGATTGATTATGAAGCAAACTGTATGTTTTTTCAATAATGGAATTTAGAGGATAGAGGGTCAAAATATTTTTAATGGTTGCATGGCAGAAATAATACTAGGAACATCTATATTTCGGGACATCAAATTTTGGTGTTCCGTATTTAATTTTACTGAGTATGATTTAGTTCTCTTAAAAATGCATGTAATTTTTGTTTTGTCCAATATATAGGAATATTTAAAAGATTTTGTTCGAATGCTACTAAAGATAACCAACTTTAAATCTAAAAATACATTTGCACAAACAGCGATGATTCTACGTTGTTTGTGTAAATATAAATTAAATTTTAAAGTTGGGTATTATAGAGAGAACAAAAACATAGTTGACAGCTAAGAATAGTATGATATAATATATTCAAAAGACACCCCCTGAGGGAGGGGGTGGTGGAAGGTGGTGTAATGATGAAGAAAGAATCATTAAAGGTTACAGGGATGACTTGTGCCGCTTGTGCGAAAGCGGTAGAGAAGGGTATTAGTAAAATGGACGGTGTGAATGCTGCAGGTGTGAATTTTGCAACTGAAAAGTTGACGGTAGAATTTGATGAAAACAAGGTAGGCATCGTAGAGGTGAAAACAGCGGTCATAAAAGCAGGGTTCGGGGTAGAAGAGAAGCAGAATGAGACAATAAGAGAGATCATGATTCCGATATCGGGTATGACTTGTGCCGCTTGTGCCCAAGCAAGTGAAAAACATATCCGTAAATTGCCCGGTGTCCATGAAGCCAGTGTCAATTTTGCAGCGGAAAAGGCAAAGGTTGTTTATGACCCTTCAAAAACAAGAATTTCTGCGATTAAGGAGGCGATTGTCAACGCGGGATATCAACCTTTGGAAATCGAAGCCGGTGCTGGGACAGATGAGGAAAAAGTGCGGAGACAAAGGCAGGTTAAAACGCTGTGGACAAAATTTGGGGTGTCGGCCATATTTACCGTGCCGCTTTTTTATATTGCAATGGGACATATGATAGGATTGCCCGTTCCGGCGGCCGTCACACCTCATATGTATCCCCTAAGATTTGCAATCTTACAAATGTTGTTGACGATTCCCGTCATAGCAGCCGGATATAAATTTTACACGGTAGGATTCACCCGATTAATCCGCCGGGAACCCAATATGGATTCACTGATAGCCATTGGAACCGGTGCTGCGTTTTTATATGGTCTTTATGCCGTTGTGCAGATTGCAGCAGGACATGTCAGCTATGTAGAAAAGCTGTATTTTGAATCCGCAGGGGTTATCATTACATTGATCCTGCTGGGCAAATACTTAGAGTCGGTCGCCAGGGGGAAGACTTCGGAAGCAATTAAGAAATTAATGGGTCTTGCACCTAAGACGGCAGTGGTTGTGCATGACGGCAAAGAAATAAGCATTCCCATTGACGAGGTAGAGGTAGAAGATACTGTTTTGGTAAAGCCGGGAGAGAAAATTCCCGTGGACGGTGAAGTGGTAGAGGGCAGGACCTCTATTGACGAATCTATGCTCACCGGTGAGAGCCTTCCGGTGGAGAAGAGTGCGGGCAATAACGTGATTGGCGGAAGTATCAATAAAAACGGCATCATCAAGTTTAAGGCTACAAAGGTAGGAAAAGATACGGCTTTGGCCCAAATCATCAAGCTGGTAGAAGAAGCCCAGGGTTCTAAAGCACCTATTGCACAGATGGCAGATATTGTATCAGGCTATTTTGTCCCCATTGTCATAAGTATAGCCATCGTGGCGGGACTGGGCTGGTATGTGGCGGGTATGGGCAGTATTTTTGCCCTTACAATATTTATTTCGGTTTTGGTTATCGCTTGCCCCTGCGCATTAGGACTGGCGACACCGACAGCCATTATGGTGGGAACCGGCAAAGGCGCAGAATACGGTGTATTGATTAAAAGCGGCGGTGCACTGGAAACGGCTCACAAAATTCAAACCATTGTATTTGACAAGACGGGAACCATTACGGAAGGAACGCCAAGCGTAACGGATATTATGACAACCAATGGCTTTGACGAAAATGCATTGCTGCAATTATCCGCATCTGCAGAAAAAGGGTCCGAGCATCCGTTGGGAGAAGCGATTGTAAAGAAAGCAAAGGAAAAGCACGTGGAATTTTTGCAGGTTGAAAATTTCACAGCCATTCCCGGACACGGCATAGAAGGAAGAATTCAGGACAAAGTAATTCTGTTGGGGAATAAGAAGCTAATGGAGGATAGAAACATAGACCTTGTGCTGCAGCAAGAATCCGACCGATTGGCACAAGAGGGGAAAACCCCGATGTTTGTTGCAATGGATGATAAGCTGGCCGGTATTATAGCCGTAGCAGATGTAGTCAAGGAAAATAGTAAAAAGGCGATCGCAGTACTGCACAGTATGGGGATAGAAGTAGCGATGATTACGGGAGACAATCAAAGGACCGCAGAGGCGATTGCAAAGCAGGTGGGCATTGATAGGGTTTTGGCAGAGGTGCTGCCGCAGGATAAGGCAAATGAAGTGAAAGTACTCCAACAAGAAGGAAAAAAGGTGGGCATGGTGGGTGACGGTATTAATGATGCACCGGCATTGGCCCAGGCCGATATCGGCATTGCCATCGGCTCGGGAACCGATGTAGCGATGGAATCCGCCGATATCGTATTGATGAAAAGTGATTTGATGGATGTAGCCACCGCAATACGGCTCAGTAAAAAGACCCTCACGAATATCAAACAAAATCTGTTTTGGGCTTTTGCTTACAACACGGCGGGTATTCCGGTTGCAGCCGGATTGCTTTATCTTTTCGACGGTCCGCTGCTGAATCCTATGATTGCGGCCGCAGCCATGTCATTGAGCTCCGTATCCGTATTGACCAATGCGCTGAGGCTTAGAGGATTTAGGGCGGTTAAGAATTAATAATGAAGAATTAATAATTAATAATGAAAAATTGGGTTTTTGGAGTTGTTAGTGCAGCAGGGTGAGGGGGTAGTTAGAAAACTTTATCCGCCTTGTAATGAGGGGGCAATTAACAGCCGGTGAGAGGAAGCGAATTTAAATTGTGGCATGTATGCCTTATATTCTATTGTTAGGGGAAGAAGCTATGGTGAATAAGGATCAGCAAATACTGAATTTGTTAAAGACATCCAAGGGACAGATCGAAGGGATTGTTAAAATGGTAGAAGATAAGAGATATTGTGTGGATATTTCCAAGCAAATTCTGGCCGTCCAGGCGTTATTGAAAAAGGCAAACTTGACAATCCTTGACAGACATATAAAATCCTGTGTAAAGCAAGCTTTTGAAGAAGGGCACGGGGACGAAAAGGTTGACGAAGTGATAGAGATCTTGGATAAATATGCAAAATAAAGGCCGATAGGCAAGCCAATCGCTATGATAATAAGATAAGGCATAACGATTGGCTTTTTTGTAATGTATTTTAAGGCTGCGGCGCGCTGTCTCCAAAGCTGTATGCAGTGCACATTAAAAATTGTACATAGAAGCAAATATTAAACATTTACATATAAGTATTTTAATAATAAAATAAATGGGTATGGAGAATGATCCGGTTATCGTAGTTACAAAAATGTAAAGCGATAGATGCTAAAATCTTGATAGGGGGGATATGCGATAGAATAATTTGGTATCAGATCCTGCGTATGAAGGGGTAAGAAAAGAACTCGCCGAAAGGTTAAAAATGAGAATGGAACAGGCAGGAGAAGAAAGACCGGAGAGATTTCCGCTAAAAAGTTAATATCGGTTTAAGGGTGCCGAAAATAGAAAAGAATAGGATTAGCATCATCATGGAGTAGCATATCATTACATACTAGAAGGAGGCTTATATAAATTATGAAACCAAATATTATATATATTTATGCCGATGACCTTGGCAGAGGGATGCTCAGCTGCTACGGACAAAAACATTTTCAAACGCCGAATATTGACCGTTTGTCCGAGGAAGGGATGCGGTTCAACCAAGCGTACGGATGTGCTTTCTGTGCACCGGCAAGGGCCAGTGTGTTGTGCGGGCTGCATGATGCACACGCAGGCAGATGGACTTTTACAAAGGCCGGTATTTACAGGGAAATTGATAAAGGAACCCTGACGCTGGAAGAGGTATATGAATTAATTCATAATACGGGTATACAGGACGGAGCCGAGGATGTTTTTCTCCCTCATATTGCCCAAAAAGCCGGCTATGTAACCGGACAGATCGGCAAGCTGGAGTGGGGCTTTGCAACCACCGGAGACGAACTGGAGCGCCATGGCTGGGATTATCATTACGGTTATTATGATCATTTGAGGTGTCACGGCTATTATCCTACCTTTTTATTTGAAAACGGAAAGAAATTTGACATTGACGGCAATACCTTTGTGAACTGCGGAGCCAAACGCAGTGCCTTTGAACAGGGCAAACAAATTGACATGACAGGCAGAAAAGTGTATTCGCAGGATTTGTTCGATGAAAAAATCATTGAATTTATAAGGGAACATAAGGACAAGCCCTTCTTCCTGTATCATCCCTCGCAGCTTCCCCACGGTGCCATATTTTTCCCTGAGATCCATCCGAGTGTTGCGGATAATCCGCACCTCAACGATCTTGAAAAAGAATTTGCCTCTATGATATTGAGGCTGGACAAAACAGTGGGACTGATCCTGGATGAGCTTGACAGGCTCAACCTAAGTGAAAATACCCTGGTCATTTTCAGCTCCGACAACGGACACGCACTGCAATACCGTCTGAAAGGCAGGGTCACGCGTGAAATGACGAGCAACGGAGAGGAAATTGATAATATTAATACCAAATTTTATTCCGACACCTGCGGAGATGTATTTGACGGTAATGACGGGATGGCAGGGTTGAAATTCAGCAATTGGGAAGGCGGAGTGAGGATTCCGTATATCATGCGGTGGCCGGGGACAATAAAGCCGGGCAGCATAACCGACCACATGATGGCCAACTATGACTTGATGCCTACCGTAGCAGAACTGCTGGAGGTAGAAATGCCTGGGAACAAGGACGGTATTTCCTTTGCACCCCTTTTGAACGATGACCGGGACAACCTTCAAGCCCACGAATATGTCGTATATGCCAGCTACATGGGACCTGCACTTGTCACCAGGGACGGATGGAAGATACGGGCTATAATCGATGTGGACCAATACCGGTATGAGCGTCTTGGCGCATTCCTTGAAGAGATGGAGGAGATGGTGGAATACCAGCTTTTTAATATTCGGGAAGACTATCGTGAGGAAAAAAATGTGGCGCAGAAGTACCCGGAGAAGGTGGACGAACTGAGGCAGAAACTAATCAAGGAATGTGACGGGAATCTTATAAACGGCACACCGCAGATGCATTTTGCATTTTACGGACGTGAAGGAAGATTTGGACGGTAATAGGAAATAAAAAAGCAGCAGGGTTATCGCAGCAACGACCCCTGCTGTTTTTCATTGTGTATTTTCAACCCTCATCTCTCAGCCTTCAACTATTTTTCAACCGGAATTTATACACCCTTGGGGGTAGAGGCCGATCTGCTGTTTATGTCGGCCGATACTCGGGGTTGGGCTCCGGTATTTTTGCCTCCGCTCTGATACGCCAATCGGCCAGCATCTGCTGCAGCTTTGCAGTCAATTCAGGCATGCTGTCGGCCAAGTTGTGTTTTTCTTCTATATCTTCCCTCAAATGATACAATTCCACCCGTTCGTATTCAAAAAATTCGATCAGCTTATAATCACCCATCCTAACGGATGAACCCGGTGTTCCGCCTTGGTTGCCGTAATGGGGAAAGTGCCAGTAAATGGCGCCGCGGTCAAAGTCGTCTTCTCCTTTGAGCAACGGCATAAAGCTGACCCCGTCCTGATGCTGCTCAGGCAGCAACTCTAACCCGGCCGCTTCTAATAGAGTTGGATAAAAGTCAGGGCTGGTAACCGGATGATAACATGTACTGTTGGGTTTGATCACATTCGGCCATTTGATAATCAGAGGTTCCCGTACACCGCCTTCATACATCCAGCCTTTGCCCTCGTTTAAAGGACTGTTGCAAGTGGGAGAACTTTCAGCAGTTGAGAGCCCGCCATTATCGGAAGTAAAGATGATGAGGGTATTCTCATGCTTGCCCGATCTTTCCAACGCCTCCGTCAAGCGGCCGATATTCTCATCCAGACTGTGTATCATGGCTGCGTATACCGGATTGGCTTGTATAAGACGCCGTTTAATGCGCGCATGTTTTTTGTGTTCCACCGCGAAAAACTCACCTTCTTCAAATTCCTGGATTTGATCCAGTCCCATTTTTTTTCGCTTATCCTCATATTTTTTAATATGTTCCGGCTTAGCCTGGATGGGTGTGTGCACGGTATAATACCACAAATTTAAAAAGAAGGGTTGGTCTCCGCTGTTTTCGATCAGCTTAATGGCTTCGTCGGTGAGTCTATCGGTCAGATACTCTCCTTCCGGACCATTTTCCAGTGTCGGAATGGCCCACGGACTAAAGTATCCGGCTTTTCCTGGCGCACCTTTATGACAGCCGCCAATGTTAATATCAAACCCGTGTTTGTCCGGATAATAGGCTTCTGTTCCCAGGTGCCATTTGCCGATATGCCAAGTCTGGTAGCCGCCGTCTTTTAGAGCGGCTGCAAGGCTTTTTTCTTTAAGGGGCAAGTGGTCGATATACGGTGCGTCTATCAGTTTGCCCCGGGGCGGGTGATGCACATGCTGCGCACTGATGAAGTTGGTAACACCTACATTTGCAGGATACTTCCCGCTTAAAATACTTGCCCGGGTCGGCGAACATACCGGACAAGCGGCATAAGCGTCGGTAAAGCGCAGCCCTTCTTCGGCCAGCTTATCAATGTTAGGCGTTTCATAGAAGGTGCTTCCCTGGCACCCCAGATCTTTCCAGCCCATGTCGTCAATGAGCACAAAGATAATGTTAGGTTGTTTTACAATACCCATCAAAAATCTCCCCTTTCACAGATATATTATAAAAAATATCGATTCATGATGACGGATCATTTGTCTTGATGATTTCTAATGTCAAAAAAGATGATTGAACGGTTACATGCTAATTTGGTCTGTAAAATTTCTAAGAATAAGGCAAAATACAAATGATAAGAAGATTATATAATAGGGTGAGGCGTCCTACAATGTCAAAAGGCACATACTGATGTCGAAAAGTAATAATCTATATATTTCGTATTTTACACCGTGAAATGAGCTATATAAAATCCGTGCAAAATCTTTATCATGCAATCAATGGTTTAAGTGAATAGGGAAACTTCTGGATATCACAAACAAAATATAACCATTACCGCATTGTGGAAATTATACAATGTTACTAAAATAATAACTATAATCATTGTATAAATTTAAATGGGGCATTTTTTTAAATAGGATTTTAAGATCACTATCACTTTTCAACGTATTCCCGATAGAGTCAACACCAATGAGAGAGATAACAAATAACGGCAGGGCCTGGTGTCTTTTCACCAAAACAAATTTCACCGTCACATGGAAGTATTCAAGATACTTATATAGAAAATGAAGAGGCATTTTATGACATGGGCTTCAAAAATCTGAAATCAAGGGTTACAATCCTTGAAATAAACTAAAAGATAAAGGAGAGATGAACAGGATGTGTGGGAAAAAAACGATTACACTCATGCTGGTTGTTACATTAATGCTGGCATTGGTACAGGTGAATACCGTATGGGCATTACCGTCAAACGAACACCTGCTGGGCCATTGGATGTTTAATGATCCGGTGGACGACGGCAAGACGTCGGATGCCGGCGGAAACAACATTGAGGGAACAATAGTCGGCAATGTCACACTCGTGGAGGATGAAGGCGCTTTTGACGATGGGAATAAGTGCTATTCCTTTGATGGCAACAGTTATGTCGAGTTGATGACAAGCGGTCCCATCTCAGACGACTTCACGGTTTCACTATGGGTTTATGCTACTGACCCGGGATTTAAAAATATTATGGGTGTCGGTAATGTAGCCTGGTTGAAAAGAGAGAGCGGTGAAGGCAAATTAACATCACCGATGTTCAAAGACCTGACCATTGAATCCAAGGAGGGCCTGAAGTCCAACAAATGGTATTTATTAGGCTTATCGCGCAGTGCCGGCGGTCAATATATGCTGTATAAGAAGGCGGCCGACGAAGATACGGCCGATGTGGCAACCGGTGATAATGCAGATACATTTAAATTAACCACCTTAGAGGGGCTTAACATAGCTTCGAAGGGAAGCACCTTTGGGAGCAAATGGCAAGGATATATTGACGATGTCAGGCTCTATAACGGAAGGGCGCTAACGGAAGGGGACATGGATGCCATTTTTGCTGCGACCTTACCGAATCAGCAATCTGCGGATATAACACCTGAAAGGGCAACATTTGATAAAAATCCCAGTCATCAAGAGGATATAGAAGTCACCATGACCCTGAACGGCAAGACACTGGAAGGTCTCAAAAACGGTGACACCCCACTGGCAGAAGGCAATGATTATACGATAGCCGGTAATGTATGCACGATAAAGAAGGAATATCTTGAGACTTTAGAAGCACATACTACCGTGGATATTCAATTTGACTTCAGTGCGGGAGCCGATAGAATGCTTCGGATAGAGATTGTAAATAGTGCCGTCCTGAATGCGGAAATAAGCCCTGCAAAAGCAGAGTTTGATCGAAATACTCAACATCAACAGGACATAGAGCTCACCTTAACTCCGAACGGCAATACGCTTCAAAGGATTACAAACGGTTCGGAGGAACTCGTGCAGGGTACCGATTATGAGATATCCGGCAATAGTTGTACGATAAAAAAGGCATATCTTGCCGGTCTGTCCTTAGGCGTAAGCAATCTGATATTTGATTTCGATGCCGGAGCAGACCCGGAGTTGGAGGTTACTGTTATGGATACAACAGTATGGCAAGTCATTCAACATAATGGGGCCGGTTTGATCTTAGGCTATGACGGCAAGACCGGGTCGTTCACGATGACCGGCGGCAATAGCACTGAGTACAACTCGCAATGGGTCTCCGGAGATGCCGGGGGCGGTTCCATCTATATTGAAAATAAAATGCTGGGCGAAAGGTTGAGCTATGATAAGGGGACAGGTACGCTGGCCATGGTATCGAGAACAGTTACAGGCCCTGCTGTTGAATGGCAATTTGCCGGGGTTGCGGATAACTGGTGTGCCTTGCTCAATCCCGATAGCAATAAAAGATTAAGGTATGATGTTGAGCATAAGAAGTTTGACATGGTTGATCCGAGTGACCCGAACGATCCTTACTACGGTCTTAACGAACAAGACGCTTCTCTGTTATGGGAGATGAAGGATTATGAAGGTACGAATCTTTTAGGTAATTCCGGATTTGAACACGGCAATACGGAGGGGTGGGACGGAAACGGAGCAAAACTTGCCGTTGAGGCAGCAACCGTTCACACAGGGATGTACGCCGTAAGATCCTATGAACGAAAAGAAAAATGGCATGGTGTAAAACAGGATGTTTTGGAAAAAATAAAGGCAGCCGGGGCGGGTACATACCGGTTTTCCGCGATGGTCAGACTTGCGGAAGGTACCGGAAAAGTCATGGCGAGAACCAGTATAAATAATAAAAATAATGATGTGCAGTATGACGTCAATGCAACAGAATGGACGAAAGTAGAACAAGAGTTCACGGTGATTAATGCAGATACGGCAACAGGTGCGTATGTCCTTGTGAGGATGGGCGATGATACCCTTGCAGATATTTTGGTGGATGATTGTGTTTTAGCGAAACTTCCGCCGGCCGATCCAAGCAATGTGCTCATAGAGATTAACCCTTCTGCAGAAAAGTGGACTATTAGTAAAGATCTGCTGGGTCTTCATTTTGTATATCCATTGGAAAGGGATTATATCTATAGTGACGGAAGCTTTGCGAAATGGGTAAAGAATAATAAAATATGGACGTCTCGTTTCCCCGGAGGGACTGTGGTGAAGTACTGGGATTGGCAGAATCCGACGGGTGTTTTTAAAGGTGACCATTGGGATCCCAATTGGGACCCGGCTAATCAGGAACCGGATTTTAAATGGATGAGCGTTGACGAATACCTGGCATTTTGTGATGAATCCGGTATGGAGCCCATGATGGGGGTAAATCTAAATTCAGGGCACAGGTATAATAGGGTTGAAGATAGTGTCCAAAGGGCAAAGGAACTTTTACAATATTGCATCGATAAAGGATATAATATCAAATGGTGGTATCTGGGAAATGAAGAAGCCTATCCGATTGATACATATATTAACTATATTAACCGGCATGCACAGGCTATGAAAGAGATTGACCCGGATATCAAATTCATCATCAATTCAAACCACCTCGGTGAGAAAAATCTAAGGACTTTTTTGAGAGGTGCGGGTGATAATATTGACGTGGCTGAGTATCACCATAAATGGTATTCTTTCAAAGTGAAGTCCACGCCTGAAATGTGGAAAGTGGAATTTCCGTTATTTAACGGGAAGATTCAGCAGCGTATGGATACTTTGCGGCGCGTAGCAGAGGAAGAAGGCTATCCGAACCTATTGATTGCCAACAATGAGTGGGGCATTACGGAAGACATGACAGGCTTCACGAAGTATGAATCGAGTCTGGTTGCCGTTGATTTCCTATTGGAGCTTTTCCGAACCGGGCATGACCAAGCGTGCCTGTGGAATACGCAATGGACTTGGGACCCTCCCAGGCCTATGCACGCAGATATGCATTTGCTGGATCACTCGGATCACTACAAATTAAATCCTATGGGGAGAGGATTTGAGCTTTTAAGTACGGCTCTTGAAGATACTATGATTGAAATGACATCTAATCAAAAGCCCGTATACGGATTTGCAAGCAAGGACAGCACCGGCAGCAAATATCAGCTTTATCTGATGAACAAATTCGGTGAAGACGCACAGATCAAAATAGATGTAGACGGAATATCCGGGTTTAAAAACGTAGCTGCAAGCATCATGAAGGACCCGGGCCTGCAAGTGGAAGATCAAGCGATATCTTATAATGGGGCGACGCAGCAGTATGAGACAACTTTACCGCCGTATTCCTTTGTCCGTATTGTATTTTCCGATCAAGCCATTGTACTGCCTGACGTAAAAGCGCCGGGTGAAGTGGAAAATGTGAAGGTTACGGCCGGTGACGGCAAGCTAACGGTGAACTGGACGGACCCGGCAGATCAGGACTTGTCAACCGTTGTCTTATATACGGATAGCGAAGTGCCGGGTGCGATGGATGAAGACCTGTATCCGGATATTAAGTTCCCGGTTACGGCGGCTAAAGGAATGAGTACTGCAATAAAAACAGGGCTTCTGAATGGGACTGAATATGAACTGACCATTAAGACGGTAGATGAATACGGAAATATGTCTCAAGGTGTTATCGTAAAGGGAACGCCGGTTGCATCTCAGGGCGGCGGCGGTCTCAAAGAAAAGATTACGGAAGCGGAAGGGCTCAACGAGAAAGACTATACGGCAGAAACATGGTCCTCATTGCAGACAGCGTTGACGGCAGCTATAGCGGTCAGAGATAATACGGCGGCGACCCAAGAAGAGATTGACCGCGCATTGGCTGATCTGCAAGCAGCGATTGACGGACTTAAGCAGGAAAAATTATTTGCGATCACTTCTGCCAATAATGCACTGGACAGAGTAGGAGGCATTAGAGCAACCGTGAATGTCGAACCTGTAAACGGAGGTGTTGGTCGTGAAGGCGATGAAGTTGTGGTCTTCCAGCTTATGAAGGATACAACACCGATCAGCATCGTTGCTGTAGAAAAAGACATCCTGTCGGCAGAGGAATTTACCGCATACTTTAATGTAGCGGACCCTGATAATACAAAATATACAGTCAAGGTATTCGTATTCAACGAATTCAACAGCGATACCAATGCGCCTATAAGTTTGGCCGAACCGAAATTGATGCAGTAAGCTGTTCATAAACAAGCCGTTGAACCCGGCAGCTTCGGGTTCAGCGGCTACATCAAAGAAAGGGTGAATAAAATTGAAAAGAAGACTGTTGAGTTTGGCGATAGCTGCTATGGTATTGCTGCTGAGTGCACAGAGTATTCTGGCATCGGAAACCGTTAGCTTGCACAACATATCGAGCAAACATCCGTCCGACGCCGTCACCATATCCGGCAGCAGCACATGGGACGAAGTGACGGTAAAGGTGATGCGTCCCAACCAGTCCATTTTATATATCAACGTGCTGACCGGCGAAAACTTTTCCGACACTTTCACATTGCCTGCCGATACCCAATTAGGGACCTATACCGTTGTCGCAGGGCAAGGCAGTTCCACGGCGGTAACAACCTTTGAAGTGCGGCGAAAGAGTACCGGCGGCGGTACGTCTTCAAGAAGAAAGAAGAAACCGGCGGAGAAACCACCTAAAATTGAGGGGGAGCAGGCCGATATCAGTCAAAATGCGGAGGTTAAAAAGCAGCGGCAGGCAGACGGTACAGTCTCTGTCCGGGCGTCCGTCAGCATCGAAGCGGTAGAAAAGGCCCTGGCCCACCAACAGGTAGAAAGCATTGTCATAGACCTGCAGGAAGACGCGGAAGATGTGGTGATCTCCTTGCCGGCAGAGGCCATGGAAGCCATGGGAGAAGAAGAGACAAAGCTGATCCTGAAAATAGACGATGTGACTCTTGAAATCCCGGCGGAAATCATCCATGGGGCAGAGTTGGCTTCTGCATTGGGTGTTGACGAAGAAGAGATGGATATTTTGATAAAAGTCAGCGAATTGGCCGAAAAGGAAGCCGATAAGCTCAGAGCAAAAGCGACTCAAACGGCAAAAAGCCTGCGTCCCATCGGCAAAGTGCTGACATTTTCCATCGAAGCCGCTGGAAAAGGCAAAACCGTGAAAGTGGAGGATTTCGGAGAGCTGACCGTAAAAGGGGAGATTCCCTATAGGAGTCAGGATATCAAAGGGATAGAAGACTTGCAAAAGCTGAACGTATACAAATACAATGAAACAACGGAAAAATGGGAATACAGGAGGAGCAAGGGAGATACGGAAAACAAAAAGGTGATCTTTTATACCCAAGATTTCTCCAACTATACCATTATGGAAAACAACAAGACCTTTGCAGATATCCGAAACCATTGGGCCAGAGAAAACATTGAGCTCATGGCGGCAAAGCATGTGGTAAACGGAATGAACGAGGACACCTTTGCCCCGGAAGAAAAAGTAACCCGTGCCCAATTTGCCACCATGCTTGTCAATGCCTTGGGGATCACAAACAGAGAAGCCGGCACCTCCTTTAGCGATGTCAAAGCCGGGGGCTGGTATTATGAGAGTGTTATGGCAGCGGCAGAAGCCGGGCTGGTAACCGGTGTGGGCGGCGGCCGATTTGCCCCCGATGCGAATATCACAAGGGAACAAATGGCGGTGATGATCATGAGAGCCTATGGTTACAGTACGGGAGAAGACTATGAAGAGATATCCGATCCGGCCGGAGGATTTAAGGACCGGGATGAGATCAGCGGGTGGGCGGAGCAAGCCGTCAACGCAGCCAATCATCTGGGGATTGTAACCGGTGTAACGGCCGATAGGTTTGCGCCGGCGGACGAGGCTACCAGAGCCCAGGCGGCGGTGATGATCAACAGGCTTTTGGAGAGCAATGAATAATTAATAATGAATAATGAGTAATTAAGAATGAAGGATTAGACCTTTGTCGGGGGATTTGTGGATTGTTCCAAGGTGAAGAGTGAAGTATAGGTTTTTTTTAAGAGTCTGTCAGCGTTAGGGATACAGAACTTAACGTTTGCAGGCTCTTTTGTTTGGAATAAAGATAAGAAACGGTAAAGTTGGAAATATAATCGTACTCCAGCAACAGTTATTCAGAAGCTGAAAAATAGTTGAGGGCTGAGAATGAACCGTCCACCGTTTGCGACATCTTGTCGCTGATTACTTTGTGTGGTTATAATCCGACTTCCGACCTCTGACCTCTGACCTCCGATCTCCGGCTCATAAGGTTACTTCCATACGATTATATTTCTATATATAACACAATAAAAAATTTACATTAAAAGAGGATCAATAAATGACAGGCCCATTCAGGAAAGTGACATGGGTACAGACCCCCAGACACACAAAAACCATGTGTGTCAGATGGTTCAGTCCCCAAGTCACATTCCCTCTTACTTTATATAGCATCATAACATAAACTAGGTTTATTTTCTGGTGGTAATACCTAGGCTTGAAACTTACTTATTGATTTCTATATAGTTCTAGTGTGCGTTATCTATATATCAGTTGTTTTAAAATTGATGCACCCAATCGGTAGGTTGCTGAGGGTATTCTTTTTCAGGCATGATTTTCTGAAATTGGCTGGTGTACAAATCATAATAAAAGCCCTTTTTATCCAAAAGAGATGCATGGTGGCCTCTCTCTATGATTTTGCCGTCTTTGATAACCAGAATCCTGTCCGCATTTTGAATGGTTTTAAGGCGGTGTGCGATGACAAAGCTTGTGCGGCCCTGCATAAGGCTCAGCATTGCTTTCTGAATATATATTTCCGTTTTCGTATCGACACTACTTGTAGCCTCATCCAGAATGAGGATGTCGGGATCAGACAGGATTGCCCGGGCGATGGCAAGAAGCTGCCGCTGTCCCTGGCTTAAATTATCGCCTTCCTCCGTTAACAGGGTATCATATCCCTGGGGGAGATAACGAATAAATGGGTCGGCATTTGCCAAACGGGCGGCTTTCTCAACTTCCCGATCCATCGCATCCAGTCGTCCGTAGCGTATATTGTCTTTCACTGTGCCCGCAAAAAGAAAAGTATCCTGCAGCACAATACCTAATCTTTGGCGCAGGCACTCCTTTCGTATATTACGGATATCCTGTCCGTCAATGCTGATCAACCCGCTGTCCACATCATAAAATCTGGTCAATAGATTAATGATTGTTGTTTTACCGGAACCGGTAGGTCCTACCAAAGCAATTGTTTGTCCCGGCTTTGCGTGTAGGCTTATATCTTTAAGGACAGGTACATCCTTTTGATAACCAAAATTGACATGGCGGAAAGCAACTTCGCCGCGTGTACGGTCTAATCGAACGGCGCCCTGTACATTTCGTACTTCCGGTACTTCATCCATGATTTCAAACACTCTTTCGGCGCCTGCTAAGGCCGATTGAATGCTGTTGTAAAGACTGGCTATTTGATTCAAGGGACGTGAAAACTGCCTGATATAATTCACAAAGCTTGCAATTATACCGACGGTTGTGGCCCCGTTGACGACCATCCATCCGCCGGTACCAACCATCACGGCTAAGCTCAAGTTTTTAATCATATTCATCATAGGACCCAGCAGGCCTGCAAAAATTTGAGCACGGATGGCGGTTTTTTTGAGTTTTATATTGGCGTGATTAAATTTTTTGATGACTTCCTGTTCGCGCCCGTAAAGTTTAACAATCTTCTGTCCCGTTATGGTTTCTTCAATTAATCCGTTCATCGCGCCCAAATCCTTTTGCTGCGCCACAAAGCTTTTACGCGTATGCTTAGCGAGTATCTTGGTGATCAAAGCGACGCAAGGAATGGTAGATAAAGAAATCAGCGCTAACGGCCAATTTAAAGTGAACATCACAAACACTACGCCGGTCATTGTGAGTACACTTGAAATAAATTCGGTAACACTTTGCCTCAATGTATTGCTGATATTTTCAATATCGTTTGTCAAACGGCTCATCAGTTCGCCATGGGGTGTCCGGTCAAAGAATCTCAGAGATAGTGTCTGTAATTTGGCGAATAGATCTCTTCGCAGTTCCTTGATAGTTCTCTGAGACACGTCCGCCATCACATAGTTTTGAAGCCAAGTGATTAAAGCCGTTATAATATAGATCGCCGATAACAGGAGAACCATAAGGCCTAGACCCTCAATCTCCACCGGTCTGATATATCGGTCTATGGCGATGCCGATCAGATAAGGCCCTAATAGCCTCAACAGGGTTGTCAGGGCAACCAGGCATATGACCAGGATAAGGCCGATTTGCTGCTTTCTTAGATAGCGCCACACTCTTTTGAGTGTGCTTTTGCTATCCTTGGCCTTTTTCACAGGACCGGTCATAGGGCCTCTGTGAGGACCGCCTGGACGTCCGAATCTTATCATATCTTGTTTCAGCGTGTTTTTGTCAGACATAGGCGATTTCCTCCTCTCCTAACTGTGAGTGATAAATATCTTGATAGACCTTGCTTGTTTTCAGCAGTGCCTGATGGGTGCCTATGGCTTCGATTTTACCGTTATCCAGAACCAATATCTTGTCGGCTTCCAATACGGACGTTATTTTTTGTGCGACGATCAGGCATGTAGCTTCTTGCATAGTTTCTTTCAGAGACTTTTGAATCAGTGCTTCCGATTTTACATCAACGGCACTGGTACTGTCGTCCAGAATCAATATGGACGGTTTCCTCACGAGAGCTCTTGCAATAGCGATACGCTGCTTTTGCCCGCCGGAAAGATTTACGCCTCTCTGATGCAGCATGGTATGATAACCCTTTGAGAATTCCTCTATAAACTCATGGGCTTGTGCGGCTTCAGCAGCTTGTTGAACCTCTTTGGCCGATGCATAGGGGTTGCCGTAGCATATGTTGTCGTTAACGGTACCCGAAAATAAAATTGACTGCTGGGGCACCATTCCGATCTGATCTCGCAGGGTTTCTTTTTTTATATTGCGGATATCCGAGTCATCTATCAGAATTTGGCCTTTGGTGACTTCGTATAAACGGGGGATAAGCCGGACCAGGGTGGATTTTCCGGAGCCTACCGTACCGACAATAGCTACCGTTTCTCCCGGCGATATATCAAAGCTTATATTTTTTAGTACAGGGTCGCGGGTGGTTCCATCGTAGCTGAAAGTAACATTTTTGAAGGCTATTTTTCCTGTTAATTTGAAATCGCTCACAGCATCCGGCTTATTTTTTATCTCCGGCCCATGACCGAGTGTTTCAACGATCCTGCCGGCAGAAGCTTCGGCGCGAGAAATGTGCATAAGCATCATTCCTACCGTCATTAGAGCTGTGAGCAGCTGCATAAGATAGTTAATAAAGGCCATGATTTGACCGATTTTAATATGGCCTGCCCGTACTTGCAACCCACCGAACCATAGAACAGCCGCTACGCCCAGATTGATCGCCAGCATCATCAGCGGTGTCATCAACGCAGTCATTCTGGCAGCCCGAATCGTACTACTCATTAACGGGTCATTGACTTTATCAAATCTTGCGATTTCATAATCAGACCGCACAAAAGCCTTGACAACCCTGATGCCAGACAGATTTTCCTGTATAACGGTGTTGACTTTATCCAGGTATTGCTGTATGTTGTTAAACAGCGGAAAAGATTTTTTGATCACAAGTGTAAGAGCGATAACCAAAATCGGTATAATGGCTATTAAAATCGGCGCAAGCTGAGGACAGGTGATAATGGCCATTATTAAACTGCCGACAAGTAATAACGGTGCTCTAACCAATACACGCATCATCATGCGTATAATTGTCTGTGCTCGAGTCACGTCATTTGTTAATCTTGTAATCAGAGATCCGGTTTCCAGCCTATCAAGATTCCCGTAGGATAAAGATTGAATTTTGACAAAAAGATCCTTTCGCACATCGGTCCCAAAGCTTTGTGAGGCGATTGACGACAAAATCGTACAACCTATGCCGCTCGCTATACCGAAAAAAGAAAATACAATCATCAATATGCTGGTTTTGGCAATATAATTTAAATCCTTTTGGGCAATGCCTATATCAATGATTTTTTGCATGAACCACGGCTGGCTTAAATCCATAATGACTTCTAATACCTTAAAAAGGGGAGCAAGCAATGCGATTTTCCAATAAGGTTTCAGGTAACAAAGCAGTTTTTGCATTGATTTCATATTGTCACATCTCCTAATAAAATATTTTGCCGGCTACATATTATGCTTTAATGTTTCGCATTTTGTTGCTTGCCCATCGCACCCAGTAAATTTTCTTTAATCTGCATCAAAAACCGCCTTAGCAAAACTTTTTCTTCTACAGTAAAATCTTTAAGGGATTCTTCATATAGCGTTTGATGAATGTTTTCAACCTCTTTTCTGATTTGCCGGCCCGAATCCGTTAAAAAAATCCTTGATACTCTCATGTCTTCCAGGTCGGACTTGCGGACTACAAATCCTGCATTTTGCATCCGCCGGACCATTTTTGTGATGGTCGCGGGTTGGATATTCATTTCTTCTGCAAGCTCTTTTTGCGTCCGTCCGTCTTGCACCCATAGAAGTCTTAATAGCCGGGGCTGTCCTTTGTATAGACCGATTTTCTCCAGATACATATGTGTTCTCTTAAAATGAATATGGGCCACCTGCCTTAAAAGTCGCTCTAAGTGTTCGTTTTCAGAAAAATCAGACATAAAAGATACCTCCTTTTTAGTTAGCCGGTTAAATATATATTTATCATACACCAATGAGGATGAAATGTAAAGACATAAGATAGGGTCAGGCTTTTATAATTTTATTATTCTAAATAATAAAATTATAAAAGCCTGACCCCATCTAGTGTTGACAATATAATATAAATAGTATAACATATGATATATATCAGATGATACGTATTGTGTGAAAGGAGAGAGAATCATGGCACCTAATAAAAAATTTTCAAAAGAACAAATAGTTGATATAGCATTTGAAATTGCAAGAGTCGAAGGAATTGACAGCATAAGTATAAGGAAGGTAGCAGAGAAGCTAGGAAGCTCTATTGCACCGATATATGTAAACTTCAAAAATGTAGATGAATTAATAAACGCAGTAATAAAAAAGATAATTAACTTAAGCCAACAACTGATAGAAGAACAAAATACAGGAGATAGATTTTATGATATAGGAGTAGCGAGTATTAAGTTTGCTAAAAAGTATAATGTTTTATTTACAGACTTAGTATTAAAAAGGAATAGCTATATAAAAAGTTATGGGGGCGAAATAGATCCTATTTTTATTAACGAAATGAAAAAAGATTCAGAGTTTTATAACTTTACAGAAGAAGAATTGAAAGATATTTTATTAAAAATGAAAATTTTTCAAGCAGGACTTTCAGTAATGGTTGCAAATAATTTACTTCCAGAAGAATTTGATCAAGTTAAAGCGCTAGAGTTATTGAAAAATAATGCTAAAGATATAATTACAGCTGCTCACACCTATAAAAAAGAACTTTAGGGTAATATTATATTGGAGGTTAGAAAATGATTCAAATTGAAAATCTAACAAAGATTTATCCTCAAAAGAAAGGAAAAGAAATAATAGCTAATAACAATATTACACTCTCTATAAAAGAAGGAGAAATTGTGGGATTGCTAGGGCATAATGGTGCAGGAAAGACCACTTTAGTAAATCAAATATTGGGATTAACAAAATCAACAAAAGGAGAAATAAGTGTATTAGGAAAGTCTATAACACAAAATCCAGAGCAAGGACGTTTCCTATGTTCAGTGCAACCACAAAGCCAATTACCTTTGAGAGATCTTACACCATTAAGAGCAGTGACAATTCTAGGCTGTTTAAGAGGGGGAAGAGAAAATGATGTGGAACAAGAAGCCATGAGATTATTTAAAAATTTAGATATTGATAGATGGTCTAAGGTGGGAGGACAACAGCTTTCAGGAGGAGTTCTTAGATTGACGGCATTTTGTATGGCGGTGATTAACTCAAAGAAAGTAGTTATTCTTGATGAGCCAACAAATGATGTTGATCCAGTTAGGCGCAGATATCTTTGGAGGGAAATCCGAAAGATTACACAAACAGGAAAAGGGGTTGTTTTAGTTACACATAATGTTCTTGAGGCAGAAAAAGCAGTAGATCGAGTTGCAATATTAAATGAAGGAAAAGTGATTATTCAGGGAAGACCGGCGGAAATAAAATCTAAACACTCTAACGATTTACGTGTTAAAATTACTTCGTCAAATGAATTAAAGAGTATAGACATACCAAAATGGTCGCTTTCCGCATATGATTTAGATGGAAGTAAGACTTTTTCTATAAAACAAGAGGACGTATCTAAAACAATTGAGTGGTTAAGAGAAGAAATCAGTTTAGGAAATATTTCCGACTATTTTTTATCAGAAACTACACTTGAAGATATTTATGTGAAATTGACTGAAAAAATGGGGGGGAGAAATCATGAGTCATGTACAACAAATTAAATATATGTTCCAACTTCAGTTCTCTAGAATGAAGGGGATCGTAGTTGTTATGGCAATTCTCAAATTATAATTGCACTAGGAATAGCAATAGGTTATACATATTTGTTTTCAGATCCGGGCGGTAAAACTACTCTATTTTTAGCTACAGGTGCACCTACTATAGTGCTTATTATGACTGGATTAGTTATTTTACCTATGCAAAATGCTACTGCTAAAATTGAAGGATATAATGACTTTATTAGAACGCTTCCCATAAATCGTTTTGCTGTTATTGCTGCTGATACAATAATGTGGTTTAGTATAACCTTACCAGGGTTTATTATAGCTACTACTTGTACTCACTTTATGTTTAAACCTGGATATGCTATTAGCTGGAGTATTGTTCCCGTATATTTATTGGCTGCTTTAACATGTATAGGTGTAGGATATGGATATTCTTTCGTAATGGATGCTGAACTTGCCATGGCTCTTTCTCAAGTTATTGCTTTTGGAGCCCTTATGTTTTCACCTATTAATTTTCCACTGGAACGTTTACCCAGATGGTTACAGGTATTACATAAAATATTACCCATTGATTCAATGGCTCAGATCATGCGTACATCTATGGCTAGCACTACATTTGCTACCAATTCGGGAGAATATATAAAATTAATTATATGGTGTTTGGCAGGATATGGAAGCGCCATATATGTGCTAAATAAAAAATAGTATAAAGAAATAATAGGAAGAAATAAGTACGAAAGAACACAAGAGCATGATTCCAATTATAGAAACGGTTATTCTGATAAAACAATTAAAAACAGTTTAGGACAGATGGAACTTGAGATTCCAAGAGATCGAGATAGCAAATTTGATCCTCAAGTTGTAAAGAAATATCAAACCACCTGTAGTGAATGAGATAAAAAAATTATTGCCATGTATGCTAAAGGTATGAAACATTGAAGGGTCAAGCTTTTATAGTTTAGAGTAATAAAATTATAAAAGCCTGACCCCATTTTTCCCAAAAATCACACTATAATTATATCATATTAAAAAGGGTGTTGTCAAGAAGAATTCTAAAAAATAAAAAATGAGTTCGTTTGAAGTGGTCTCAGTGAATCGTTTTTTAAAGTCTCAAATCATCCATTAAGTGAAAAGAGAGGTGTGTTATTATGCCATATACTATTGAAGGCTTGGAAAAGAGTAGAAAAACAGGTTTTAGACCACGAAATATTTTCGGAGCTTTATTAAAAGAGTTTCTGGATTTATCTGATAACCTTCAAATTCTTGATGCCGGCTGTGGAACCGGATTTTTTACCCGAATTATTGCAGAACAATGCAAGGCTGATGTTACCGGTATGGATATAAACGAAGAATTACTCAAAGGTGCCAGAAGGATTGCTGAACAAGAGAGGCTCAATATTAAGTTTGTAAAAGGTGATATTACAGATATTCCTTATGAAAATGAAGTTTTTGATGTTGTAATTTGTGATATCATGCTTGAGTGTTTTGAAGATATTACAATACCAATTAGAGAAATGAAGAGAGTGTGTAAAGAAGGCGGCATTGTTACAGCAATTGAGCCATTTTATCAAATGGGATTTGAGTATTTTTCAGGAATGACCACTGATATGAGAGATTTAATTATAAAATTTTCTCGAGCCGATAGAGCTTTTGGTTTAGGGCCCATGCTTCCTGAGTACTTTAAAAAAGTGGGATTAAAAGATATAGATATGGTTAGCTGGTTCTGGGGCAGGATTGGGTATAAATTTTTAGAATTTGAAACAATAGAAGAAAGATTATATGATATGCAGGATAACTTAGAAAGGATCAAGCGGTTTCTTCCAAGAAGTAAGAGTTTTAATTCCAGCGAAAAGAAAAGAATTATACATTTCTATGAAGGCAGGCTCAAGTATTTTAGAGAAAATCCTGATGAGATGGCAAATGATATGAGTATTAGAGGACTGCCTGTATTTATCGTTAGGGGTTTCAAATGAGAATATCGTCTGAATATATTAAGCTTAATTTAAAAATGTTATTTCAGTATAAACGAGTTTTCTACATAATGTTTTTTGTAAACTTTGCCATTGTATTAATATGCTTACCGCTATTTAAGAGTATACATGTAATATAAGTGAATGGTGTTTATATTAGAATATAATAGAAAAGAGGAGCGTTTATGTATTTAAAAGCAAACGAAAAACAGGTTATTATAGCTATACAAAATCTTAAACGAAAAAATGGTGGTATGACCCATAAGGAGTTAGAAGATTTCGGAAATATGTTTTTTTGTTCTTATAAGTTGGATTGGGAGAAAGCAATAGCCAATCTCTTATCAAAACAAATGATTGAACTTAAAAATAATACATATTCTATTTGTTGTAACTTTAATAAATTAGCTGAAACTTTAACAAGAAAGTATCCACGTCTAAGATACTGGTATAATCATTGGTACAGTTTAGGAATGAAGAGCGAGGCCCACTCCCGGCTTTGTCAAGCTGCATATGGAGTTGACCTGTGCCAGACCGGCATGATAACGTTAAAACAAATTGAATATATAATACAAAACTACATAGAGGAAAAGAAAACTTGTTTGGATATGGGATGTGGATTAGGGCTTATTTCTGAATATATTTCTGGAAGGACCTTATGTAAAATTAGCGGTATTGATGTTATAGCTTCTGCTATAAGGAATGCTCGTAAGAGGACAATAAATAAAAGAGAATACCTGGAATTCTATCTTTCGAATATGACTAAGTATTTTAAAGAAGAAGTTAACAATAAATATGATTATATTTTTTTCTTTGATACAGTTTATTTTTTGGCGGACCAATTTTCAGAAGTAATACCTGATGCAATACGGGCACTCAATAAAAATGGAAAAATTCTGATATTTTATTCAGCTTGGAATCCAAAAGATTCCGGCTTAAGCGCTGGATCTACAAAATTAGCAGATTATTTGAACAATGAGGGATACAAGTACAAGACAGTTGATTTTACTGAAGATGAAAGAAGGCATTGGCAAATAAAAAAGGAAACATTAATGAATTTGGAGGATAGCTTTTTAACAGAGGGAAATAAAATCATATACACTAATCGTATGATGGAAGCTGACTTTTTTACAAACATGATGATGGAAGATAAGCTTTATCGATATTTATATGTTCTGGAAAAATAAAATTATAAAAGCCTGACCCCATCTTAAATGGGAGTACAAGTTTATAAAGATAACGCACACTAGCGCTAGAAATATAATTGTAATGAAATACCAAAATTGATACACCGTTCGATTTGACAGAAAATTATGTAAT
>JAKSBV010000305.1 GCA_022360955.1 Bacillota bacterium
CAATGGAGTTTCTTTTATGTTGTATTTGCTGCAAGGAGCACAATTTGTCAGTCATAAAAGCAGTCTAACAGGGATATTGTTTCATAACAAAACAATATCCCTGTTTTCTTTTAATAATAAATATGATGTAAAGGAAAATCAACAATAGGCTTATTAAGGAAGATCGCTGCTGGAGAGACATGAGTGACTTGTTGAGCCGGATCGCCTTGTACTACTCTTAAGCTAACATAACACCACAAACCAAATCTATTTTTAGGCGATAATACTTGAACAGCAGCGTACGTATTGATTTATATATATTGTGAATTTTATCTAAAAAGCATTGATTTGTTGCAATAGGTATTGTATAATAATTACATACGAAAGGTGAAACGTTTCGAAAAAGCTAGAAGGAGGCGTCTAATGACTACAATTAAAGATGTCGCAAAGAAAGCACAAGTTGCAATTTCTACTGCCTCTTATGCATTGAACAATAGTCCTAAAGTAAGCGCAAAGACACGTGAAAGAGTACTCAAAGCAGCTGAAGAACTGGGTTATTGTCCAAATGGCGTTGCCCGTAATTTGAAAAAAAACAAAACCGAAACGATTGGGTTATTTTTAAATGACTTAGGAGGTCCTTTTTATAGCGAAATTGTTCAGGGAGCTCAGGAAGTAGTTTCTTCCAATGGTTATGATTTGGTTGCTTGCAGTACTTATGGGGGAGTAGATAGTACGGCTTATCGCTTCTTGCAAGAAAAACGTGTAGATGGCGCTATTTTACTAGGTTCTTCAATTCCCGATGATTTGATTCTAAAAGCAGCAAGGCAAGACTTCCCTATTGTTGTATTGGATAGAGAATTGCAGGGGGATTATGTTTGTAGCGTACTGATTGATAATAGTGAAGGGGCCTGCCAAGCAGTCAATCATTTAAGTAAATTGGGATATCGAAAAATAGGCTATTTAAGTGGTCCTACCAATTCTTATGATAATCAACAGCGGTTTGAAGGCTTCAAAAAAGCGTTACAAGATAATAACATTCCATATATTTCAAGATGGAATGTTCAAGGAAAATTCACTGAAAACGGCGGATATCATGCCGTGAAAATGTTGTTAGCCGGAGGACAATTGCCGGAAGCTATTTTTTCGGCCAATGACGAAATGGCAATTGGAGCAATGTGTGCGCTGCAGGAAGCCCATGTAAGAATTCCCGAAGACTTAGCTATCGTAGGATTTGATGATATTCGTCTTGCATCTTATATGAAGCCCCAATTAACGACAGTTGCACAGCCTAAATATGAGTGGGGTACAATGGCTACACATATAATCTTTCAAGCATTAGAAGGGGACGTCTTGACAAATATCGTACGGCTTCCGGTTGAGTTGGTCATAAGGGAGTCATGCGGTGTCAATCTCAAATAGTGTAATTTTTACTGCCTTCGTTGGAAACACACCCCTCCTTCGTCACGGAATGTCCCCAACGAAGGCTCCAAAACTCGCTGCGCTCAAACAGTCGAAGCCGCTTTTCCTACGCTGCGCAAACAATCTCTATGATTCTTCATAAGGTTACTTCCATACGATTATATTTCTAGTTCTAGTATTTATTATCTATAGCACAACGCGTTAAATTATTTTATATTTTAACAAAAAAATAATAGAAAAGCATAGAGGGGTGATGTGGCGCGTTATGAACGAAGAGACAGGTATAAATGACAGTATTAACAACACGACAATAGAAAGGGAGGAATTGATGGCATGAAAAAATTGCAAAAATTGATGGCACTTCTTTTAACAATAGTGATGGCAGGCAGTGTTTTTATAGGGTGTACAAAGACACAAGATGACCCATCTGCAGAAAAAGATGTACATAATAACGAAAATGTTGGGCAAGAACAGTCAAAGCAAATTAGTAAAGAAGACTTTAAGGGAGAATTAAAGGTTGCCGTTCCGCCTGGGGATTATGTAGATTTTATAGAGAAAAATATGATTCCCGGTTTCAATCAAGAATATCCGAATGTTAAAGTCACGGTAATGGATGATAAAGAAATTGATACTAAAATTGCAGCAGGTGACGTACCGGATGTTTATGCGGGGACTTTCGGGTTTATGCCTGCAAAATATGCCAAGCTTGGAAAATTGGTAAATTATGAACAATTTGAAGACTATCAAAAGCTGTTTGACAGAATGAATGAACACTATGTTATCAAGAATTTTAATAAGCTCTATTATGTTCCGTATAATGCGGTTACACAATTGATGATTTATAATAAAGCACTATTTAAGGAAGCGGGATTGGATCCTGAAAATCCACCTGAAACCTTTGAAGAATTTTTAGAAGCAGCAAAAAGAATTGACGAGCTGCCAAACCGTGAGGACGGTTCCGAAGTAAGAGGAACGGTATTGTGGAATGAGGCCTTAAATTGGGGCGGATGGTATTGGACAATGTTAACACAAAACTATTACAACATGAATGGCGGACAATACCAATTAATGAATGAATACGGTACGGATGTCGTATTTGACAAACCGGAAGCAAAAATGGCAGAATTTTTTGAATTCATGACAAAAGCACAGGCGTATGCACCGGCAGATATGAGCAAAAACTTTTTCTCACGTAATATTGGGATGTGGCTTCAATTCGGATATGGATGGAAGGCTAATTTAAAAGAAGCTGCCGGGCAGCCTATGGAGATTGGAAAAGATGTTGAGGTAGCCCCACTTCCCGTAGTTAACAAAGGCGATACATCCTGGTCTACATTAGACGGACGTTCGCTAATGATATTTAAGAGTAACCCTGAAAAAGAGAAAGCTGCTTGGGCGTTTGTCAAATTCCTCATGAGAGACGACAAAAATCTGGAAGCGTGTAAAGTGCTGGGTCAATTACCAACCTTAAAATCACTGGAAAGTGATCCGTATTTCCAAAGTGAAGAAACAAAACCCTTTGTTGAGCAATTAAAACATGCAATTCCGAATGAACCTTTTGCTGAATTGGATCAAGTTGCTAACGCTATTCAGCAGGTATATGTAGAGACCGTTATCGGAAAGAAGATATCTGCCCAAGAAGCAGTTGAAGAAGCAGCAAAATTGGCACGTGAAAAACTCAAAACGCAGTAATTTATAAGGCACAATGAAAAAGAGTATGGGTCTGTAGTTTGCGATAGATAACGCACAGTAAAGTTTGAAATATAATCGTATTGCAGCAACCGGTATTCCGAAGCTATAAATCGTTGAGGGCTGAGAGATGAGGGTTGAGAATGTTCCCAGTATTGTACCACACCTTGTTGCTATTTTACTCTCCGCCCCTGTTTAGTCATTTTCCGCCCTCCGCCCTCTGACCTCCGATCTCTGGTTTATCCATACAATTATATTTCTAATGCGAGTGTGCGTTATCCATAATAAGATGAAAGCCGTAGACATAGCTTTTATGTGAGGAAGGGAGAAAGAAAATGAAGCATAGAAAGTTATCCCAAAGGCAAAAATGGGGAATATTTTTTATTTCTCCTTGGGTTATATTTTTTTTGGTATTTCAGATATATCCGTTTTTATTAGCCTTTAAGAACAGTTTTTTAGACATCAATATCTTGCAGCCGGAAAAAGCACGATTTGTGGGATTTTGGAACTGGATACAGGCAGCTGCCGACCCTTTGTTTTGGAAATCCATGTTTAATATTTGCTATAATCAAGCTATTTATATTGTTCTAAGTTTTATAATCGGCTTGACCTTCGCATTATTATTAAAAGAGGTGCTTTCGAAAGGGGGAATCTTCCGAACGATTTACTTCTTACCCGTCATTACCTCCATTACAGTAGCAATGATAGTATTTAAATATATTTCATCACCGACAGGGCCTATTCAGGCATTAATGCTACAATGGGGAATGATCAAAGAGCCTGTATTTTGGGCTTCGACAAAATGGTTACCCATGCCTGTTATTGCAGTATTTAATAGCTGGAAATGGTTCGGCGTTTATATGCTGATTTTTTTGGGAGGACTGGTCTCCATTAACCAACAACTATATGAAGCAGCCGATATTGACGGAGCAGGGTGGCTTAATAAATTTTTTCGGATCACGATCCCTTTGTTGAAGCCTCAAATTGTGTTTGTACTTACCATGAACATTATTAACGGATTACAAATGTTTACGGAAGTGTTAATGACTTTCGATTTATATGGCGGTAGATATAATTCCGCGTTGACACCGGTACTTTACATGTATGCCAAAGCGTTTGACAAGATGGAAATGGGAGATGCGTCGGCACTTGGTTTGCTGCTGGGACTAATCATCTATACATTAACAATGGTACAAATGAAATTGTTGAATCGTGGTACGGAGGAGGTGTGACAAATGGAAATGGCATATAAAAAGAAGCAAATGCAAAAGATTTTTATTTATGCCGTACTAGTGCTGTGTGCTATCGTCGTCATATATCCTTTTTTTTATATGGTAATGAATTCGTTTAAAACCGGACCGGAAATCCAGCATAATCCGACTGCGCTGCCACAAGGCCTTTCTTTTGCAGGTTATACCGGAATGTTTGACACCCTTAATGTACCGTTGCTATTTTTTAATACCACATTGGTAGCGGGAATATTGACACTTCTGAATACATTTATATCGGCTATGGTAGCCTACGGTATTGTTAAAACCGATGTACCGGGTAAGAAGATTCTATTTCGCATTATTTTGGCCTCAATGATGATCCCGGGGATTCTCTTAACTATTCCGACCTATATGATGATGTATAGTTGGGATTGGATTAATACGTATCGTGTTCTTATTTTTCCGGGTTCAGTCAGTGCCTATAACATATTCTTGGTGATACAATTTATGAAACAGGTGGATGATGCTTATCTTGAAGCGGCAAGGATTGATGGTGCCGGTGAATGGGATATCTTTTGCAAAATAGTTCTTCCGATGTGCAAACCCGTTTTAGCTACAGTATTTATTCTTGCTTTTATGGGGGCGTGGAATGATTTATTCGGTCCGTTGCTGTACATAAGGGATAAATCTCTTTGGACCTTACAGCTTGGGTTATATCGATTTAATACCAGTACGCCCGGTACATATCTTGAACAGATTTATGCTGCGATGACGTTCATTACGATTCCCGTAGTAATTGTGTTCCTTTTCCTTCAGAAGAATTTTATCAAGGCCTTTACCGGAATAGGATTAAAATAAAGGGGGAGATGGATGTATGTCTATAAAACGGTTTAATATATTTTTGATCATACTGGCAGTCATCTTTTTATCTTATGGTTGGGTGTGGTTTGAATCCTATCATATGTTTAAACAGTATTATGAACAAGCCATGCAAAACTATGATAATGGAGAATATATTATTGCATTGAAAGGGGACCAGGTACTATCGGAAGACCAGACAAGATACATTTTTGAAGGTGGATTTCAGCAGGCGATGGATATATGGTCTAGTCCTTACGCCCTTCCCAAACCCAAATTATATTGGGATACACAAGAAAAAATCAGAACCATTATAGATGAAAAAATTGATATTGAGATGGGAAAAGAAGCATTTAAAAAATATTTTCAGCTGGATAACAAATACTTGGGAGATATTTTGTTGCGTATGGGGGATTTGTATATACAGCAAGGAAATACGAATAAAGCAGAGGAGACCTATACCATTGTTAAAGATGCTTTTGCCAGAGATGTTGAATTGTTAAAAAAAGCGGAAGAACGCCTTTCGGCATTAAACACAAGTACAAAATAGAATACAAATAGTTTAAAAATATTTGGAAGGGGAATCAGTAAGCATGGCGGAAGAGAAAAAGTTTGAAAACCAATATGGATATTTCACACAAGATGGAAAGGAATATGTTATTACCACACCGAAAACACCGAGACCTTGGGCGAATATTATCAGCAATGGGGATTATGCTTTCATGGTATCCCAAACAGGCAGTGGCTATTCCTGGAGAGGTAATGCAGGAGAAAACAGAATTACCCGCTCTTTTCAAGATATTATAAAAGATAACTGGGGGAAGTACGTTTATATCAGGGATGAGCAAAACCAAAAATTTTGGTCGGCCGCATGGAAACCCGTCTGTGCAGATCCGGATTTTTATGAGGTCCGTCATGGGATAGGGTACTCGACATTTATACAAAAAAATAATGGCATCAAAACCGAATTAAAGATGTTTGCGGTGCCTCATCAACCTATGGAAATCTGGGAAGTGATGCTAAGCAATGAAGGAGAAACCAAACGATGCTTGAGTCTATTTACATATTTTGAATGGGGGCTTGGTACTGCACCGGACGAACACAGGGAATTTCATAAAATCTTTATTGACACCACTTACGAGGAAGAAGTACAGGGATTCCTTGCTCATAAGCATTTATGGGATTGGAAGAATGAAAAAGGTCAGGATAAAAACAGGAGTTGGGAATATACCGCGTTCCATACCTGCAGCGAAAAACCCGTTTCCTATGACGGTGATAAAGAATCATTTATAGGCATGTATCGAAATGAATCCCATCCTAAAGCAATGGATGAGCAGCGATTGGCAAAAAACACCGGTCGGTTCGGAGATGCTATTGGTGCACTGCAGGTAGGTATAGAACTTCAACCGGGCGAAACGAAGATGGTGATTTTTACGCTGGGTGCGGCCGATAGTGATGAGCATGCAGCAGCTTTAGCAAAAAAATATAATGATGTGGAAAAGGCTCGGGAAGCATTTGAAGCAGTCCAAAATTTTTGGAAACCGTTTATAGAAAGCGAAAAAATAGATACTCCGGATGATGCTATGAATATAATGACCAATGTGTGGCTTAAGTATCAAGCTATTTCATGCCGTCTTTGGGGAAAATCTGCCTATTATCAAGTGAGCGGAGGATACGGTTTCAGGGATCAGCTGCAGGATTGCCAGATTTTCTTCAATAGTTTGCCTGAATATGCGAAGAAACAAATATTAATGCATGCAGAGAGGCAAAAACAAGATGGAACCGTACTGCATTGGTGGTTGACTATTTCTGGATATGGACCGGAAACCAAGTGTTCCGACGATTTGCTGTGGCTCCCGTTTATTGCATGCAATTATTTGAAGGACACAAATGATTTTGAGCTGCTGCAAGAGGTGAAACCTTACCTTGATGGTGGTGAAGGCACGATTTATGATCATTGTAAACGGTCTATAGAGAGGGCGTTTATGCGTTTCAGTCCCAGAGGCATCCCTCTAATTGGGGAAAATGATTGGAATGACGGATTAAGTGCGGTAGGATGGGATTGGAAGGGTGAGAGCATCTGGCTTGGAGAATTCCTTTACAGTATTTTAAAGGAATTTGTATTATTGGCACAGAAAATGGGAGATTGTAAATTTGCGGCAAAATGCACAGAAGTAAAAGACTTTCTGGCGGAAACATTGAATGTATACGGATGGAATGGTGAATGGTATATACAAGCTACCACAGATGCAGGAGAAGAACTGGGGGCTAAAGGAAATGAGGAAGGGTGGATTTATCTTAATCCTCAAACATGGGCAGTCATTAGCGGTATTGCTGATGAAGAGAGAAAAAAGATTTGTATGGAGGCGGTATCCGACTACCTATTAAAGGATTATGGTACCCTCCTTTTATATCCTGCATATAGCAAGGTGCGGGAAGATATCGGATATATTACAAGATATGCGCCGGGCCTCAGGGAAAACGGCGGGGTGTATACCCATGCCGCAGCATGGGCCGTTATGGCCTATGCTATGATTGGGGATGGGGAAAAAGCCTATGAAGTATATACAAAAATCTGTCCGGCAAACCGTTTTGACGATCCTGACTTGTATAAGGCAGAACCTTATGTATTACCTGGCAATTCCGACGGGCCCCAGTCGCCTAACTATGGAAGAGGAAGCTGGACATGGTATACAGGGTCATCCCAATGGCTTCATAGAGTAGCAACTCAATGGATTTTGGGTATTCGTCCCGATTATGACGGACTTATAGTTGACCCGTGCATTCCTAGAGCATGGGACGGGTTCAAGTATACAAGAAAATTCCGAGAAGCAGTATATCATATTATTGTTGATAATGGTGCGCACATCAGTCAAGGTGTCAAAGAAATGTATATAGACGGAGAGAAAATTTTAGGAGATAGGCTGCCGGATCTAAAAGATGGCAAAGAACATACTGTAAAAGTAGTGATGGGCTAAACGATAGAAGTATCTTTTGGCAAAAATCGAAACGTTTCAACTCCTATTGGCATAGCTGTTATCCTTGGTAAATTTAAAACACCAAATAAAAGAGGGGGAACATAATGCAAATAAAAAGAAGTATAAAGGGTTATATTTCCTTAGGGATCACGATTATTCTTTTGTTGGGAGCAGCCATTCCGAGTACGGTAGCGGTAGATAAACCGCAGCTGACAGATCATGAACTTTTGGATTTGGAAAGCAGAAAATGTTTTGATTTTTTTTGGAATGAAGCTACGACAGATTTCGATAGTCCGGGGTACGGGTTAATCCGTGACAGGGTACCGGGAGATGATAAAATTTCCAGTATTGCATCTGTAGGATTCGGATTGACAGCGTTGGTGATAGGAGTGGAGAGAGGGTGGATTACCTATGACCAAGGACACGAAAGAGCATTGGGAACACTTCATACGCTATTAAACAATGTGGAACAGGTCAACGGATTTTTCTATCATTTCGTGGATATGGATACTGCAAAACGGGCATGGAATTGCGAGGTATCGGTTATAGATACTGCTATTGCACTTAACGGTGCGATTACAGCAGGAGAATATTTCGGTGGGGAAATCAAGGAAAAGGCGCAGCAGATATACGAAAGAGTAGATTGGAATTGGTATAGGGATCCCAATAGAAATCAATTCTACATGGGGTATTCTCCGGAAAACGGTTTCAGTGGCTGGTGGGATTTTTATGCAGAACAGTTTATGCTCTATTTTCTTGGTGCGGCTTCTCCGACCCACCCGGTTAATGCCAATATGTTTTATGACTTTATAAGAAATTATAAAGCCTATGGAGACTATCCCGCGTTTATTCATTCCTGGTTTGGGTCATTATTTACCCATCAATTTTCATATGCGTGGTTTGACATGAGAAATAAGGTAGACAGGGAAGGTGTCAATTGGTGGAGGAATTCCGTTATTGCCAGCAAAGTCAGCAGACAATTCAGTATAGATAATGCAGATAAATACAGGACTTTTGGACCTAATTCATGGGGATTGACGGCATGTGACGGGCCTGACGGATACAGCGGATTATACGGAACGCCCCCTTCAGGATTTAATAACGATCAGCATAAAGTGGACGGAACGGTTCCGCCGGCAGGAGCAGCAGGCTCCATTGTTTTTACACCGCAAGAAGTCATTGATACTTTGCAGAACTATTATAACAATCACCCTGATTTATGGGGGAAATATGGATTTAATGATGCGTATAATTTAGATGTTACACCGGTCTGGTACGCAGAGGACGTGATAGGTATAGACAAAGGTATTACGTTGTTGATGATAGAAAATTACCGTACCGGTCTTGTATGGGACTTATTTATGAAAAACAAGTATGTTCAAGCGGGAATGAAAAAAGTAGGACTTGTAGATATAGGGACATTGGTGGTAGATGATTTTGAAGGTAATAGCATTCATTCCGGTTGGACTGACGGAGGAGACGGTGTTTATACTTTCACAGAAACGGAGGCGAAATCTTATTCGGGGCTTAAGTCTCTAAAAGTTGACTATAATAAACGTGATTTTACATGGCCGTTTTTAAGTATTGCATTGGATAATGGGGATTTGACACAAGTGAAGACCATGAAAGCCAAACTTTATGGTAATATGAAGGTATTGGTGAAGCTTGAAACATCATCGGGCGCTCAAGAGAAAACATTTACTGTGACAGGTAATGAAACATGGAACGAGCTTATATGGAATCTTGGGGAAATCCAAAATCAATTGGTGGATGTTCAAAAAATATTATTTTTTGTAGACCCTGGTGAGGCCTCTGCCAGTGGAACGTTTTATATAGATGATATCGAATTTTTACAAGAGCGTATTATGGCAAGTAATGCTCTTATTAACGGACAGCCCATCGTAGGTGAAACTTTGAAAGGAACATACGATTATTTTGATGCGGAGGGAAGAACGGAAGGAGAATCCGCCTATAGATGGCTGACTGCTTCTGCACAGGCAGGAGAGTACCAACCGATTACAGGGGCCACATCCGATACCTATATAGTACAGCAAGAGGATATAGGTAAGTATATAAGGTTTGAAGTCACCCCTAGAACGGCTATTGATGAGACAACAGGGCAAGCGGCATCAGGTAACCGGGTATTGAGTGAAGTGTTGGGAGAGATAAAACCGGCTTATCCGGCAGCAAAAAATGTAACCATTATAAAACAGCCGGTAAAGGTTGAAAAACTCGTAGATAATTTCGATTCAAATCCAACAGAAGAGAGTTGGATTGATTCCGGTGATAAAGTATATAGCGTCAGTCTTGATAACAGTATAACACCCGATGGAGGAGGGAATGCGCTTAAAATAGAATACGATAAAAACGGAAATGCGTGGGCATTTGTCAATAAGATTTTTGATAAACCGCAGGATTTTTCCGATGTGGATACATTTAGTGCAAAAATATATGGAAATCCCAAGATGCTCATTAAATTTGAAAGTTATGATCCAACCAAAGCCAATCCGTGGATAGGATTATGTGAAAAATGGATTGAACCGGGGAGTAATCAATGGAATGAGTTCATATGGGATATTTCTCAACACAGCAGTAATCTCGATAATGTAAAGAGAATCTTACTTTTTGCCGAACCTATCGGAGAGAACAGCATGACCGGCAGTGGGACTTTTTATATAGATGACATAAAATTTACCGGAAAACAGATAACAGATGTTACAACCATCGGTATTCCCGTAGTGGGAGAAATGTTAATAGGAAGCTATGAATACCAAGATGCCAATGGTGATGAGGAGTCCGGTACTATATACAGATGGCTGCGTGCTGACTCGAAGGATGGACAATACATCCCTATTCCGGATGAGACATCCGATACCTATATACCCAAAGCCGAGGACATAGGAAAATATTTAAAATTTGAAGTAACACCTAAAACAGCCGCCGTCCCGACTACCGGGGAAACGGTACAAAGTGCGCCAAGTAATGCAGTTGCTGAAGGGGCCTTGCAAATATATCTCCCCAAATAACTGAGAAAGCGTTAATAAAATGCATATTTTACAGGCTAATTTTAACTACAACTTCCGTTATCTATAGATCATAAACACTAGAACTAG
>JAKSBV010000264.1 GCA_022360955.1 Bacillota bacterium
CCCTGCTTTCCAATGACATAAAGTGACAGTTTAGGAAAACCATTTCTTTCTATGCGTACACTCTTTCATTTTCTTCTCAAAAATTTTTTGAGGGGAAGATATAGGTATGAACAATTGCTGTAAAAAGCAAAATGAAAAACTCGGAGCATCAGGCCCATATAGCAAGTCTCCAAGTTTTTCAGTAAGCATCAACGCTGCTTGCCGATCAGGGCAAACAGGTCCTGCAAAACCATCTATCCATGATATGAAATACACCCTTGATAAGTTAGTAAAATTTAAACAGGGAAAAGGGATTACGGTAACGGATGAAATTCTAACCATCAGCAGACAGATCGATATGTTAATCGTTGACTATTATAAAAAATAGCATGGATGAAGATAACGCACTTTTAGAGTAGGATATAGATATCACACTTTAGAATCGAATTTATATTTGGACAAAAAACGCAAAATCATCGTTGTTTGATCCAAATGTATTTTTAGGTTAAAAGTGTGATATCTTTATCATAAGCAGGGACGGCTTTTAAAAGCCGTCCCTGCCTAGCTGTTACCCTTTAACCGCCCCTGACGTAAGTCCCGAAACAATGCGTTTCTGAAAGACCAGAACCATTATAATCAACGGTACCGTCACAACCACCGTCGCTGCGGCAAGTTCCCCCCAGGGAATGGTATACTGCCCTACATACATTGTAATACCTACCGGTACTGTCCTCATCTCATCTTTAACATTAATGGTTAATGCAAATAAATATTCATTCCAGGCTGCAATAAACACAAGAATAGCTGTCGTAAATACGCCGGGCATTGCCAGCGGTGCGATAATACGAGTAAATGTCTGCATAATCGAAGCGCCATCAATCTTTGCAGCTTCTTCCAACGAAAAAGGAATTTTTTTAAAAAAAGTGGTCAAATACCATACGGATAGAGGAAGGGCAAACGTAGTATAGGGAATGACGAGCCCTAAATGCGTATTCCTGAGACCCAGGTTTTTGATCAACATATATATGGGTGAAATAACGGCGATCTGGGGAAACATGGATACCGCTAGTACAACACCCAAAATAATTGCTTTTCCCTTAAACTTTAAACGGGCAATGGCATAAGCCGTAAAAGAAGCGATCACAATGGCAAAGACCGTGGTTAAACTGCCCACTATGAAACTATTGTATAAGTATTTTGCAAAGGGTCTTACCGAAAAAATCGTTTGATATGACTGAAAGGATGGCTCGGTTGTATATAGCTTAAAGGTTGTAAAAATTTCATTCGGCGTCTTCAAAGACGTTAAGAACTGCCAGTAAAACGGGAACATCACGATAAAAATGAAAACGACCAGAAAGCTATAAAATCCTATACCTGCTTTTTTTTCCATCCTAACCCCTCCTTCCTATTCTGCTTGGTCTTTTAGGACATCCGCACCTAAAATTTTAACATATCCGATGCTAATCAATGTAATACAAATAAACACTACGATGGAAAGGGTCGCACCTCTTCCGAAATTCATTTGTGCGAACATGGTTTTATACGCATATACGGAAATGGTCTCCGTTGCATTGGCAGGGCCTCCGCCGGTTAGTACAAAGACCAGGTCAAATACCCTAAAAGCGTCTAATGTCCTAAACAACAGGGCAACAAGTATGGTTGGCTTTAAAAGGGGCAGCGTAATCTTAAAAAACCGTTGGAGCTTCGTTGCACCGTCCACCTGTCCTACTTCATACAATTGTACCGGAATGGTCTGTAGTCCTGCCAGCAACAGTAAAGCCATATACGGTGTTGTTTTCCATACATCTGCAAATATAATAGACAGCATGGAACCCATCCTTGTCGTCAGCAAAATGCCCGGATTTTCAACCAACCCGATCATGTCACAAAATTTTGCTACAACGCCGGTCTGACCATCGTATAGAAACTTCCACATCAATGCGGAGACCGCCGTAGGGATGGCCCATGGAACCAATATAGCCGCACGTACCAAGCCTCTTCCTCTAAAGGATTTATTAATCAACAGCGCAATTGCAAGTCCTAGAACCAACTCCAAAAAAACCGAGGAAATCGTAAAATAAAATGTATTCAGCAAGGCCATGCCCAATCTTCCCGGCTTCCCATTATGCACTTTTAACTCTTCCAAATAATATCTATAATTTCCAAATCCAATAAAGTTCGGCTGCATAATCGAAAGACGAAACTCTTCCATCAACTCTACTGCTTGATCTGCCGCATCATTTTCCGCTGTACTTAATGCCTGAAGCCGTTCCGTGACTTCGGCAATCGTGTTCAGGTACAACCGCGCCTTTTCCCTCGAAAGATCAACATACCGCAATGTTGCATCGCTGACCGGTTTAAAATCGTCCAGTAATTGCTTTACAGGCTCATAACGACTTGCAATCGCTTCGGATTGCATTAATTGATTGTGCAGGGTGCCCAATTGTTGTTCAACGGCTGCTGCCTCGACCCCTTTATGCCCTGCCGTATTTTCTTTCAACTCTTTTAATGTACCTTCCACATAAAATCGAGTATCTACATATTTTTCCATGTCCAGCTTATAGCTTAAATAAACAGCACTTTTAGCAGGATGATTCAGCCGCAGATCAAACATACTGTACCAAAATGACCGGACGACCGGCCACAATGCGACCGCACATATGATAACAATCGCCGGCAATACCATCAAATAGCCTGCATAGCTCTCCGACATCTTTAACTTCTTCATAACTGCATCCCCTCCTTTTTCCATACTTAAGTCAAAGCAAGCCATTAAGCTTTATCGCTTAATGGCTTTTATACTTATGACCTCTATTTCGCTTCAGCCACTGCTGCTTTCATCTTTTCATCCATGTGTTTGACTGCATCTTCGATTGATTGCTCTCCTGCCAGCGCTTTGGATATTTCTATCTGCATAATATCGGATAACTTCGGATAGATTGGAGAAACCGGTCTGGGAACGGCTGCTTTAAGACCCTCAACAAAACCTTGATCTGCAAAGTGCGGACTCTTGGCGAGTACCTCTTCATCTTTATACAGGGGCAGATACGTTGGCGCATTGCCGCCGTCAATTGCCGAAATCTTTTGACCTTCCTGACCGCACATAAACTTCACAAATTCCCACGCTTCTGCCGGGTATTTTGAGTTTTTGTTAATAATAGTCATCCACCCGCCCAGACAAGCCGCTGCTTTTTTATCCCCTTTCGGCAAAGGCGCCATTGCGAATTTACCCACTATCTTCGATTGTTTTTCATCATTGCCCAAGGCCCATTGATACGGCCAGTTACGAATAAATACCGATTGTCCTTCAATAAATGCCGTATGGGATTCGGGTTCGGTAAATGTTGTAATATTATTCGGTACGAAATCGGAGGTGACGATTTCCTTCATGACCGTTAAGCCTTTAACGGTTTCAGGACTGTTGATAATGATATCTCCATTGCCGTCAACAACTGCACCGCCATAAGCAGCGATAAATTCTACCGCATTGCATACAAGCCCTTCATATTGCTTTGCCTGCATCACATATCCGAATTTCGTGCCTTCTTTACCTTTATTGGCTCCTGCTGCTGCAATCAGTTCTTCCCAGGTCTGCGGCACTTTATCGATGATGTCCGTCCTGTAGTACAGCAGTCCTCCGTCGGTAAACTTAGGCATTGCCCACAGCTTTCCTTTAAATGTGCCTGCGTCTCTCTGCCCTTGCATATATTCGTCCATATTGATCCCGTCTTTTTGAATCAGCTTATCGAGGGGCAGCGAATATCCTGCTTGTGCAAATTCCGCCGGCCAAATAACGTCAACGTCAACGACATCAAACTCGTCGCCGCCGGCTGCAAAAGCCGTTACATACTGGTCATGCTGCGCCCCTGTATCAGACGGCATTTCTCTGAATTCAACATTAATCCTGCCTTCAAATTTCTTGTTAAACGCCTCAATGATTTTGATATTTGCTTTTGTTGAGTCCATACCCCTTGCATAGATAAGTTTTACCGGCTCTTCCGGTGTTTTTGCTTCTGGCTCCGCTGTTTCTGAATCCGCCCCGGATGTTGAGGCCGGTTTTTGTTCGGATTCTTGCTCCGGCTCCTGCTTTTGTCCGCATGCACCCAATGAAAAGACAAGGGTCAACGCAAGTAATACCGCCATTATTTTTCCTAAATGTTTCATTGTAAAATTCCCCCTTTAATTGATTTGCTCCTATTGTCATTTTATATTTTTCTATGTAAAATTTTAATAGAATATCTAATGATTTTGTTGAATATTTTTATGAATTTTTTACAAAAAAAAAGAACACACCATGGAACTAAGATGTATTCCCTATCAATCCTCTTCAAATATATCATTTGCAATCATATTCCTGTAATCGGTCGGCGACACCCCTACATATTTTTTAAAACAGGTACTAAAATACTGGGAATCGCTGTACCCTACTCTATATGCGATCTCGTAAGCCTTTAAATTAGTTTCTTTCAGCAATTTTTTCGCTTGGCTTATTCTAACCTTGGAAAGGTATTCAATACATGATTCCCCTACAACCTGTTTGAATAACTGGCTTAAATATCCGGGGCTTACATGCACGCTGTCGGCAATTGTGCTCAAATTCAGTCCCTCTATTCCATAATGCTGATTGATAAATTCCTTTGCTTTTTCAATAAAATTCCTGTTTACCGTTTTACGTTTTGTGTGGATAAAGGCAATGGTACGGTTAGCTAATTCCTGCAGCTTTAACCGGATATCTTCGAGTGTATCAAAATTCAGCAGTACAAGGGGTGTGAGCTTATGCCCGTATATTTCCGTAAAATCCCCGTTTAATTCCAATATGATGGCTGTAAATTTGCCGAATATCTCTATCGCAAATAGATGGATATAGTCTTTCTTTAAATTGGTTTCCTGCTCAAAGATGTCAAATATCTCTTCAATAGCCGTTGAAGCGAGGGAATCATTGCCGCCTTTGACCGCTTTCATCAACACCCTTATTTTTTCAAAAGTGACTCTGGACATGGTATGCTTTTCCGAGGACTGGATATCACCGATATAAATAATGCTATTCTTTCCGAAGGCCGTTTTATAAGCCAATGCATCCTCCGCTTCTCGATAGGATTCACTAATTTTTACAAGGCTGTCAAAGGTGCTTCCGATACCGATGGAAATCGTCGTTTCCAGATATCTCCGCACAGCTTCCTGGATTTTCTGCAATACCCGGTAGATTTTTAACAAGTAATCGGAAGCCTCACTGCTGTGAAAACAAAACAACAGGCCTATCTCATTGCGCCTGTCCTCAAAACAAAAGAAGGGCTGGCCTAAGTCGGCCAATAGCTCCTCGCCCATATTCTGAATCGCAAATTTTAATAAATGGATATCCGCTTCGTTTTGTTTTTCAATCAGTTTAAAATAATCGTCCAAACTAAAAATCATACAGAAAAACCGGTCCGTCCGGAGATCAATATTTAAATATTGCAGCTTGCGGGATATTTCCTTTTGATCCAGCGTCCCTCTTACCAGGCTTAGAAAGAACCGCTCCTTCAGCAGCGGCAGGCTGTCATGGATTAATAGCTTAAGCTTATCAATCTGTGTTTGCTCCAGCTCTTTATGCTCCAGATCCTTCGCCGCTTCCTCCAATACCACCAGCAGTTCTTCCTGTTCGATGGGTTTGGTCAAAAATCTATATATACCTATCTCAATAGCCTTTTGGGCATAGGTAAATTCATTATATCCGCTCAAAAAAATGATAACCGCCTCGGGCAGCTCCTGTTTGATTTTTGCCGCAAATTCTATCCCGTCCATAATAGGCATATAAATATCTGTCAAGATAATATGAGGCTTGACCTTTTTGGCGATTTCAAGCGCTTTTTTCCCGTTCTCCGCCTCTGCAACAACATGATATCCATATTTGGGCCAGTCAATGGCATTGATTAAACCTTCCCTGATAATGTTTTCATCATCTACAATCATTATGTTATGCACAGGATTGCCCTCTTTCTCTGCAGAATATATTTGAAAAATCGAAGCTTTTACCGTTTATACCGGGCTGTGAAACATCCTCTTCAACCAAAATTTATACCCTATCACAAAATATAGTTGAATTATATCATATTTTTATATAGAATATAAGTAATATATTGCTTGTTTGCACCAGAGCATTCCGCATCCTTTTTGAAGGAGTGAAGCCCTATGACCCGCCGTATAAAATTAATAGTAACCCTTATGATCCTCATAACCGCCCTCTTTGTCATAAAAGAAACCTTTTGGGGTACACATCAGAAGTCATTTTTCATGGATCAAGAAACCGATTCATCGACCGTCAATTATACGGAAAGTGAACAAAAGGCCATCGTCTATTCCTACGGCAGCAGTGACCACGGCGGCAGTGTCAAAAGAACCCTGGAGCTTTTCCAAGAGTCCAACCCGGACATAAAAGTCAAACTCCAGCAGTTGCCGGGCACCAGTGATTCCCAGTACAATGCCTACCAGATTGCTTTATCCTCAGGGGATGACAGTTTTGACGTCTTCCATGCCGATGTGATCTGGACAGCCCAGTTTGCTTTTTCCGATTGGATATTGCCGCTGGATCAATTCTTTCCTCCGTCCATGCACATGAAATTCCTTCCAAATACGATCGAATCCTGCATGTACAACGGAAAAATATATGCCGTTCCCAATGTGGCAGACGTACCTCTCCTTTTTTACAGAAAAGATATTGTAGAAAAGCCCCCTAAAACCTATGCGGAATTAATAGCGCTGGCAAGGAAAAATCTTTCTGCACCGGGCATCAAATATGGCTTTATATTTCAGGCATCCACCTATGAAGGGTTGGTGTGCAATGTTCTGGACTTCATATGGAATAACGGGGGCAAGGTTTTGGAAAATAACAAGGTTGTTATCAACTCTCCCGAAGCTATTGAAGGACTACAATTATTTATTGATATTATCCATTCCGATATCTCTTCCCCGGATGTTTTGAGCTTTCAGGAAGACGACAGCACGGTGGCCTTTCAGGATGGAAGCGCCATATTCATGAGGAATTGGCCTTATGCCTACAAACAGTCAAACACGGACCACTCCAAAATAAAAGGAAAGGTAGGCATTGCCCCTTTGCCTCTCGGTCCGAAGGGAAAAAGTCATCACGGCACTCTGGGAGGTTGGAATTATATGATTAACCGTCATTCTAAAGACCCTGCTCTGGCATGGGAATTTGTGGAGTGGATGAGCAGTTATGAGGCACAAGTCGTCAACAGTACATACGGCGGCAAACTCCCCACTCGGAAGGCGGTTTACAAGAATCCCACTATCCAAAAGCTAAAACCGTGGCTGGGGGGATTTCAGAATATTTACGAAGCTGCCCAGCCCCGTCCTGTGTCTCCCTATTATGCATCTGTTTCCGAATCAATGCAAACCAATTTCAGCAAGGCCATTATCGGAAAAATAGACGCCAAAACAGCTATCGAAAATATTGAAAGGGATATGAATACCCTATTGTCTATCCACTAAGGATAATGGGTATTGCAAGACTAAAAAATAGTTGGGGACTGAGAGGGGATATTAATTTTAAAAGTAGGGATGGTTATGAAAAATTTAGCAGTCAAAGACTTTTGGAAATACTGTAAGCGAAAATATTATAACGCCCCCCTGAATTGGCAAATAAACGTTGTTATCGGTTTTATCATTCTGGTTACAATATTGACCATCACGATTATTACCTATGTCAGATCCGTTAGTTATATTAAACAAAGTCTTAAAGAAACAGGCCTGATCCTTCTCAAAGAAACGGCCAATAAGATTGATTCCAGACTTAAGCTGATTGAAAATACCGCGCTGATGATTTCCAACGACTCAAGGATCCAAAACTATACGGGGGGAAAAGAAAATATCACGGAAAGCGAGATCAACAAATATCTAATCAGTTCCCTTTCTTTTAACAAATACGATGTACAGGAAGGGGGCATGACCTATGTTCAGAATCTTATAGACGATATCATATTGATGACAGAGAAAGGCACCGTTATTGCAAGGAGAATCCATTTCAGCACGTATGATATCCGCAGCCAGCTGGACAATTACTGGTTCCGAAAAGCGCTGAAAAATAAAGGCAAGCTGATATGGACCGACTGTTTTTACAACGATACGGCAGAACAGATTTCAAAAGACACCCGGGGGAACCTTGACGCCCAGCTTAACCAATTCATGTTAATCCGGTATATGATGAACGAAAAAACCTTTGAAGATATAGGTTATCTAGCCATCAGCATCAATCTTGAAAATTTATCAAGATTGATTGATAATATAACCTTTGGCAAGAACGGTAAATTATATATCATTGACGCCAACGGAAAGGTCTTAGCCAGTAAAGACCGATCTCAGCTTTTAAAGACCGTCAATTTTAATCCGGAAACCATGAGTGCGGTGACCCATACCCGCAGCGAACATCGTTTCTTTCAGGGATTGATCGGACAAGAACAATATTTTATATTCGCTGCCCCCCTCTCCATCAACGATTGGAAGCTGATTGTCACATTACCGGCCGGCGAGCTGGCAAACGCTGTTTCCGGCACCTTGTTTTCCGTTGTCTTTATCGGCATCATTTCATTTTTTGTCATTACTTTTATCAGTACCTTTATATTAAACAACATATCTTTTCCGCTTAAAAAGATACTAACAACCATTAAAGAAATCCGGAAGGGCGATTTGTCTCAAAAAGTAAATGTCAACGGCTGTATTGAAGTCAACCAATTGAGTACCGAGTTTAACTTTATGCTGGACAAGATCAACAACTTGCTGTCCACCATTGTCGATGAACAAAATGCTTTGAGAAAATCCCAGTTAAAAGCCCTCAGGGCTCAAATCAATCCCCATTTTCTATACAATACGCTGGACTCCATCAAATGGCTGATATGCTCCGGGGATCACGATAAAGCAGCAAAACTGATATCTTCCCTTTCATCATTTTTCAGACTCGGACTCAGCGGCGGCAATGAAGAAATCCTGATAAAAGAAGAAATAGAGCATGTAAGAAATTATTTGTTTATTCAAAAACTAAGGTGCGGCGAAAATCTGTCCTATTTGATTGACGTTGAGCCGGAAATTGAAGACTTAAAAACACCAAAACTGATCCTGCAGCCCATTGTGGAAAATGCCATTATGCACGGCTTAAACCAAAAGGAAGGCCAAGGCCTTATTAAGATTATTGTGAGGCGAAAAGATCCTCAAACCATTCTCTACGAAATTATCGATACCGGTAAAGGCATGAAACCGGAAAAATTAGATGCATTAAACCAAAAAATTAAAGCGCCTTTATTACAAAGCACTGCAGAGCGCCACGGCTATGCCGTCAGAAACGTCAATCAGCGAATCAAATTGAGTTATGGTGAGAAATACGGGATCTGCTACAAAAGCAAATACAATACAGGTACAAAAGCCTGTATAACCATCCCGGCGGTACCGGGCCCCTGAATGGGTTGCGCTATTGGGTACATGTAAATATAAAGCTGTCGAAGGCATTGCTCCCCTTTATATTACATGCACCCCTGCGCTATTCTAGCCCTCCATGTCTTTTTGAAGCTTATATTCTATCGAATCAACCAGTGCTTTCCAACTGGCCTCAATAATGTCTGTAGAAACACCAATGGTATTCCATACCGATTCCCCGTCGGAGGACTCAATCAGTACACGGACCTTTGCCGCCGTAGCGGTTTTAGAATCCAGCACCCTCACTTTAAAGTCGGTGAGACGCATTTTATTAAGCTGGGGATAGAACCGTTCCAACGCTTTTCTCATCGCTTTATCCAATGCATTTACGGGGCCGTCCCCTTCTGCTGCGGTTATCTCTTCCTCACCATTCACATTAACCTTTATCAAGGCTGAAGAACTGAATTCTTCCCTGCTTGGTTCATTGACAATGACCTTGAAATGGTTTAGATCAAAAAAGGGCTTATATTTACCAAGTTCCTTCCTGATCACCAATTCAAATGAACTCTCCGCCCCTTCAAATTGATACCCTTGGTGCTCCAGTTCCTTTAATCTGTCAACGATTTGCTTCGTCTGCGGTGAATTTTTTGTCAATGAAGCATCCACCTGATTAATTCTGGAAAGAATGGTGGTTCGTCCGGCAACCTCCGACATCAAAAATCTTCTTTCGTTGCCAACCGATGAAGGGTCAATATGTTCAAACGTTTTGGGATTTTTAACAACCCCATCAATATGCATACCGCCCTTATGGGCAAAAGAAGAATTACCTACATAGGGCGCTCTTTCATTATGCGCTACATTAGCAATTTCGCTGACAAACCTGGCCGCAGAGGTAATATTTTCAATTTTATCCGGGGCAATACATGGTATGCCCAGTTTAATTTGCAAGTTGGGAATAATCGTACAGAGGTCCGCATTGCCGCATCTTTCACCAAAGCCGTTGAACGTTCCCTGTACTTGCCGGGCCCCGGCCTGTACCGCAACAATTGAATTCGCCACAGCCATCCCCGTATCATTGTGGCAGTGAATACCTACCGGTACATCAAATCGTTTACATACTTCTTTTGTAATTTCAGATATCTCCAATGGGAAACAGCCGCCATTGGTATCACACAATACCAGACTATCCGCGCCCCCATCAACAGCCGCTTGCAGCGCTTGGGTCGCATATTCCCTATTTTGCTTATAGCCGTCAAAAAAGTGCTCTGCATCAAACACGACTTCTTTTCCTTTCCCTTTGAAAAAACGTATCGTATCTTCTATCATGCCCAGATTCTCTTCTAAGGTGGTTTTCAAGATATCTTCCACATGCAAATCCCAGCTTTTCCCGAATATAGCGACCGCGGGTGTATCTGCTTTGAGCAATGACTGCACATTGTTATCGTCTTCCACGTTTATGCCGACACGCCGTGTGCTCCCAAAGGCCGTTAATTTTATGTTGTTCAGCTTCATATGTTTCACACGCTGAAAAAATTCCAAATCCTTGGGGTTAGAACCCGGATTGCCGGCTTCAATATAACTGACACCTAATTCATCCAGCTTGCTTACTATTTTCAGCTTATCCTCTACCGAAAAAGATATGCCTTCCGCCTGCGCCCCATCACGTAATGTTGAATCGTATATACATACTTTGTGCATTTATGTTTGCCTCCTTCCAACGAATTTTATCCTATATCGGACACCCAAAAGAACTTACGCTCTCCGTATATAGATAATAAACAGTAACGTTGGAAATATAATCGTACTCCAGCAACAGATATTCCGAATCTAAGAGCTTATAATGCTTGCTTCGGGCGGACTTCAAAACTCGCTGCGCTCAAACAGTTGAAGCCGCTTTTCCTACGCTGCGCAAACAAGCTCTAAGATTCTCCATAAGGTTACTTCCATACGATTATATTTCTA
>JAKSBV010000383.1 GCA_022360955.1 Bacillota bacterium
AAGCTTTTTGTTCCCCTGGGTTTAGTTCCAATTTGACTTCAACCTGATCCGAGTTAATAGTATTGTTATAATAACTTAGATAAGCCAGGCCCGATATCAAAATAACGAGAGTAATTACAGCGGCATATTTCAGAAAAAAAGAATACTTAAACTTTCCCCTATCACTTGATATAACTCCATCAATATTTTTCCATATTTGCTCTTTATCTATATCTAGCTTTGTTGTTTGATCAAACTGAACCATTAAGTCCTTACGCAACTTGTGATATAATTCAACATTCTCGATTGAAGATCCTAGCCATCTTGAAAGTTCATTTTTCTCATCCGAACTTAAATCTCCGGAAATCTCCATTGATATTAATCTTGCTATCTTCAAATAATAATTTGTGAGCTTCATTCTTTTTTTCAATATATAATACCAATACAACTGAAAAGCGAAAAGGGGTAGTGTAAAAAACGAATTAAAAAAAAGGGGTATAGAAGAGATGCTTTTGAGTGTTTACAAACTCTAATCACTGACTATTGATTAATAAAAATGGATATCGTATTGTTATCCTAAATTGATGTATCTAATTTCATTTCCTATGGAAGGTCAGCAAAATGGTCATTCTATAGTCAATGATAGTCATTATTGAGAACAACAAATGACCATGTAATGACGACAAAATGACAATAAATGGCTTTAGATTACTAAAGATAATTTTGAAAAACAATGTCATTAGACAATAATCCGAGACTCATAAAAATAAGTTATTACAATAGACCCAATATATTAATCCAGGCCAAATCCTTCAAACTCTTCCTTAGCATACGATATGCTTGTTTGCGATGATATTTTACTGTATCAATGGAGATGTTTAATTCTTTAGCAATATCTTCCTGCTTATATCCTTCCAATCTTAACAGTATAACTTTCTTGCTCTGTTCAGGCAATTTATTGATAGCTTTATGGACCAGGAACCTGGTTTCTTCTTCAATAACCTGGTTTTGATAAAACCTCTCTGATTCAAAATCATGATAATTATTTAGATATGCTTTCTTTACTCTTTGATGTTTAATCACATTTAAAGCCTTATTCTTAGATGTAAGATAAAGAAAACCTTTACAATGTGTATCATTCAACAATGAGATCTCACTATTCCAAAGTTCTATAAAACCCTCCTGAGCTATATCTTGTGCTATTTTGAGGTCGTTGTCCACGTATTTCAGAATAAACCGCACGATAATTTCAAAGTAATCATCAAAGATTATTTTAAATTGTGTAGCATCTTTATGGTTCCTGTTCTTTTGCAGAATCATATATAAAATTACGCTTGCCTTATGGTTTTTGAACAATTTCCTTTAAACAAAAGTATTAAAAGTAGAATGAAGACAAAATAATTTCGAAACTAATTTGCACATCAGATAGCACTTTTATTTATTTTTCATTATTATTTTTTGCAAATAGAAAGCTTTCAATTAATTTTATCACAAAAAAAGAAAGCTTTCAAAAACATATTTTCTAAACACGCACCTGGTTAAGAATTTCTAATTGATTTTGAAATACAAAAATTGGCATAGCTTACTATATAAACAAAAGCGAACAGAATTTACTAATTAAAAATACAATGAAAAATTTATTGACATACCATAAAAGTCTTATACTGATCACTTCATTATTATTTGTTTCAAGCTGTAACAGAAGCTTAAAAAACAATACGGAATATTATAGCTCCAGCGACTTTTATAGCATGCAAAAAATTGATTCTCACTGTCATATTTTTTCTAAGAATGCTGGTTTTCTAGACCAAGCTGAAGAAGATAACTTTAAAATATTATCGATTATAGTTGATGCAGAAGAAGGCCTACCTATCCCT
>JAKSBV010000342.1 GCA_022360955.1 Bacillota bacterium
AAGTCGTTGACGCCGGAGGAGAGAAAGCTATATGAAGAGTTGAAGCAGGCATCCTCCTTTAATCCGCGGCGTTGAAGCCGAATATATGCAAGCCGGTACCTATGCTCTAGACAGCAGGATGATCGCCGGGTATTGAGAAAATCTACGCCGGATTCACATGAACCACCACATCGCTGATATATTTGTTGGCCTTTAATTTTTCTTTTACGCGGGCTGCGATGCTATGCCCCTGGTAAATTGTCAAATCGCCCGGGACAGAAATTTTGGCAATGATGATAAATTGAAAGCCTACCGGTTTTGCAACAACGCTGTCCACATGGTCTACGCCGTCAACGGTTAAAATGGTTCGCACCACATCTTCTTTCAGTTTTTCATTGATATTGGTATCCATGAGGACATGAAAGGCGCTCATAAAAATTTGAATACCCGTGTAAGCAATCCAGGCGGAAATCCCGATGCCTGCAATCCCGTCAAGCCAATAAATGCCCTGGGCACCCAATATGATGCTTAATAAAGTCGCAGCGCTGACAAATACATCATTACGGTGGTCTTCGGAGTTTGCCAATATTAATAAGCTGTCGGTTGCTTTCCCGATTTTGCGTGTATATAGAAAAAGCCCTAATTTCAGAATAATGGTTGACAGGGCTATGCCGACCAGCCACCAGGAAAAGACAAAGGTTTCCCGGTTCAGAACGGCATTCAGTGAACTTTGAAAAATGGTATATGCAACCAATAGAAACGATAAGCTGATAATCATGGAAAAAATATACTCTGCTTTCCCGTGTCCGTAGGGATGGTTATGGTCTTCCGGCTGGCTGGCGATTTTATTGCCTACGTATGTCATGGCAGAGGAAAATACATCTCCCGCACTATTAAAGCCGTCCGCGATCATCGCCTGACTGTGACTGATAAAGCCGATGGTTAACTTGGTGATTAATAATAAAATATTGGCCACAATGCCTAAAATAGAAATTCGTTTTGTCAAGGTATAACGCTCCATGCTTTCTCTCCTATTCATAAATTATAAAAATATGGAAAATACAATGCTGTTGCATATAGTATAGCATATCGATACCGCACTTTGAAATAGCATTTATATTTTGAACCAAAAAATATAGAACCAGCGTTGCTTATTCAAATGTATATTTAAGGTGTAAAGTACCCCATTTTTAGTAAATGATACAATTTTGTTAGCACTCTTTTTTAGTGAGTGCTAAATTTCTCTTGACAACGTATTTTAAGTAAGTGTAAAATAATACATGGAAAAACGAAAGAAAAGAGGAGGGTTTATCATGGTACATGAAAGCGGGAATATTTCAGTACATACCGAAAATATTTTTCCTATTATTAAAAAATGGCTGTATTCCGACAGGGATATTTTCATCAGGGAATTGGTTTCCAACGGCTGTGATGCCATTAGCAAATTGAACCGTTTGGCGGCCATTGGTGAAGCCAAGGTTGCCGATGATATAAAACACGAGATAAGGGTAACCGTCGATAAAAAGAATAAAACGCTTCAATTTACGGACAATGGTATTGGTATGACGGCAGATGAAGTTAAGAAATATATCAATCAAGTTGCCTTTTCAAGTGCAGAAGACTTCATCGAAAAATTTAAAGATAAAAATGAAGAAGGTACCGACATTATCGGGCACTTCGGATTAGGATTTTACTCCGCTTTTATGATAGCGGAAAAGGTGCAGATCGATACGTTATCCTATCAGGAAGGTGCGGAAGCGGTACAATGGGTATGTGACGGCGGAACCGAATATGAAATCAATGAATCCAAGCGTACGGAGATAGGTACGACAATTACGTTATATATTCATAAGGATAATGAGGACTTTTTAGAGGAATCTAAAGTCAGAGAAATCTTAAGAAAATATTGTTCCTTTTTACCTGTTGAAATCTATTTGGACAATGCCGAAAAGGAAGAGAAGGATTCCGACAAGGCGGAAAATAAGGATGAGAAGCAAGAAGAACCGAAACCGATTAATGATACCCGGCCTTTGTGGTTGAAAAAGCCCAATGAGTGTACGGACGAAGAGTATAAAGATTTTTATAAAAAGGTGTTCTTTGATTTCAATGAGCCTTTGTTTTGGATTCATTTAAATGTGGATTATCCGTTTAAATTAAAGGGTATTCTATATTTTCCCAAGCTAAAGCATGAATTCGAAAGCACCGAGGGACAGATTAAATTATTTAGCAATCAGGTGTTTGTTGCGGACAATATCAAAGAAGTCATACCGGAGTTTTTGATGCTATTAAAAGGTACGATTGACTGCCCGGATTTGCCGTTGAACGTATCCCGAAGTTTTTTGCAGAATGACGGTTATGTGCAAAAAGTTTCCAACCACATCACCAAGAAAGTTGCAGACAAGCTCAACGGTTTATTCAAAACCCAAAGAGAGAGTTACAACAGCTATTGGGATGATATCCATCCCTTTATTAAATACGGTTGTATGCGTAATGAGAAGTTTTACGAAAAAGTGCAGGAGATCATTATTTACAAAAACATCTCCGGTGAATACGTTACGTTAAAAGACTATTTGGATAAGAATCAATCAAAACATGAAAACAAAGTTTTTTATGTAACCAATGAGCAGCAGCAGGCCCAATACATTAATCTGTTTAAGGAACAAGAATTGGAAGCGATTATATTGTCTTCTACAATCGATAATCATTTTATCCAGTTCCTTGAGATGAAACAAAGCGATGTGAAATTTAACCGCATTGATTCCGATATTTCCGAGAGTTTGAAGGATTCGGAAGATAAGTCCGGTGAAAGTGATAAAAAGAACATGCAGGAAAGTCTGGAGAAGGCCTTTAAAGAAGCGCTGGGGAACGAGCAGTTGAAGGTTCAGGTAGAGAGTTTGAAAGCGACCGGTATACCGGCTATGATTCTGTTGGCGGAACAGTCCAGAAGAATGCAGGAAATGAGCAAGATGTACGGTGGCATGGGTATGAATATGCCGGGCATGTTTCCGGAAGAGCAGACCCTGGTTTTGAATAAGAACAACAAATTGATCAGCAGGATCATGATATTAAAAGATGTGGAAACCAAAAAACAGGATGTGAAAATGCTTTGTGAGCATATTTATGACCTGGCCATGATGAGCCATAAACCGTTGGAAGCGGAAGCCATGACCAAATTCATTGAAAGAAGTAATGAAATATTAACACGAGTGGCCGAATAAAAGCTTAGTGAAAAAATAGGATTCAGATAACGGGTAGGCAAGGTTAAGAGAAAAATTTTAAACTGGTTTATCTCAAATTTTTGTGATATAATAGAGACAATTGAATAGTTGGTAGTTTGCTAGGGGAGCTTTTTAAGCTGAGAGGTGAAATCATTCACAAACCCTTTGAACCTGTTGGGTAATACCTTTGGAGGGAAGCGACGATGAGATTTTAACGTGAGAACGCTTTGCCGTCTCACGTTTTTTGTTTTGATATGGGTTCCGATTATCCTGTTCAATTAAAAAAAAGAGGAGGCAGAAATATGGTATATATTATGAATATTTTTAAAAAGTTTGGCGAGTTTAAAGAGGTTACCCTCATTGTTTTGGCTTTATTGATTTTGGTTCCCGTGTCGATTATACTCTTGAAGAAAATGAAGAAACTGCAAACCGATAGTACCAGAGTGGTCGTATATGGCGGGCTGTGTATAGCCCTATCTTTTGTGTTGTCCTATGTACGGTTGTATCACTGGCCCCAGGGGGGGAGTGTTACACCGGCCAGTATGCTGCCAATGATTTTCTTTGCAGTTGCATTCGGTCCGGTTGCTGGGATCGTTGCGGGGATTGCTTACGGTTTTCTCCAATTGATTCAAGACCCGTACATTCTTCATTGGGCCCAAGTATTTTTAGATTATCCCCTTGCGTTTGGGGCAATCGGTTTGGCCGGTTTGTACCGTAACAATTTACCGGTTTCCGCATTGATTGGCGGTGCAGGCCGATTTGCAATGCACTTTATTTCCGGTATTATTTTCTTTGGTTCCTATGCACCGGAGGGCATGAATGTGATGCTGTATTCTCTAATGGTTAACGGACTTGTGATCGGTACGGATACACTTATCTGTGTAGTCGTAAGCTTATTGCCGGGCTTTGCTTATGCGGCGAAAAGAATACGAAAGATGTCGGCAATGTAGCGGCAGAGAAAGTTAGTTTAGCAATGAATAATGAAGAGTTGAGAATTAGATTTTGGGAATTCATGAATTGCGCTAAAAGTAAGGAGTTATTCATGGGCTGTTTTAGGGGGGCAGTGTTGGGGCATATTGTGAAGGGTAAGTCGTCACTTCTCAGTGCTCAACCCTCAACGAATTTTTGTCCTTAGCAAATTAAAAAGCGTCGCATATATGCGGCGCTTTATGTTTGATGTATTGTTTTGATTCAATTGGGCTTTAAGTAATACTTCGTAAAAAATTTGATTCAATCACAGCGCCCACCCGGCGCCATACTACAGGAATAATAAGCACCTGCACAACGAGCATGAACAGGCTCTTTAAAATGCGCGGAACCATAATGATATTTACCGCTTTATGAGATAGTATTGACAGCCATAAGGTATTAAGCCCTAGGTCTCTGATGACCGTGACGAGTAATACGGCTAAAAAGATACGTAATACCGTTTTAGGTTTGTTGTAAAGTACAAGTCCGTAAATCACACCGCCGACTAATGCGCTAAACGTGAAACCCGGGAAATAGGCTCCTCTGGGAAAAATCATCATGCCGAGAATGTCTGCAAGCATAGCGGTAGTGCCGCCAATTACAGGGCCGAATAGCATGGCTGAGAGAACAATGGGGATAAAGCCGAAGCCTATCCGTACAATATCGGTTTGAATTGCGCAATAACGTGTCAGTACGATTTCTGTTGCAATCAGTATTCCTACAAATACCAAAACATGTGTTTTTTTCATGAAAGCACCTCCTCTCTTTTAAGGACGAACAGGCAGACATAAAGATTATACGCTTGCTTGTTCCTCACAATGGCGAATATACCCATAGTACGCCACATAAAAAGAGTAAGCTCCTTCTTTGTGACAGCGGGATGCGGTAAATGTACCGCGAAGTTTTCTCCCGAAATATCGGAGATCCCTTCTTCGTCTAGTGGCAACTCCCCGTCCATCTAGCACTTAACGCACAAATACCTACTCTGCCATTTACATTTCGCTTTGGTGACTACCATTATATATAATGGGGCGAGGTTATGTCAATATAAAGGAAAATATTTTTTTGATGAAGAAAGTAGTATATAATGAGTAGTATTAGTTTGGAAGTGCGGGATGCGGCGTTAGGAGCCGGAAGAGGAAAAATCGCCCGCCTTCCGACTCGGAACGATTAAATAAGCGGAAAGGATTGAGAACAATGAATATACCAAGAAATGCAATCGCTATTTCCCATGATATGGCAGGGAGAGTGGTTGGTGAGGGGGATATTGTGGTGGACGCGACGGCCGGGAAGGGGCAGGATACGCTTTTTTTGGCAAAGCGAGTAGGGGATTCTGGACAGGTGTATAGCTTTGATATACAGCCCCAAGCACTACAGATGACGGAGGAAACATTGGAAAAAGAAAAAATGCTGGAGCGCGTAACACTGGTTCTTGATGGGCACGAAAATATAGATAAGCATATCAAACAACCGATAAAACTGGTGATGTTCAACCTTGGGTACCTCCCCGGCGGAGACCATAAGATCCATACAAAGGCAGAGACAACAATACGGGCGATTCAAAAAGGTCTGGAGATGCTTACGGTCAACGGTATGATCATGCTGGTCGTATACCACGGGGGTGACAGCGGCTTTGAAGAAAAAAATGCGGTTATGGACTTTATACAAACGCTGGACTACAAAAAATACAGTGTGCTGGTTCATCAATTTGTCAATAGGATCAACCATCCGCCTATCGCCGTATGTATTGAGAAAATAAAATAATGGTAACGATGATGCTATGTTTTTTGTGTAACTATCAATGCCATTTTCAAGCTGGGCATCCGGAAGTTAGATGAAAAAGTGCAAAACATTTTAACAAGATGGCAGGATAGCGTTCTATTATGGTATTCAATGTAGTATGCATATATAGATAGGCACAGTAAAGTTGGAAATATAGTCGTACTCCAGTAACAGGTATTCCGAACTTTACCATGGGGTGTTTATAAGGGGCAATAGGAGAGTGGTTAATGTTGCGACCGAAATGTATCCGTAGAATTAGCACAGCTTTTATACCTTTACGCGATAGGATACGAATAACAATGAAAACGGTGATATGCGGGCTTGGCTGTTTGACGGGAAGGCCGAAGGCTAAACGTTCCGCTTTATTTATCCTAATCGTTTTGCTTGCCTTTTTAACTGAGCATAATATTCTGGCCCAACAATCGTATACTACTGCAAAATGCTACAATGCACCGCCCAAGATAGCATCTCCTTCGGCGGTGGCTATAGACACAAGCAACGGAAGAATCATGTACCATAAAAATGCCTTTAAGAAAAGGCAGATGGCCAGTACTGCCAAAATAATGACTGCAATACTGGCGATCGAAAAAGGGGACAGGAACGATCTTGTAACCGTAAGCAGAAGAGCAGCTTATATCGGGGGATCACAAGCCCATTTAAAAGTAGGAGAGAAGATAAAATTGGGACATCTTTTATATGCACTCATGCTCCCGTCGGGAAATGACGCGGCGATTGCCATTGCAGAGCATATTAGCGGCAGTGTCGAGCAATTTGTCTTATTGATGGACCAAAAAGCAAAGGAAATAGGTGCTCACAATACCAAATACGGTTCTCCCCACGGCTTGGACCGCAATAACTATTCCACGGCTTATGATCTGGCGTTGATTACACGATACTGTTTGGAAAATCCTACTTTTAAAGAACTTGTCCGTACAAAAAACAAGGTAATACCGCGGCAAGGCAGTGCGGCAGGCAAAGAATATCGCAATACAAATAAATTATTGTTTACCTATGGAGGAGCCGATGGGGTTAAAACCGGATATACGGGTCCGGCGGGAAAGTGTCTTGTGGCTTCGGCGACGAAGAATGATTGGCAGGTCGTGAGCGTAGTGCTCGGTGCAAAATCAACCTATCAACGTTTTAATGACAGCGCCAAGATTTTGGATTATGTGTTTGACAATTTTCCTTTCGTTACGGTTTTGCCGAAGGGTCGAAAAATGGTCAGTGTGTCTGTTCTCAAAGGCAAAAAGGACAGCGTATACTTAATCAATCGGGATGAAATCACTATGCACCTCAGCGATGCAGAATTAGCGGAGATCGAACGGGACTTTTTGATTCCGGATCAATTAACCGCGCCCGTAGTGCAGGAGCAGGCAGTGGGGAAAGTTATTCTGCGTTTGGGGGAGAATATCATTGGGGCGTGTGATCTATATGCTGCGGAAAGTGTAAGATTTTGGACAGTGGATATGAATTTGAGAAAGATTTTTGAAAATTGGATACAGATGAACAAAATGTTGCAAAAACATATGAACCTATAATAAAATAAATGGTATACTATAGGTAATGTACTGTAACGTTTGAAATATAATCGTATTGCAGTAACTGGTATTTCGAAGGCCAAAAAGTAGTTGAGGGCTAAGAGATGAGGGTTGAGAATGTTCCCGGCATTGTACCACAACGCGTTGCTATTTTACTCTCCGCCCCTGTTTAGTTATTTTCCGCCCTCCGCCCTCCGGTTTATCCATACCATTATATTTCTAATGCTAGTGTGCGTTATCTATATATCTCGTTCACCGTTGACACATCATAAAAGGAGCTATCCTCTTGTGACTGATGAACGATATAAATCGGAGGAACTATGGATAAAAATATCAATGAGATACAAAAAGAGCGAGCGATATTGGTAGGGGTAAACAGTCAAAAAAACAGTACGAGTGCTGATGCCGAAGCGTCTTTAGCAGAGCTGGAAAGGCTGGCGGATACGGCAGGGGCCCAGAGTGTGGCTGTTGTTTTGCAGAATTTACCTGCCATTAAAACAGCAACCTATGTAGGGGAAGGCAAAGTTGAAGAAATCAAGCAGGCTTGTGAGCATTTAGACGCCGATGTTGTGATTTTTGATGACGAATTAACCGGTTCTCAGGTAAGAAACCTTGAACAGTTAATAGGTGTAAAGATTTTAGATAGAACGACGCTTATTCTCGATATTTTTGCAGCGAGAGCGCAAACGAAGGAAGGGAAGATTCAGGTAGAACTGGCACAGCTAAGATATCGGCTGCCTCGATTAAGCGGAATGGGTGCTTCTCTTTCAAGACTCGGAGGGGGCATCGGTACAAGGGGACCGGGAGAAACAAAGTTAGAATCGGACAGAAGGCATATCCGGAAGAGAATCGGATATCTGGAGAGTGAACTGCAGAAAATTAAAAAGCACAGAAACCTCTTGCGCAGCAGACGGGAAAAGGAGGGCATACCTGTCTGCGCTTTGGTAGGGTATACAAATGCGGGAAAATCTTCGCTGCTGAATGCACTTACCGGCGCTGACGTACTGGCGGAAGACAGGCTGTTTGCCACATTAGACCCTACTATTCGAAATATTACGCTTACGGATATGCGTGATGTTTTGCTGGTGGACACGGTTGGCTTTATAAGAAAACTTCCCCATCATTTGATACAAGCCTTTAAATCGACCTTAGAAGAAGCGGTTTTAGCGGATGTGTTATTATATGTCGTAGACGCCGCCAGTGAAGAAATAGAACAGCAGATACAAGTGGTAAGCGATATTTTGAAACAGCTGGGTGCCGGCAATAAGCCGGTTATCATGGTGTATAATAAAATAGACTTGAAGAAAGACGATATGCGTTTACCGCCGGCTGAAATCGCCGGTGCCGGTGTAGAGGTTTCTGCTCATACCGGCCAGGGTCTGGACCAATTGATCAAGGTTATGGAAGAGATGATTCCGGGGAAAAAAAGGAAGGTTGCCGTTTGCATCCCCTATCACGCAGGTCATATTGTCTCTCAACTATACCAAGAAGCGGATATATTGGAGGAAAGGCATACGGAGGAAGGGACTAAGATGCAGATTATGGCTGATGGCGTAGTGTTTGGCAAGATTAGAGAGTATATCGTCGAAAGCGGGGAGTAAGCAGTGGACAATAAGAGTGTATCCGACTATAGAACGGTAAGCAAGCATGGTGTAGCGGAGATCGTAGAAAAGAAATCCCGTTTTATTGCCAATGTGAAACCCGTCACGGCTGAAGAAGATGCCGTTGCGTTTATAAATACAATAAAATCTAAATACTGGGATGCCAGGCACAATGTCTACGCCTATGTCATCGGCAAGCACAATATCCAAAGGTATAGTGATGACGGAGAGCCATCGGGCACGGCAGGCATTCCCACTCTTGAAGTGATAAAAAAAGAAGGATTGCAGGATGTAGTCGTTGTGGTGACCCGTTATTTTGGGGGCATATTGTTAGGCGCGGGCGGACTGGTAAGGGCCTATGGCAAAAGTGCAAAAGAGGGCCTGGCAGCTGCTGAAATCATTACAAGAAAACTCACTGCGATCATAGAAATAAAGGCAGAGTATCCTTTGCTTGGCAAAATACGGAATGAAATTCTTCATAGGGGACATATGATTGATGACGTTATCTATCAAGAATCGGTGACAATAAGAACCCTTGCGGAGATGGAACGTGCTGATGCATTTGTAAAAAATATGATTGATGTGACCAGTGGAAGGGTAATAATAGAAAGAAAGGGAGAAAAATATATTAGCATATAAAGAAAGGTGACGCAAATGAGAGAAGAGGCATTATTAAAATTAAAAAACTGGGCTGTAGTGGGAGCTACGGCAAATGAAGAAAAATATGGGTATAAAATTTATAAAAAACTCAAAAGCAAGGGATATCGCACATATCCTGTGAACCCCAATTATCAAGAGATTGAGGGGGATCGATGCTACGCCGGTCTAAGTGAGCTGCCGGAAGTTCCCGATGTGATTGATATGGTGGTAGCGCCCAAACACGGTATCAAAGTGGTGGAAGAAGCGGCAAAATTGGGGATCAAAAATATATGGCTGCAACCGGGTACGGTAAGTGACGAACTGCTTCAATTGGCTGAAGAAAAAGGGATCCATACGGTTCAAGCTTGTGTACTGGTTGCACTGAATTATGTGTAATATAGTTTGGAGACATGGGGACGGTTCCACAGTCTCATAAAAAGCATAAGACAGACGAACCGTCCCCATGTCTTTTGAGGAGGAGGTCGAAGGATGAGAGTTGCGAATCACATTTATGAATTGATAGGGGAGACACCGATGGTACGCCTAAACCGTTTGGTGGATCAAGATAGCGCGGAAGTATTGGTAAAACTTGAGTTGTTTAATCCCGGAGGCAGCGTGAAAGATCGAATTGCTTATCATATGATATCGGATGCGGAAGAAAAAGGATTGCTTAAGCCCGGTGATGTTATCATAGAACCGACAAGTGGAAATACGGGTATAGGTCTTGCGATGGTAGGAATAGCCAAAGGGTACAAGGTGGTCCTTGTGATGCCGGATACGATGAGCAGCGAAAGAAGAAATCTTTTAAAGGCTTATGGTGCCGAATTGATACTTACACCCGGAGCAGAAGGAATGAAAGGTGCTATTGGCAGAGCGGAAGAACTGGTGAAGGAAAATAGCCATTATTTTATGCCGCAGCAATTTAATAACCCTGCAAACCCGGCAATACACAGGCAAACAACAGCAGCGGAGATATGGGAGCAGACAGAGGGCAAAATCGATGCTTATGTGGCGGGCGTGGGTACCGGCGGAACACTGACAGGGGTAGGAGAAATATTAAAAGCAAAAAATCCGTCCGTTAAGGTGATTGCGGTAGAACCGAAAGCATCACCGGTTATTTCCGGAGGATTAGCCGGTCCTCATAAAATTCAAGGTATAGGAGCCGGATTTATCCCCAAGATTTTAAACACAGGGATTATTGATGAAATCATAAAAATTTCTGATGAGGCCGCATTTAAAACTGCCAAGCGTCTTGCGGGAGAAGAAGGTATATTATTGGGCATCTCTTGTGGTGCAGCGATTAATGCGGCATTACGGGTCGCTAAAAAATTGGGAAAAGGCAAACGCGTAGTAGTGATTGCACCTGATACAGGGGAGCGATATCTAAGTACGGCGCTTTTTAAAGAAGAGTAAAATAAATCTATAAAAATACAGGATAGTAGTAATCTTTTTAGTTTTTTTTGCAATAATAATATTGACAACAATCCAAAAAACGATTATAATTAAATTGCATAATACCCCGTGGGGGTATAAGGGGGATGAGAATGGATCGCTGCAAGAGTTCAAAAGAAGACATTATGAAAAGATTAAGAAGAATTGAAGGCCAGGTAAAGGGTATACAAAGGATGGTAGACGAAGAAAAGTATTGTGTGGATATTCTTGTACAAATTACCGCAGTGAGGTCTGCAATTAATAAAGTAGGCGGTATTATTCTTGAGAACCATTCCAGAACCTGTATCAAAAATGCTTTAAAGAAAGAAGATGGAGAAACTGAAGTCGATGAATTGATAAATTTGGTATTGAAATTCATGAAATAGTTTAAAAAATTTGGTTTAGGCCATTGGACACAGTAGCATTTGGTCGAAATCGAAAGGGTTTACGTCCCTTGGCAATCTATTTAAAAAGTTCATTGTGGATACCGAACTTTAAAAGCAAGTTTATATTTGAACAAAAAACACAGAACTATTGTTATTTGTCCAAATGTTTTAAAGTCTAAAGTTCGTTATCTTTAAAGATAGCGCACCAAAAAGGGCGATATCTATAATAGTGACCGAAAGGAGAGACTTATAATGGCAAGTGAAAAGGTTTTAACCATTGCAAAGGATAATTTTGAGGTAGAGGTAAAGAATGCCGATGTTCCGGTACTCGTTGATTTCTGGGCAAGCTGGTGCGGCCCCTGTAAAATGATAGCACCTATTATGGATGAATTGGCCGATGATTTCGACGGAAAAGCAAAGGTGGGCAAGCTGAATGTGGATGAGCAGAGGGAGCTTGCGGCACAATATAGAGTGATGAGCATTCCTACCGTCATGCTTTTCAAAAATGGTGAAATTATCGATAAGGTAGTAGGTGCAAGAAGCAAACAGGATTTTGCAGACATGATCAACCGAAACCTGTAAAAAATGACAAAAGGGAACCGACCTTGCCGGTTCCCTTTTTGTATCGCAAACAATGCCGGTGTTTAAATTTACCTAACATTAACATGAATCGCTTAAGAAAATTTGTCGAAAAAGAAGGATTTTGATTGACGTATATTGAATAGATAGCATATGTGAGTTGTTGACGGAACTCCGATAAAAACTTATAATATTAATAGTCTGGAGGAATGGTAATGGCAGGGACAAAAAGATTTAAAACCGGATTATTCGGATACAAAAAGCAGGATGTTTATGACTTTATAGAAAAATTGGCGAAAGATTTGGAAGAACAGATCAAAACGAAGGATGATGAGGTCAGCAGACTGCGGAATGAAAACAAAGAATTGAAAGAAAGAGTAGAAAAGCTGGATACAAAACTGGATAAGGTTGAAAGCGATCGTGCATACATTGCAAATGCGATTATTAAAGCTGAAGAAAAAGCCAGGGTGATTATAGAAGAAGCTGTTGTCGAAGCGGAACAAAAAAAGGAACAGATTGAGATTGATATTAGTCGTGAGAATGCCAGATTAGAGAAGGTTAAGCAAGATTTACGCCAGTTGAAATTAAATGCCGTTAATGCCATAAAGAAATACGAACTGCAGCTGATTGATTTGGTAGGAGATCATCAAGGGGAAGCAGCATATGCGGCAGAAGAAACGATACGGCATCAAGGAGAAGCAGCATGTACGACAGAAGAAACGATACGGCATCAAGAGGAAGCAGCGTGGATCACGGAAGAAACTATACAATATCAGGAGGAAATAATCGAGCCCGAGGAAGATGCGGTAGCGGATTCGGAACCGGATGAAGATGAACTTTGAGTTTATAATCTTAAGGCGAGATGTCGCAATAGATGTTTAACAGCCGGCAGCCTGCGACCCAAACAAAAGGAGAAGTGTATGGATATAAAGTTGGTAGCAATTGATCTGGATGGTACGTTATTAAACGCCAATAAACATATTAGCGCTGAAAATATACATACTATCCGGAGAGTAACAGACAAAGGGATTAGAGTAGTCATCTGTTCCGGTCGTATATTTATGGGAGCGAAAATCTATGCGAAAAAGCTTGGGGTGCAAGAGCCCATTATTGCATGTAATGGCGCCGTGATTAGAAGTATGGTAACCGGTGAGACGATTTATCAGGAGTTGCTGGACGCAGCATATTGTGAGAAGGTTATAGATATATTGCATGATAGCGGCATGTATTTTCACGCTTATGTCGGAGACAGTATGATATCGGAGACGATGGAATATTCTATGCTCCGATATAGTCAAATGAATGAACGGTTTGAACAAGAAGACAGGGTAGATATAAAGATTGTAGATGATGTGTGGACATATATTCAACGTGCCGGGAGGCCGGTGACTAAATTGGTTGTGATGTGTGATGATATTGAATTGCTTCAATCCGTAAGGTCAAGAATTGAAGAGCTGGAAGTAATTGAAGTGGCTAGTTCGGATAAGAATAATTTTGAGATCATGCGCAAGGGTGTTAACAAAGGGAAGGCTCTTCAATTGCTTGCAAAGCATATGGGATACACAATGGAACAGGTGATGGCCATAGGCGATAATGAGAATGATATTCCCATGCTGGCGTCGGCAGGTTTCCCGGTGGCTATGCAAAACGGGTGGGAAGACGCTAAAAGGCTTGCAAAATTTGTAACAAAAAGCAACGACCACCATGGCGTAGCCCATGTTTTAGAAAAATTTTTACTTTAGAGATTTATGGGTAGAAAAATAGAAAGATTTAAAGTATAATGATAATAGTTTGGACGTTTCAGTTTTAAAGGGTAATATCCGCATAGACCAAGGTATTTATAGTATTAAAATCAATAGTAGTTATTAAATCGGGGATTAGCCGCTTGAAATTTGGTATTAAGAAAGAATTAAAATTTTTTGAAGGCCAAACTCCGTATTATTTCGGGTGGTAAAGAAAATGAGAATAAGGTATGAAAGAAAATATTTCAAATACAGTGTATATGTTTTTTTGGTGATTGCAGCATCGATTTTGGTTTATAAAGCACTAGACAATGCCAACCATATTAGAAATTTTATAGGTTTTGTAGGAAGCCTGCTAATGCCGTTTATAATAGGCTATGTAATCGCTTATTTTTGCAACCCTCCTGTTAAGTGGATTGAAACCCGTTTGTTAAAAAATATCAAAAAGAATGCAAAATACAGTAAAAGGCGTCGCGGGTTAAGTATTTTGCTGGTTTATGTGATATTTCTGGGGGTATTGTCGTTAATTTTAACTCAAGTCGTACCAACGATTATAAAAAGCAGTGTGGAGCTGGTTAGCGGGATTCCCGACTATTTGCTGGAAATGCAGAATTTTATGGATGATCTTACAAGCAAGTACGATTTCACATATGCTCAAGAGTTTTTTGAATATTTCGATACGCAGGCAGAGGCCTTTCTTAAGCAATTCGATTTTCAAAACGTGGAACGGTTTTTAGGCAGTGTGATGAAAGGTGTTTTCAATATTACAACTGTCATTTTGGACTTCTTTTTAGGACTGATTATAGGTTTTTATTTTTTAATGGAAAAAGAAGTTTTTATTGCAAGTATCAAGCGTTTTTTGAGGGTTATGTTTAAAGATGAGACGGCTAAAGGTTTAATTGAATTCGGTATAGAAGTAGACTATATCTTTTCCAAGTTCATCATTGGTAAGTCAATTGATTCTCTTATTATAGGGATTTTGTGTTTTATCGGACTGACCATTATGAATATAAAATATGCGGCCATTATTAGTTTAATTATAGGGATAACAAATATGATACCTTATTTTGGTCCTTTTATTGGCGGTGTCCCTGCTTTCATTATCACTCTCTTTAACGCTCCGATAAAAGCCCTTTGGGTTGCAATATTTGTATTTATTCTACAGCAGTTTGACGGTATGGTATTGGGACCTAAAATCCTTGGAGAATCGACGGGACTTAATCCGGTATGGATTATATTTGCAATTCTCGTTGGGGGAGGATTCTTTGGCATTGTCGGAATGTTTTTGGGCGTTCCGGTTGTAGCCGTCTTAAGACTTCTCTTAGTCAGATTTATGGACAAAAAAATGAAAGAAAAAGAAATGAATGCTTAAAGGGAATGAGGATATGAGCGTAGTTTCGCTTTTGCACTGTGAGGGGTATGAATATGAAAAGGTTAAGTCTGCGATAGACAGTACTTTTATTAACCTCGGAGGAATTCAAAAATTTATTAAACCGGGGATGAAAGTATTACTGAAAATTAATTTATTAATGAAGAAGAAACCGGAAGAAGCGACAACGACTCATCCTGTATTTGTAGAGGCTCTTGTACGAGCAATACAGGAAGCCGGAGGGATTGTAACAATAGCGGACAGTCCCGGAGGCCCCTATACTACCAGGGCTCTTGAAAATATTTATGCAGTATCCGGTATTGGACAAGCAGCAAAAAAAACCGGTGCATTGTTAAACTATGACCTTACCTATAAGGAAGTTCCTTTTCCCGACGGTAAGATTACCAGATCTTTTGCAGTGATAACGCCGGCTTTAGAAGCAGATTTGATTATATCCGTTCCAAAGCTGAAGACCCATGGCATGACACTATTTACAGGGGCTGTGAAAAACCTTTTTGGTATTATTCCCGGTATCCATAAAGCTGAATATCATTTTAGAATGGAAGACAAAAAAGATTTCTGCAATATGTTAGTAGACTTGTGTGAATTTGTAAAACCAGCCCTATCTCTGATGGATGGTATCATTGGCATGGAAGGAAACGGACCCTCGGCAGGCAATCCGAGAAAAATCGGTGCGGTGATAGCGAGCACAAATCCGTATCTGGTGGATGTTGTTGCCGCAAAGATGATAGGGCTAAAGCCTTCTGATGTGTATACCATTGCAAATAGTGTCGAAAGAGGTCTTTGCATTTCTGATTTGTCAAAAATTAATATTGTGGGGGAAGATATGCGTGCCTTTTTAATCAATGACTTTAAATTACCCACAGGACGGTCACTAAGCTTCTTAGACGGCATGCCGAAATTCATTCAAAAGAGCATTAATCGTTGGGTTAGTCCGAATCCTCTTTTTATCTATGACGTATGTGTAGGATGCAGAGATTGTGAAATGAATTGTCCGCCAAAGGCAATAAAAATGAAGGGGCAAAAACCTTATGTGGATTTGAATAAATGCATAAAATGTTTTTGCTGCCAAGAGTTATGTCCCAAAAAAGCGGTTGAAATCAAAAGACCGTGGTGGATGGAGAAGTTTTTACAATGATTTTATGAGAGGTGGTTTTGTAAAGCAAACTTCGACCGAAGACAAAAGGGTTTAAGGCCCTTGAGATTTTATTTTTTTTAGGGGGTTGTGAAAATGAATGTTGAATACATTAATCCATTTATTGAAGCCAGTAAAACAGTTCTTAAATCTATTGCAAATATAGAGCTTGTCGTCGGAAAAGCCTATTTAAAAACGTCACCTTATGCGAGTGATACGCTGGCAATCATTATAGGTGTAACAGGCAGTCTAAGGGGGCAGGTCATATTCAGCATGAATAAAGATGTTGCATTAAATATTGCTTCAGCCATGATGGGAGGAGCGGAATTAACAAAGCTGGACGAAATGTCCAAGAGTGCTGTGACAGAAGCGGCTAATATGATACTGGGCAATACGGCTACCATGTTTTATAATACGGGGGTTGCTATCGATATTACCCCTCCGTCATTGTTAATGGGGGACAATATGCAGATTTCTACCAATAAGATGAAAACGATCTGTGTACCTTTAAATATAGCTTCCGGAGGGATTATTGAACTGGATGTTGCTGTGGCGGAATGACAAGGAAAAGGAAGGAGTCAACAAAAAACACCCCAAGGGTGTTTTTTGTTATTATCAATTCATTTGATGTGATAGGACAGCTCACGTGCAATCGGTTTGTTTTTTTGAGCAAACGGCAGTAAATCTATGTTTTTTCTTCAAATAGGCATTTAATTTAAAAGAGCCGCAGGTATAGCTGGAAAAAATAACATAGGATCACTATTGATAATATGATGATATACAAATATAATAATAAATAGGCATTGTATAAAAAAGCAGAGGATGATATAGAATGGATTTGAATATTGTGTTGGTAGAACCGGAGATCCCTCAGAATACCGGAAATATTGCCAGAACATGTGCAGCCACAGGCGCAAAACTGCATCTTATAAAACCTCTTGGTTTTTCAATAGATGATCGCTATTTGAAACGGGCGGGTTTAGATTATTGGCATTTGCTTGATGTACGGTATTATGAAAATATAGAAGAACTTTTCCGGACATACCCGGAAGGCAGTTTTTTTTATGTCACTACAAAAGCACTCCATTTATATAGTGACGTAACCTATGGGAAAAGTTCTTTTCTGGTATTTGGCAAGGAAACGGCCGGGCTCCCGGAAGAATTATTAAAAGATCATAAGGAGCAGTGTGTAAGAATTCCTATGGTTGAAGGCGCAAGGTCCCTGAATCTTTCTAATTCGGTGTCGATCATGGCCTATGAAGCTTTACGTCAAAACGGATTTCAGTCGCTTAAAATGCAGGGGAATTTGACAAAATATAAATGGTAGACGGCTTTATTAAATGATTTAGGCTGTTTAATATATATTGAACGCGAAAAAGAATTTATACGGCAGGGTTTAAATTTTTCGCGTTGGATAAATATAAGTATGTATTTGGTCACGAAATATATCTTTTTGAAAGGAGACAAAAGGATGTCAAAAATTAAGATTGTTACTGACAGTACCGCTGATATTCCCAAGCATTTGGCGGAAGAACTGGATATTGAGGTCGTTCCTCTGACGGTTCATTTTGGAGAAGAGGCTTATAGGGATGGGTATGATTTAACGCCATCGGCGTTTTTTGAAAAATTGAAGAATTTTCCCGACATGCCTACTACTTCCCAAATTACACCGGCGATGTTTGAGGAAGCTTTTAAGGATGCATTACGGGATAACGATACGATTATTTGTATTACACTCTCTTCAAAAGCCAGTGGCACACATCAGTCGGCGTTGATAGCAAAAGGTATGATCGAAAATGGGGATATAGAAGTAATAGATTCCATGGCCTTTTCTTACGGCTACGGCATGATAGTGGTCGAAGCAGCCAGAATGGTCAAAGAAGGCAAAAGCAAAGAAGAGATTGTTGCCCAGATCAAAGATATGCTGCAAAGACTGGATACCTATTTTATTGTGGATACACTGGCATATTTGAAAAAGGGCGGACGTATCAATTTGACTGCTGCTGTGGTAGGCACAATCCTTAATATTAAACCGCTGCTGAGTGTTCAGGACGGCTTAGTGGTACCCGTGGATAAGATCAGAGGAAACAAAAACATTATACCCAAGATGGTAAAGCTTATAAAAAGCAAAGGTTACGACCTTTCCGAGCGGACGGTCGGGTTAGCCCACGGCGCAATGCCGGGGAGACTCGAAGAGTTAGAAGAGGCAATACGGAAAGACTTTCAGCCGAAAGGTGTTACCGTTTCCGAAGTAGGGAGTGTTATTGGTGCACATGCAGGGCCGGGTATTATAGGCATGTTTATACTTAGATAGTTGTTCGTGATTTATACATTTGCAAAATGTTCCGTTTTGCAGTACCGGTCAGTTGTAAAGCATTGACAGTATATTTTATATTTGTTTTGGAAATGTTTTAAACTGACCATTATTTTAAGGTGGGATACGACTTCAGGTAAAGAAATTGTTAAAAATTTAATTATTTTTATGGAATCTCTTGCAAACTTGATAAAAATAATGTAAAATGTATTCGGTTAGATAGGAAACCATTCCAACTCATACGACTTTCTTTTCCTGTACCGGCGGTTAAGTTTAGTTAGTCAAGCTGCTTGTTGCAGCTTAACATAAATTACATATATAATGAATACATAATGGAAAGGATGATTTATTATGGCAGTAAAAATAGGGATTAACGGTTTTGGACGAATCGGACGAAATGCTTTTAAAGTCATTATGGACAAATATGCGGATGAGATTGAAGTTGTGGCGATTAATGATTTGACAGATTCTAAGACTCTTGCACATCTTTTGAAATATGATTCTTGCTTTGGTAAATTCAACGCAACTGTAGAAGTTAAAGAAGGTGCCATGGTTGTTAACGGCAAGGAAATCAAAATCCTGGCGGAGAGAGATCCCGCTAACCTTCCTTGGGGTGACCTCGGTGCAGAAATCGTGATTGAATCTACAGGATTATTCACAGCAAGAGACAAGGCTGCGAAGCATTTGGAAGCAGGTGCTAAAAAAGTTGTTATTTCTGCTCCGGCGAAACAAGAAGATATTACGGTTGTAATGGGTGTAAACGAAGAACAATACGATGCGGCGAAACACAGCGTTATCTCCAATGCTTCTTGTACTACAAACTGTCTTGCACCTTTTGCAAAAGTGATTGACAGTGAATTTGGTATTGTAAAAGGATTAATGACTACGATTCATTCTTATACAAATGATCAGAGAATTCTTGACTTGCCTCATTCCGATTTGAGAAGAGCAAGAGCTGCTGCTCTTTCTATGATTCCTACAACGACCGGTGCTGCAAAAGCTGTTGCGCTAGTGTTGCCGCAGCTTAAAGGCAAATTCAACGGATATGCGTTAAGGGTTCCGACACCTACGGTATCTATTGTTGATATGGTTATTGAGACTGAAAAGGCCGCTACAAAAGAAGCTGTAAATGCTGCTTTTAAAGCTGCTGCAGAAGGACCGATGCAGGGAGTTCTCGGATATTCGGAAGAGCCGTTGGTTTCTATAGATTATAAAGGAGATCCAAGATCTTCGATTGTTGACGGTTTGTCCACAATGGTTATGGGAGATAATATGCTTAAAGTTGTGGCTTGGTATGATAACGAATGGGGTTATTCCAATAGAATTGTTGACCTTGTCAATTATATCGTAAGCAAAGGAATATAATAGTGGGAGTTTGGAGTGGGGAGTGCGGAGGCGAGCCTCATATCCTTTCGTATGAAGATTCATCATTATTGAGGTTATAAATATGTTTAATAGTAGTATGGTGAATCTGTACAAGTAGAACCTGAAATGTAAGGGTCCGGTTTTGTAGTGTATGGTATGATGATACATTATAGGGCCGGGCCTTTTTGACTAATTGGTATTTGGTGTTTGTGAAATATAGGGAGAGGTGACGAAAATGTTAAATAAGAAAACGATTGAAGATATTAGTGTGTTGGGCGTGAAAGTGTTGGTGCGATGTGATTTCAACGTACCATTGGACGATAACGGCAATATTACCGATGAAAATAGAATTGTAGCTGCTTTGCCTACAATCAAGTATTTGATGAATAACGGTGCGAAGACAATACTTTGTTCGCACATGGGAAGACCGAAAGGAAAATTTGATCCTAAGTTTAGTCTTAAGCCGGTGGCCGAAAGGTTAAGCCAATATCTGGGGAAAGAAGTGGTGATGGCCAAGGATGTTATTGGTGAGAGTGCGAAAGCTGCTGTTGCCGCAATGAAAGACGGAGAGGTTATTTTACTGGAGAATGTGAGATATCACAATGAAGAAACGAAAAATGACCCGGGATTTGCAAAGGCCCTGGCAGACCTTGCAGATGTCTTTGTAAATGATGCTTTCGGAACGGCCCATAGGGCCCATGCGTCCACTGCAGGTGTTGCGGATTATCTTCCCGCTGTTGCAGGTTATCTCATTCAAAAAGAAATTGAAGTAATGGGTAAAGCCCTGGCCGAGCCTGCAAGACCTTTTGTAGCTATTTTAGGTGGTGCTAAGGTATCGGATAAAATAGGGGTAATTGAAAATCTTCTGGAGAAAGTGGATGCCTTGATCATTGGCGGCGGAATGGCGTATACGTTCTTAAAAGCCAAAGGGTATCAAATTGGAGAATCCATATGTGAAGATGATAAACTTGATCTTGCGAAGAGTCTTATGGAGAAGGCAGACGACAAAGGCGTAGAATTGTTGTTGCCCGTAGGCAGCATCGTTGCAAAAGAATTCAAGCCCGATGCAGAGTCTAAATATGTGCCGTCCGATGCAATGCCGGATGATTGGATGGGTGTAGATATCGGCAATATCACGGTAGAAAGATTCTCCAAGGTTATCGGAAAAGCGAAAACCATTATATGGAACGGACCGATGGGGGTTTTTGAATTCCCGAGGTTTGCGGAAGGAACCAAGGCGATTGCGCAAGAAGTGGCGAAAGCAGGCATTCAAAATAATGCCATTACCATTATTGGTGGCGGCGATTCCGTAGCGGCTGTTAAACAATTGGGCTATGGTGATCAAATGACCCACATTTCAACGGGTGGAGGCGCCTCATTAGAATTTTTGGAGGGCAAAGTACTGCCCGGCATAGA
>JAKSBV010000401.1 GCA_022360955.1 Bacillota bacterium
TAGCGCAGAGGGGTTGGTAATGAACAATGAATAATGAATAATGAATAATTAAGAATTAGATTCTTTGGGGAGGATCGTTATTTTAAGACAGAGAATAGATTATAAGGTGTGTTAGAGGTTGGTGGCGTCGTGTTTTCAGCCCTCGGCCTTCAACAATTTTTTAGTCTTGGGTATCTATAATGGGGGGGGATGGGAGAAAGCGGGATTTTATGTGCGGTGTAATCGTCCTTATGACGTGCACCGGGCGGAAAAGCGTTTTTCGCATTCCCCCTATATGTATCATTCAATGGGAAGGGACGTCAATTTTTGCAGCCTTTTTAAGGGATGCTGCCATAACTTATATTTATATCGGAAAGGAGCCGATAAGATATGTTAAGAATGAGAAAATGGATTAGCGTTTTTACACTGGCAAGTGTTTTGATAGGTCTATTTTGCTTTTTACCGTTGGGGGGACTGCAGGAAGTAAAAGCAGCTCCCGCAGGTTTTGTTCATACAAACGGCACACAGTTTGTGCTGGATGGCAAGCCGTTCTATTTTCAAGGCACCAATATTTATTATGCAGGGTTGATTGATTATGTAGGAAACGACTGGTTAACGGAAGCAGACGTGGATGAACTGATGCGAGAATGTGCCGCAAAAGGGATTAAAGTGATCCGTATGTGGGCTTTTGCCAACGGAGATTGGTATGACATACAAACCATTCAGCCTTCCCTCGGACAATATAATGAAACGGCTTTAAGAAGGCTTGATTATGCAGTAAAGAAGGCAAAAGACAACGGTATTCGAGTGATCCTTCCTTTTGTGAATTATTGGGATGAATACAATGGTATGCAGTGGTATGTGAATGAGGCGTTAGGGGCGGGAAAATCCAAATACCTATTTTATACCGATGCAACTGTTAAACAACATTATAAGAACTATGTCAATATGCTCATCAATAGGACCAATCACCATACCGGTGTGAAGTATAAGGACGAGCCGGCTATCTTTGCATGGGAACTGGCCAATGAGCCCGGCGGAAACGACAATAGGGGAGACAATGTTTACAATTGGATCAGTGAAATGGCAAAATACGTCAAGCAGCTTGATCCTCACCACATGGTAGCAACCGGTGAGGAAGGATTTAAAACCGGTGGAAGCGGCTGGACGGAAGATGGAAGCAAGGGCGTAGATTTTGAACGGAATGTAAAGATTCCCGAAATTGATTTTGCCACCATCCACTGTTATCCCGACTGGTGGAACAAAGACCTTAATTGGGTGGACTGGTTTATTGAAGACAGGGCGAAGACTGCCCACAGTGCGAATAAACCGATTGTTCTGGAAGAGTACGGCAGGTTTGACAGTCATGGAGACAGGGATGCCGCCTATACCCGATGGCATAGCTTGGCGAACCGGTTGGATTACGGAGGGTTTGCGGTTTGGCAAATGGTAAAAACGATCCGTGATACCCATTTTGATTTTACTTTTGACAGCAGCACGGCAGGAATTATCGCATCAAATGCCAACTATTTAAATAACAAGGACGAAGGTTCAACGGAACAGGTAAAATACGATTTTGAGGGTTCAACACAGGGATGGACCGGTCAGAATATTAGCGATGGACCTTGGTCGGTGACAGAATGGAGTTCTAACGGAAGCCGCTCACTGAAAGCGGATATTCAGCTGGCAGCTCGACAGGAGTACTATTTGGAGCTAAATAGGGGCGATAATTTGTCCGGAAAAAATTCTTTGAAAGCGCGGGTCAGACATGCCTCTTGGGGAAATATGGGTACAGGCATGCAAGCCAAAATCTTTATCAAAACAGGGACAGGGTGGACATGGTACGATGGCGGTACCATAGATATCGGTGCAGGCACCGAGGGAACAACGCTCACACTGGGATTGGCAGGCATTGCCGATTTGGATAATGTACGTGCCGTCGGTGTCCAGTTTATTGCAGGGAACGGAGCTTCCGGAAAATCCGCCATCTATGTGGATTATGTAACGGTGGAATAAGTTTGTTCTTATAAAGTATAGAGCATACTTTGGCGAAATACAGTCTTTTTAGGGATGCGACAGATGCGGGGTCTTAACAGGTTAAGGCCCCGCATCTGTTTGCGTTTAGCCTTCTAAACGCTAAACGGGAAGGAATCCGTTCTCAACCCTCAGCTCTCAACTATTTTTTCTTAATTTATATATCCGGCCTCCGGTACATAAGGTCATTTCCATCATTTTCTTCACCCCACTAAATACATCCGCCCTCATGTAATGATTTGACAATAATTCTGGGAATGTGATAAAATCGGTTTGATTTAACTTGCACAACAGGTTAATTTAGTAAAGTGCAGGAGGCCATTAATGAAACGATTTAAATTAAGGAGTCGTTATTTTAGTACCTTTATATCCTATGTATTATTTATAGTTCTTCCATTGACTGTATTATGCGGCATATACCTGAGTATCTCTCTTAAAAACATAGAACAGAATTATCAGAAGGATGCTTTGAAAGAGATCCAAAAAATTTCTAATTCCGGCGAAAATTTGTTGAACAGTCTTGAGACGATCAGTATGCAGCTTTCCGTTATGCCCCTGACCATTAAAATTGTCAAGACCCCCTATGACGCCGGCAAGTATGATTATGTCCAATTGCGAGATCAATTACAGGAATTTCTTCTTTTCGATCAATTGTATCACTCCATATATGTTTATGTGCGTATTAGTGATAAGATTATCACCTCAAAGGAAGGCATCTATGATTTGGAGGAATTTTATGATAAAGCAATTGTCAAAAAAGCGGTGCAGGACGGTTTGCGCAAGAAATGGCATACGACTAGAGTCCTAAAAGATCCTAGTGAAAGCATTGTTCAAGATAACATCATTACATTGACTACCACTCTTCCCCTGCATGACATTGATATGTACGGCGCTCTTTTTATAAATATCCGGGAAGAAAAGTTTTTTGATATTCTGGCGCGATATGCGGGTGATAAGAGTGCGGACGTGTTTGTCATAAACAATGAGGGACGTATCATATCCCATGGCAACAAGCAGTGGTTAAATACTGCGCTGGAAGACAAGTATTTTTCTATTGACATGCTGCCTGGACCAAGCGGTGTGAAGAGAATGAAAGTAGGAGCCCTGGAATATTATATTACTTATACCAAGTCTGATGATGTGGATTGGACGTATGTCAGCCTGCGGCCTGTTACCGAGGTTGCTCAGGCGATGAAAAAGGAACGGTTGATTGTTCTTTTCATATTCAACCTTGTATTATTGTTGGGGATCATTGCTTCCTATCTCATGTCAAAAAAGATGTTTTTACCGTGGAACAAGCTTCTGCAAAAGATAGGTGCAGAGCTTCAGAATCTTTCGGGCACACAAGAGGAGCATGACGAATATAGGATCATGGACCAAGCCTTAGACAATCTCATCAGCAGTCATAAGGATATGCAGATGCTTGTGGAGAAGAATAAGCCGATTATAAAGGAGAAGTTAATCACGGATATATTGATGAGCAATATCCGGGATTGGGAATTTTTAAATGAAAAATTGAGTTATGCCGGCGTTCGTTTAGATGAGCCGTTTTTTATAGCCTTAGTGATAGATATCAATCGTGACAGGATTAAAGATGATGAAAATATCAATGAGGGAGACCGGCTTTATATCAGAAATGTAGTAGAACAGGAATTTTTAGGAGATTGCAGTATTTACGGCGTACTGCTGACAGAGGCGAAACTTGCGTTTTTGATCAATATCGGCGAAAGAACGGCCCAAGAAAATCTGCAAGAAGAGCTTACGGGCAGGTGCAATACCATTGGCAAACATGTGAAAGGCGCGTTGGGCATAACCTTGTGTTTTTCATTCGGACCGGTATGCGATGGTTTGGTGCATGTGGGAAAGTCGTTTGTAGAAGCCAGAAAGGCCCTTAACCTTAAAGCTTTTATGAGGGACAATGATGTCATCTTTTGTGATGTGAGTCACGACCAGCTTCATTATCCGATATTGCTGCACAAAAAAATAATAAGCGGTATACGGTCGATGGATGAAGAGGGGGTACGGGAAGCGGTTGACAATATATTTAAGGAATATATCCTGCACAAAAAATATCTGGTCAATGAAGTACAGCAGATGGTTACACTGCTGATCAGCGGTATTATTAACGAGGTATGGCAGGAAGACGGAGAGTTTCCGCCTTTCGATAAAATCAATATATACAATAATATTCAGGCCTGCAGCAATGCAGCAATGCTGAAAAACCTTATGAAAGACTATTTTGTCAATATGATCGGCAAAAAAACAAAAAAAAGAGAATTGATTGAGAAGAGTTACTACATCCAAAAAGTAGTTAAGTATGTGGAACAGAACTATAATCGATGTATGGCAGTGACGGAAATAGCTGAATATGCAGGACTCAGTTCTTCCTATCTCAGCAGAATGTTCAAGGAGACAACGGGACAAACCCTTGTGGAGTATTTGACAAGATACAGGATCAAGCAAGCCATCAAAATGTTTTCCGATCCAAAGCGGTCCATACAGGAAATCAGTGATATGGTGGGATATGGAAACGTACACAGTTTTATCAAAGCCTTTAAAAAATATGAAGGCTTGACGCCGGGGGAATACCGGCAGACCATGTAACAAATCATATATTGATGTAACCATTATGACATTTCTGAGGGAATGTCATTTTTTTTACATTTATCACGGAAAAGTAAGATTTACTTTGGAAATCGGGGATGGTATGCTGACAGTAAAGATAGCACACTGCAACCTAAAGATACATTTGGATTAAATTAACGATGGTTCTGCGTTTTTTGTCCAACTATATATTCGGTTTTAAAGTGTGATATCTATATAGATAGTAAGCACTAGAACTAGAAATATAATCGTATGGAAGTAACCTTATGAAGAATCTTAGAGATTGTTTGCGCAGCGGAGGAAAAGCGGCTTCAACTGTTTGAGCGCCAGCGAGTTTTGGAGCATTCGTTGGGGACATTCCGTGACGAAGGAGGGGTGTGTCCCCTTACCTTAATCCAAGCAA
>JAKSBV010000512.1 GCA_022360955.1 Bacillota bacterium
CCCCAAAGGTTGCTACTATAGATGTGCTGCCGGAACCGGCCAATTGGATACCTATGATACGAAGGTTGCAGATACTACGGGAGCGGGAGATTCCTTCATGGGAGCTCTGCTGTATCATTTAAGCGGCTTCAAGGATACATTGGATACGATGAGCAGACCGGCGCTTGAAAAAATTATTGATTTTTCCAATGCGGTAGGTGCATTGTGTGCAGCTAAAAAAGGTGCCATTCCGGCGATGCCTTCAATGGAAGAGGTACGCTATTGCATTAACAGCATACCGAAGCTGAAAGCAGGAGATTAAAGAAATAGTCTGGTGAAAATGGACAAGGTCTATAGGGTTTTGTGTTATAAAAAAGCTTTTACAGGTAATCCTATATAGGAACCAATACCACGAACGGCGGATTACCATGGGGAAAAGAGATGTGCGTTATGATAACCGCAGAGCCGGGTCAAAGGGAGAAATGGTAGAAGAAAAGGACATGAAAGATATGGACCCGTCCCGGAGCTATAAGAAGAAAAATCCTTATAAAACGCCGCCGAATAACATGACAAGTAAAAGAGGATATGAATAAGGTTGTAGAAAATGTCTGCAGAAGGTTAAGCTTTTGCAGACATTTTTTAAAAAAATTTTCTTGAAGGAAAGGATTTATTAATATCTATGAAGAATAAGTACACAAAACAAGGATGACTTTACGTTTTCTATGCAAATATCAACTCAATTTTAAAGTGCGACATTCATAAATCCCAGGCACCTGCCAAGGCTTATAAAAAATTTTAGCAGGGTACAAAGAAACAACGGTATTTATCATAGGAGAGGATGATTTTTTTGTTAGACAAATCAATTCCGTATCACAGCATTATAATGAAACGAAGTAAGGGGTCAAGGGTCCCCGATGCAGTATTACCTAAAGGGTATTCATTCGTATTATATTCTGAGGGTGATGAGCAATATTGGGCTGAGATAGAGACATCGGTAGGAGAGTTTGACAGCACACAAAAGGCGCTGGATTATTTTAAAGTGCACTATTCGCCCTATTTGGAAGAAACCAAAAGAAGACTGCTGTTTATTAAAAAGGAAGACAATCAAAAGATAGCTACACTAACAAATTGGTGGAATTATACCAATGAAAGGCGTGACCCGGCGATGCACTGGGTTAGTGTTGATACAAAATATCAAGGGTTAGGACTCGGAAAGGCTATCGTCTTTGAAGGATTGGCCAGGATGTTAAAAATTGAGGGGGACAGAGATATTTATCTTCATACCCAAACATGGAGCTATAAAGCCATTAATATTTATTTAAAAGCGGGTTTTAAGCTTGTTGAAGAAGAGAGTTTCGGAGGATACAATAACGATTATAAGAAAGCGATAGAATTTTTAAAAGGAAAAGTGAACGGATTAACGTAATGGGGAGGATATAGATGTTTGAAAATCATATTAAAATGATTCGAGAAAAAATAACACCCTTATTGCGAATCAAGGATAAAGTATTGATTGCCGTTGATGGCAATTGCGGTGCCGGAAAGAGTACTTTAGCCCGTGAACTGGCGGAGGCTTTAGACGCCAATTTGTTTCATACGGATGATTTTTATCTGCCGTTAGCACTTAGAACTGATGCCAGGATGCAGGAATTTGGCGGCAATATAGACTATGCCCGTTTTAAGACGGAGGTTCTTGAAGCGGTGCTCAAAGGAGCGCCTTTTAAACTCAGACGGTTTAATTGCAAGGCGCAGGCTTTTTACCCGCCGGAACAAAAAAAAAAAAAAAAGGTGAATATTATAGAAGGGTCGTACAGCCTGCAGGCCACATTGATTGCGTTTTATGATTTTAAGATTTTTATGGAGATTTCATCCGCGGTACAGGAGAAAAGGATACTGGAACGCAATGGGCCTATAGGTCTTGAACGATTTAAGGCGGTATGGATTCCCCTTGAAAATCGCTATTTTGAAGCATTAAATATCAAAGAGAGCTGTGATTTGGTGTTGGATGGAGAGAAGTGAGTTATATATTGACGGTGGCGAAATTGTAGAACGAGATCTGAGGTATGAAGTTAATCGATAATGGTGTATGCCAAAATGGTTCCATGCAGATTATCCTGCAGCCAAATAATGCATGAAGATATAGAAATAGCAATATCGCAAGCCTGACCCCGGGGAACAAAAGATAAAGATATGGCGTCCAATACATTATGTATAAATATTGTTTGAATATTTGCTGGGAGGGCTGACCAAATGTTTAAAAAGAAGTATGTTGTGATTTTAGGAGGATTTTAGGAGTAGCTATATGTGCTATATTAGCAATAGGTATGGCTTATTCAAGTCACCAAAGTGAATATGAAATAAAGAAGGCTGAGGAGATACGTAGGAAAACTGAAGCATTGGATGCCGGGAGTAAAGAAGGCGAATCAAAAGACGCTGAAAAAATAGAACAACAAATATTAGCTTTGGAAAGAGAAAAAGAACAGCAATCTATGCTGC
>JAKSBV010000324.1 GCA_022360955.1 Bacillota bacterium
CGTAAAACACGGGATCAAGGCGGATCTTTCCGAGCTGGACACCACGACGCCGGGCAAATATAAGGTGGAAATAACCGTAACGGATTTTGCAGGCAACGAAACCAAACAAACGCTAGAAGTTACGGTAGAATAACACTGCAACGAAATATGGTATTGCAGTAACGGCTATTCCGAATCTCAGAAGGGGACGCGGCGTACCGGATCAATAGTCTTAATAAAGATAACCAACTTTAAACCTTAAAATACTATTTATACAAACGAGGTACTCTTCGGCCGGTCTTTGTTAAGGCGAGCACATCCTGCTCAAGTCGGATAAAATAAATTAAAAATACATTTGAACAAAAAATGCCGTATCCTTGTTATTTGCTTAAAGGCATTTTTAGGTTTAAAATGCGTAATTATTTTAAATAAATCTTAAAAACTTAAAATGAAAAATCGATTTAAAAAAAATATAATATCTTTATAAATATTTTTAATACTATAGGAAAAATGATCTCATATTTTAGAATATAGGATAATATTGAACGCACTTAATGTGGAAATATAAGGCAGCGCTGGTTATTCAATATAAGGAGGAGATCAAAATGATAATTAAAAAAACCCTTTGCATTTTGCTTATGGTCGCTATCATGCTTGGATCCGCCTGCGGTCCCGCTATCAACCATGAAGCCGACAAGGCGTCTGAGGATGCCCATGAATCTTCAAAAGAGGAGCTCCCCGCGGAAAAAGAAGTTGTGACGATTAGGTTCGGCCACCATAACATCCGTGGGCTAGACCCTGCATGGAGGGACCCTGTTACAGGGGAGCCGCACTTGAGCCCCGAGAAATTGAGAGCCAGAGAAAAAGCTGTGGAAGCAGTGTTGAAAGAGCATCATGTAAAGCTTGAGTTCATAGAATATCCTTCGGACCTTCGGGAAATTCTATTGCAAAGCGTCATGGCAAACGACCCTATTGCAGACATTGTGTGGATGTGGGGCGGGACTCCATGGATGATATTGGCGCAAAACGTGCTGCAGCCTCTGGACGACTATCAAAGCTTATTTGAGGATGAGGAATATGCCTGGATGTTCTTAGACAAAATGTTCGGCAAGCACTA
>JAKSBV010000185.1 GCA_022360955.1 Bacillota bacterium
ATTATAAATAGTAATTGTGATAAATTCGTGATGGAAATGGGAAAGATTTGTGAACGTTTTCGGCACACAGCCAATCAAAAAAGATGCTGCATGCCAAAAAACGCATACAGCATCTACCCTGTGAGACGTAGGTTAATATAGAAATATTTATTTTCATAGCTTATCATTTGAATGATGTAAATCTAGATTATATACATATCCCCTCAAGTCCTATTCGATTTCACTTCACAAACTTGTCAAACACCATGTTCAGCATCGGCTGCATCAAGGTTAAGATCATCCGGTCGTCAAAGCCTGCTTTTGTCAGTTGGGGCGTATCCTTCATAATACGCCGCACATATTTGGGTGCGATTTCCTGCATGAAACTTTCCCTTGGCATGTCAACGGCTTTGATCCCCGACGTCAAAGCCGTCAGTTTATTTAACGCCGCCTGTCGAACAGCCTTCTTTTCATTGACGTCCCTCTTGCGGTGTTTCGTAAAATAGTCAACGGTTTTTACCCCGAATACCCCCAACAGCACGGACGCAAACATTGCTATTATGAACCTGTTTCTAACGGACATGATAAGCCCCCTATCGCCCTTATGGATACCGCCTTTTAACATTGAACCTATCATTTTGACCAAATCATTATTGACCAAAAATGCGGCAGCATCCTTTATTCACTACATTCTATTAGCTGTGGTCCGATTAAGTGCCTATCTTTTTCATCCGCTTCTCATCTCTAATGCTTTCCCGCTAAAAAGATTTGCCGGCCATGAAGCCCAGTATTCCCATGATGACCGCCACGACAACCCCCGTAATGATGGGATACACCAAATGCTGGGTGGTGGCTTTTTTGTTCTCGAAAATTTCGTCCAATCGCTTGGACATCTCACTTAATTCCCGGGTCACTTGGGCAAATAAGAGGGCCGATTTCTCATTGGCGCCGGTAATGGTATTTTTGATTTCGATAATAGCCTCTCTTAACTGCTGGTTTTCCGATACCACCTTTTGTATTTCACGCTGAAATTTATCCAGCAGCCCGTTAAAATGGGCCCGGTATCCCTTCAGCTTTTCTTCCATCATTCTTACATCTTCCTTGTGCTGTTGCACGATGTCGTTCATGTCCTGCTTCACATCGCTCTCAAGCTTGCTTGCCGCCTCTTTTATATTCTTTATTTCCGTCACATGCTGTTTGTGTTCCTTGCAGTCCTTGCAGAATGCAAGATCGTTTTCTCCCATTTCGATCACTTCCTTTGCTCACACTTCTGCGCTTTTTATTCCTTGCTCCGCTTTCCCCTTCACTCTTTAGTTTAGAACAAAAAAAGGAGCGTCTAACTCCCTTAAGTGTCATTTTCACCGGTTATAAAATTTTCTCTTATCCACAATCTGGGCAATTTTCTATCTTCAAAATCCAGTTCTCCCTGGTGATTGGGCAGCCATATCCGGGCTTTCGTATTGATTTCGGCCCTGCCCGCAAGGTATGCGTCCTTCACCCCAATGTCCGCATAGGAAACCACCGGACTCCGGTGAAAACCGCCGGATACGAACGCCTCAACCCTGCTGTGGGCTACATCAAACTGCCTGGCAACGGCGGAGCCGGTCAAATCTTTGATTTGCAGGATATCCGCAGCGGAAAACAAATCCCTGTACACATACATCTCAGCCCGGCTCGGCGCATCGATCAGTCCCTTCTGCCGGATTACAGCTTCCGTATCCCTGTCGCTATTGTCCTGCCGGCGTATGTGCAAGCTGTTCACAATATCATACCTATGGGGCACCTCTGCATTAGAAATCAAAGGATCATCCCCCGATCGCCTCATGATAAGCGCTGCCGCCCGGTCTTCATGGTCCTGCCGGCGGACCACCGCTCCGGCGGCCACCTCACTTGGCGGCGGAACGACCGCTGCGCACAACTTGTGCCGGTGTACAAACTGCTTCATGAAAGCACTGCCCGCCAGCTCCGACGATTTGCCGATATGATACCTGCCGTACAAATAAGGCCTATCCATATAGGCTGCGTCCGCCCGGTCCTTTGAGACGGGCCTGCTCCTCTTTATGGCACCGGCGTTCAAGAAAGAACCTTCACGGATATTCCCTTGACCATATATATAGGAATAGATAATTTCGGCACTTGAAACAAGGGATTTATGATCCGTGACGCGTACGACGGCGGAACCGTTTGTGTACACGGAACGAACCATTTCAACCAAAGAAAACACATATTTTCTAATCACATCCGCCCTAAAATCGCCGTCTTTGACTGCGTATTCAGGGGGAACATCGGCACTGCCGTATACGTCCTGCCTATAGGGGATCTCGGCACCGGCCGTCTTATGCATAGCATTGTGGTCATAATCGCATATGAGGTCTGCGTGTCCGTCCGCCCTCACCACCGCAGCGGCCGCGCAATAGCTGCTCACCACCACGGAAGCGCTGCTGATAAAATCCGGTTGGTTCACCCAAACGCTGCTTTGAAGCAGGGTCGGGTCTTTGATCAAAGCACCGGCCCGCTGAAAAAACTTTTCCAAAAGCCTGTAACTGCTATAGAAATCTTTGTGCCCAACCGCACGAATGATCGCCCGATTGGTCATATCCAGCTCTCTAATGAAGCCTGCCCAGCTCGGATCGGTGTACCGCAGCTCCAATTTAGGTGCTGTGCCCGATTCTTTTGCCTTCATGATCACGAAATCCTTGCTTTCCACCGCTAAATTGAGTGTTGTCTCCCCTCTTTCGAGCAGATCCGTAACATACTCCAGGACATCCACTTCCACTTGACTGCCGGAGGCCTCTACGGTCAAGACAGGCTCCGGCCCATAATCCATATTGCGCAGCCACAATAAATGATGCTCATGCCATGAAGAACGGCACTCATAGAACTCCAGCAATCCGTCGGTTGAGTCAATCTTATCGATCACCAATTTGAGGGATATGAAGTTCATCCCGATCACATCGATAATATCGGCAAGGTCTATCCGGATAAAACTCTTATACCTTCCG
>JAKSBV010000476.1 GCA_022360955.1 Bacillota bacterium
TATAGATCTCAGACAGAGAAATTAACTTCCAAAAATAATGTACTTGAACTTAAAAATGTTTCTTTTTCATACCCGCAAAGAATTGATGCTGCGGCTTTGGAGGATGTCTCGTTATCTGTTTTTAAAGGAGAAAAAGTCGCAATTATTGGACTAAATGGAAGTGGTAAATCTACACTTCTGAAACTTATCGCCGGATTCTACACACCAACCATCGGAAGTGTTTTTACATGTTCTGATAATAGCCATTCTCACGTGGCTCTCGTTGAACAAGACACATTTTTATTTTCAGATACATATTACCATAACATTGCCTGTGGCAATGCAAATAAGCTGTTAAATGATGATGTGCATTTAGATATGGTTGTGAAACATGCCGCTAAAACGGCGTGTATAGAGGAATATATCCTCGCAACAGAACATGGATATCAAAACATGTGTATTGCGCCAGGATCAAATCTTTCGGGTGGACAACGGCAACGAATGGCGATAGCACGTTGTTTGTGCAGTGAAGCAGAGGTTATTTTATTGGATGAACCAACGAGAGCGTTAGACAGTGACACTAAATTTCTTGTGATGAATCAAATAATGCAAGCATTTCAAAATAAAACCGTTATTTTCGTCACGCATGACATGGAGCTTATTCAAAATTTTGATAAGATTGTAGTGTTAGACGGTGGGCGCATTGTGGCACAGGGTTCACATAAAGAATTGATTAAGAATAACGGATTATATGCCACTTTTGTGAAGGACGTGGTATCATGAACAATAAAAACCACTTTATAAAAGACATTCGGTTGCTTCTGTCTACTCGTTATATCGTGTATGTCGTGATATACTCTCTAACCACAATTTTTTCTGTTTTTGTGATTGGACAAAGTACCAAAGTTCTCTTAAATCAATTACAAATAGAAGATTTTCAACAATTTGTCCCTTATATTTTAATAAGCGTTGCCGCTTTACTGATCGCAGTTATGTTAAGCTATGTTTTTCGATATCTCGTTTATAAGGAAGCAGAAAATATTGGGAGTCGTTTATTCACTACTCTATTTCGGCATGTCTTGCATTTACCATTACGTTTTTTTGAAAAGAATACTAAAGGTGATATACAAAGCCGTTTAACTTTTGATGTGCGTAGTATTATTCGTATTTACAGACTTGATTTAAGCTATATTGCCAGTCTGCTTATAGGCGGATTGGGGAGTATATTTTTTATATTTTGGATTCGATGGGAAATTGGCCTGATAGCAATCGGGTGTGGTCTATTGGGTTATTTCGTCAATACTCGATTTTTAAAACCAATAAAAAATCAGTCTTTAGAAATATCTCGGCGGATGGGCGATATGACGGGTTCATTGACAGAGGGTATTTTAGGTCATAGTGTGATTAGCATTTTTAACCTTCAAGGGTGGATGAATCGTCGTTTTAAGATTCTTAACGATAAAATGAAAAATACCGGCATGAAGATAAATCGGCTTGGCATTGTGCAAGGCCTTTTGAATGCAATACTCAGTAACATCAATACATACTTGTTCTTGGGTGTCGCATTACTGTTTACGGCACACGGAAAGATTCAATTTGGCGATATGATGGCTTCTTTTTACTATTCACAGTCTGTTGTTTCACTATTTACTAATTTGAGTATTGCCCTTGTAAATTTGCAAGGTTCCAGTGCGTCGCTGGAGCGTATTCGTGAATTGAAAGGTGAGGAAGAAGAATCTTCGCAGGGCAATACGATTGATGATGTAAGTGGTACAATGGCTATTGAATTTCAGAATGTTTATTTTGCCTATAAAGAAAGCGAGGCAATTTTGAAAAAGTTGAGTTTCACGCTACCGAAAAACCATATCCTTTTTATAAAAGGGCCAAGCGGTGTCGGAAAAACCACTATCATGAAGCTACTTCTTGGCCTTTATATGGATTATACTGGTGATATCCGCTTGTTCGGGAAAGATATTCGGGCAGTAACGCCGGAAAATCTGCGTCATGTCTATTCCTACGTTTCTCAGGACATTATGTTGTTTGACGGAACGATCCGTGATAACATTGCTATAGCAAAAGACGATGTAACCGACGAAGATATTATGCAGGCCGCTAAACAAGCAAACATTCACGATTTTATTGTCAGCTTGCCGGGTGGATATGCAACATCAGTAGGTGAACGCGGCCAACTGTTTTCCCTCGGACAAAGGCAACGCATAGCGATTGCACGCGCGTTTTTAAAAAATGCGCCTATTCTATTGGTGGATGAACCACTATCTGCTATAGATAATGTGAATGTGCAGACATTTTATGAAAATATAGAAACGCTCATTGCCGATAAAACTGTAATATTAATTTCACACCGAAGCGATAGCGATGTCCTCTTGAAACGATTTGCAGGAGCAGTAGATATCTTGGATTTACAGGAGGAACAAAAAAATGATTGAATTATCAGAAGATCAGTTATTTCTTCATCATTGCTATTTTTTACTTGACAATGCGAAGTCTCCATATTCTTCAAAAGTTCGCAGCATATTACGCTTAAATAAACTTTATATACAAGAGCAATATATTCAATGCGACGAACTTTTTTAAGTCAACAGAGATGATATACAAGCTCATTTTGGAAAAGTGTCAAAGGTAACATATAATAATGGTAGATCAATAGCACCCAGTCAACAAATATTCCACATATAACCTACGTGTTCATTTTACACCCATATGGATGTCGGATGGAAATTACACTCCCTATACGTTTTTGTTTGATTGCTGGACACCGGCTGGAATGCTCTCTATTAACCTTATACATCTGGAATCTCTAATCTAATGGGAGCAAGTGGAACCCTTAAAGGAAAAGCTCTTGAAGCTCTTGCGAATGTAGGGCGAGCAGGACTAAGTCCACTAATAGGTATTTTTTGCATTCTACTTATGGGCTATGCAATAATAAAAATATTTTTCGCTAACTTGAAACGTGGCGGTATCCGTTTGATTCAGATAGCTGTGGGTAGTCTGTATATGTTCTCAGTTCCCCGTGGTTACATCGATGGTTTTGTATCCTGGAGCAAGCAGGTGGTGGGCTTATGCCTTACTGCATTTTTGCAGGCAACCATCCTTATTGCCGGACTCCTGGTATTTAATCAAAATTTGCTTCTCGGTCTTGGATTGATGCTTGCATCTTCTGAAATACCAAGGATCGCCGGACAGTTCGGATTGGATACCTCCACCAAAGCGAACTTTATGAGTACAGTCTATGCAGCACATTCTGCTGTGAACATAACAAGAACAATAGTAAAGGGGGGAGCAAAATAATGAAGCTTATATATATCACTTCTCCTTTTGCTGGAGATATTGAACACAATACCAAGATGGGGATAGAATACTGCCGCTATGCTGCAGACAATGGTGTAGTTCCAATTGCCTCACATCTTTTGTTTCCACTATTTTTAAATGACAGCAATCCGGCAGAAAGAGAACAGGGAATCAAAATGGGATCACAGCTCCTTGCTTCCTGTGATGCCGTATGGGTATTCGGTGACCGGATATCCGAAGGGATGCGCCGTGAAATAGAGGAAGCTGAAAAATTTGGTATACCAGTCAACTATCAGAATTGGAGTGAAGAAATGTGCCGCCTGAATTCACGTGAAAATTTCGAGGATAACAAAAGATTCTTAAAAACACGCATCGAACAGGAGAACAGCCCCATCATCTGCAGGCTGCTTGAAACTGACCTGAGATTCCTGGATAGAATCCAAGTACAAATGGCAACTGCACGTGAGTTTCTGATTATTATCAGGCTTATTGACGAGAAGCAGAAAGAAATATTTTCATACCTGAACCGGATTGAAAAAACACTGAGGGAGCAAAGTTTCTCGGTTAAGCGAGCTGAGAAAGAAGATATCAAACGAATCCTGGCGGTGTACTTTGAGCAAAATGCAACAAGTGAAAAGTTTGAAAATTTTGACGGAGAAAGGTGGATCATTCTAAATGACTGAAACAAAACGCATTACCTTTTTTCTACAAATAATGTTATAATATATATCAATAAAGGATAGTCTTTAGATAGATCAAATCTGTGATGAACAGGAGGGATAATCCGTGATATATACATTAATGAGCAAAAATACACCTGTATTGGATTTGGAAATTCATGAGGAAACGGCAAGCATATTAAAAATTGTTGAGATTCATAATAAAAAGCATCTGCCTGTTGGTGTACGCATATCAGAAAAAAAACCTGATATAAGCTCATTAAACAAGTGGTGGCAGGGACGCTCAATTCCCGCAAGTCGTTCCGGTATAAGGGATGCGCTTGAAATTATGCAAGTACCATATACTGAGCAACTGCTGCTAAAATGTTTCGGACTTAGCCTGTCTGACCAATATTGGATAAATCCCAAAAGCAATCCGATGAAATGGAATAAGGTTAATTTTTTTGAGAATACATTCAGTGATGATGTTGGTAATGTATTGTTTGGTCAAGAAGTACGGAGCGAGGACTTGGATTTAATGTCACCGGATAATACTTCCGATGGTTGGCTGAAAAAGAAATGGAAAATTATTGACGGGAAACGCTGCCTCATCAAAGCAGGAAGTAATCCATTTAACCAGGAACCGTTAAATGAAGTTATTGCAAGTGCCGTTCAAAGACGACTTAAAAAAGAACCATATACATCATATGTATTAGTGTGGGAGAACAACTATCCATACAGTGTATGCGAAAACTTCATTAATACTGATACCGAATTGGTGAGTGCGTGGAACATCTCCCAAACGGAGAAAAGACCGAATCATGTATCACCATACAACCATTATTTGAGTTGCTGTGAGTACCTGGGAATACCCAATATTAAAGAGAGCATTGACTATATGCTGGCTGTTGATTTCATTATCGCTAATATTGACCGCCACTATAGCAATTTCGGTGCAGTAAGAGATGTAAATACTCTTGAATGGATCGGTGCAGCACCCCTGTTCGATTGTGGCACAAGTATGTGGCATGACCAACTGGTGCAAAACATCAAACCGCACAAGGATGTACCAAGCAAACCGTTTAAAAGTTACCATTCAGAGCAGATAAAATTGGCTGGTTCACTTGAATGGATAGATTTTTCAGCACTTCATGGAATAGATGAAGAATGCAAAGAAATACTTAAAACTTCTACATACATAGATACGGCAAGGTGCGATGCTTTGTGTTATGGAATCCGTAAAAGAGTTGAAATACTTCAAAGTCTGGCAATGAAGCAAAGTGTTATTAATGTCAACGGAAAAA
>JAKSBV010000017.1 GCA_022360955.1 Bacillota bacterium
GCGTTTTTATTGCCCCTATGAGACCTCTTCGGCGTACGCAAGGATACGTGCCAGCGTCTTTTCCCAGCACACCTGAACCTCGTCGAATTTCATATTAGGTATATAGAAAGTTTCCAGCACATCATGTGTTTCTTTCGCTTTTTTGATCGTCGCAATGGCTTTATCGAGTATTGCATCGAAGGTTTCAACGTCATACTTTAACGCATCCTTATGTTTCTCCAGTACAGCTTTGTGTATATACCCGTTCAAGTCGACCATTTTATCGGTATTTATATCAACAGAATGATATTTGTTTGAGGTGGTAAAAGCAAGACTGAGCTCAGGAATAACCACGTGCTCAACCTTATGCTCAGGCTCCATCGGACAGTAATAGGCTTCTGCATCGAATCCTCTCCGAACCGCATGCTCAACTACTTTCGAAAGCAGTACTTGGGTGCCGGTACCCGCTGCTCCCTTGATGATGTATATGTTCTTGTGCCTGCTAATGATGGTTTCCAAATAGTTCCGTAATCCTCCGGGTGTAATGGCACTGGCAAACAGCTTTCTGACCTTCCCCATTTTATCACTAATCGGCCATGCTGCAAATTCTGCTGCAACAATTTTTTCTAATTCCAAATACACGCCTGCCGCGTTGGTTGCTTCTTTGTGAATGACAATCATATCATCATAGATGCATTTTGCCGCTGCAAGGTATTGATAGGCTCTGGCAAACAACTTGCCCACCAGTGCATTATTCTCTAATATCTGCCGCTTATTTGCCCTCATACCGTCTTCTTTCCAAAAATCTCCCAAATGCAGGATCTCGTCGACAGCGCCCGGGTTTTTAGGATCTACCACATGAGGGGCCGTACCGTCAATCAGGGCGACTCCAATCTGTGGGAATAAAACCCCATCAATTGAATGGTTATCGGAAGAACAGTGATGGTACTCTGCATCAAAGCCCTTATCAATCATTGCAGCTCCAATCCTTTTCATAAAAGAAGATTTTCCTACACCCGGCTCCTCTTGATGCAAATCATTCTTGCCGCCTCTTTCTGATCCAGTATATAATCATAATAGGAATAAAATCCTTGGGACGTATTGCCGCCCGGATACATTCTTCTTACACTACCCTTTGCTTTGCCCATATTCTCTTCAACTCCTCATTTTGTCAATTTTTCTAATATATTTATATATATTCATATGGGCTTGGGTAATATCATAGAAAAATACTTCCTGAGTATGTTAATGCTAATATAAATATACGTTGCAAAGGATGGTAACTGTTCTTCAAAAGCCACAAAGCCTAAAATGCCTCTATGGCTTATTGTTTACATAGAAAAACTCAGTCCAACTTTTCATCGAACTGAATTCATCGTTCTTGTTTTTGGTGTACAAAAAAGATGCCCGCGGTTGTGGGTGGGCTGTATTCTCCTGTAGTATCAATATAGAATGTAGGTACATCGAGCTTGGTTCTTCGTAAGTGCTCACGCTCAGTTCGATTCCCTTTCTGGCCATGTCAACTCCTTTGTCGCTATGAAAGTACTCTAAATTTCACTGTCTTTCTAAATATATAGCATATAATCAAACTATATTTTGCTTCGCAATATACCTTGTTTGTCTACCGCTGCCAACTTTTGTGATAAACTCTTTTTCTTGCATTTCTTTGAGCATATTGATTGCATAAGTTGTTCCAATTCCTAAAGCATTCTCAACATCAGAGCGAGTAATTTCTTTTTTGCTCTCAAACAATCCTAAGATAGGCAAATATTTTTCATTTTCTGCACTTAATTCTTGCGCATGTATGTTTGGTAAAACTACTCGGAATGCACCTTCAACATTTTCAAATTTAGGCTGTACTGGCAAACCTTTATAGCAGCTGATTATCTTGCTAATACCTGTCCCGTATGCCTCAATTAGCTTCATTCTATAAAACAAACTGGCAAGCTTTTCATTTCTTGGTTGTGATACTCCCAGCATAGCTGCCTCTAATGATAATCCAGATACCAGTCCGCCCAAGGAGATAATCTCTAAACTGTTAGAGTAAAGGTTTATAAATGTGCTACCACTAAAGGAATAATCCCTGTGAACAATGGCGTTAAGCAATGCTTCACGAACAGCGTCTTCTGGGTAATCCCTCTCATCTGTACGAAGTAAGTCATGGAAGGTAGCTTTTGTACCATTATAAAAGTCAATGGTTTTATAGGCATCTGTAAGCTGAGCAAATAGGGAACCAGTAAGCTCTTTTCTATCTTTAAACACTAACTTATCTGTACCTTGAAAAATTGCAAATTTGATAGAGTGTTTACATTGGTCTGAAACAAGTAACCCCATATTTGTGTAAATATAATCAGAAGAAAGAATGCCTAAATTTTTCATTTGAACTTCCGTAAATTCTAAACCTCTTTTTTTCAGTTCCTCATTTAGTCTATTAAAAGTCAGCTCTTGAACTAGAGAACGATTTGCCTCAAATGAATCACCATCTGTCATTTTTATCATCATACGGATAGCATCTTCAGATGCTGGGGCAAATGTTGTTCCACCTCTAACATATACACCTGTTGGTTTAAGTCCTTTATCTGATAGGTAATAAGGCTTTTTTGTGCCTTGGCTAACATTTAGTTTAATAAAAAATATATTCCCTTCTTGCAATAACTCAATATTAGTAAACATAGAAATATCAGGTCGAATACTGTCTCTTAAAGAATTTGATATCTGTTGCATTACAAAGTCGGCATCATCAAGACCAATAATTTCTCCGCTATTCTTTACACCAATATAGACTGTTCCACCGTTTGTATTTGCAAAGGCAACAATTTCTTTCTTTAAATCAGAGGTATAGATTTCCTTTAATTCAACTATTTCACTTTCATACAACTCCATAACATCACTCCTTCTGTCAGTTTCTATCACTTCTAACACCATACTAACATAATAAGTTATAGAAAGCAAGGAGAACCATCTGACTAATTTTTTAATTTTTCCTTAATACATCGTCCATAGTCTTGCATTTTTGCATTTCCCTCTGATAATCTGAATTTGATTGAATCATCGTATCATCCTTCCTTAAGTTGTTGTTAGTAATTATTTTCAAAACACTTACGGTTTTTTCTTTTTATTTGAAAAAAGACCGTATGTAGTTTTGTTTTTTTACACAAATCTACGTACAGTCTCTAAAGGGCTCTTCTGTTTTCACTTCACAAATGCCATATAACATCATACCTTCTGGTTTAAAGGATTCTATTGATTTCACACCAAAGAATTCTATTGAAATTCCTTCTTTATCTATACTTTCCATAATAACTTTTACTTCATCACTTTCTCGCAATACCCTTTTAATTACCCCATCATGCACTCCGTAACTCCCTGTTTTTATTATTCACATGACATTTTTTAATCTGCTATCATAATTTGTTTGTGGAGTCTCAGCTAATAGGTTATTGACCAACATACTTTTCTTATAGTAGTTGGTATGAGAATATATTTCTTCTTTTAGTGGATTTTTTCTACCCTTTACGATTGTATAAATCATATAAGCAAATACACCTACATTAAATAGGATTGATATCATACTAATAGTCATCAGGCCACCTTTACTATAGGTAGGTAGTATCTGGAAATACTCACTATGCTGATAATCGATAGTCAGAGAACACATGACATAAAAGGATAAAATTTGA
>JAKSBV010000127.1 GCA_022360955.1 Bacillota bacterium
TGTCACGCTGGAGGTCGAGGGTTCGAGTCCCTTCCGGGTCGCCATGGTTTGCCTCTGTAGCTCAGTCGGTAGAGCAGAGGACTGAAAATCCTCGTGTCGGTGGTTCGATTCCGCCCGGAGGCACCAAAATTAATTTAATATATGCGGGAGTGGCTCAGTGGTAGAGCGTCACCTTGCCAAGGTGAACGTCGCGGGTTCGAATCCCGTCTTCCGCTCCAATATAAATATGAGACACCAAAGGGTCTCTTGTTTTATGAAGCAGGAAAATTAATAATTAGATGGCGCCATAGCCAAGTGGTAAGGCAGAGGTCTGCAAAACCTTTATTCCCCGGTTCAAATCCGGGTGGCGCCTCCAGCTGATAGAGAAAACCAGAAGTTATTTTGATGCTTTTGGTTTTTATTCATGTTAAGAAAAACATCATACACCGATAATATCCTTAAAAGGTAAAAAATTACTAAATATTTATTTGTTTTTTGTTCAATTTTAATTTTGCAGGTATATAATTCATGATATATAATATATAATATGAATAAATATCGTTTCGTCTTTATTTGTATCCCAATGTGAAGGAAGAATATGGATTGCCTGCTTGAAATGTGGAGGCTTTATTATGTTTAAGAAAAAAATACTAATCGTTGATGATACCGAATTCATGATTAAATTAGTATCCGATATTTTGGAAGATGCCGGATATGAGGCTATAAGTGCAACGAGAGGGACAGAAGGTTTACTTAAAGTGCGTTCTGAGAAGCCTGATCTGGTCATCCTTGATATTGTGATGCCCGATATGAACGGATTTGAAGTATGTAAGATCCTAAGAGAGGATGAGAGTAATAACCTGATGCCCATTATCATATTAACTTCACAAGATAATGAAGATGATAAGTTGACAGGACTGGAATTGGGCGCCGATGATTATATTACGAAGCCTTTTAATCCTCGTGAGCTTCTGGGCAGGGTAAAGAATACCTTAAGAAGGATTGACAGAAATCGATGGGCGAATCCGCTCACGGGGCTGAGGGGAAATATTGAAATTCAAGCCGAAATTAACAGCAGGATTGCACGAGGGGAATTGTTTGCAGTACTATATATTGACATGGATAATTTTAAAGCCTATAATGACGTATATGGATTTGCAAGCGGAGATAGAGCGATAAAATTGATGGCAGATATATTGCAGGACAATACAACGCTGTTTCCAGATGTTCATGATTTCATAGGACATATTGGGGGCGATGATTTTGTGGTTATTACGCTCCCGGAATATGCGGAAAAAATTGCACAGGGGATTATAGCCGATTTTGATAAAAAAATACTGCATTTATATACAAAAGAAGATATCGAGCGAGGCACGATTACCACTACGGATCGCAGGGGAAATAGTATGCATTTTCCTATCATGAGCATTTCCATTGCAATTGTAACCAATGAAATAAGAAAGCTGTTCAGTCCTGTTCAGGTTTCCGAAATCGCGGCCGAGGTTAAGAAAAAGGCCAAAAATATTAAAGGCAGCCTTTGGGTCAAGGATATGAGGAGAAGCTAGCACATAAGAGAGGAGAAATAATTTTGAATGCGAATGTAAAAATAGTCCTCAGGCTATTATGGGATCATGTATTATTTATTATTTTAACGATTGTATTTATGCCTATTTTTGGGTGGCTTATAGAAAGAGATAAGGGCCTTTTAATTTTTAGTTATATTGTCGCGGCATTATATTTCTTAATGATTTATTCCGGTATGTGGGAAGTGGCTAGAAAGGACAGCAAACCTTACAGCAAAACCAAGCCCTACTTTTTAAGGGGATTGGTACTGGGTGCTTTTGGTTCAATACTATCCGTGATACTGGCGGTCGTATTTTACATGGCGAAGGCGGGTGCTTTCGATTTTAATATTGTGAATTTAATTTATAGGATATGGATGTCTATGTTTTTGGGATTTTTTGAAACTTATGGCGAAGCCCACCCGCTCGTGTTCGGCTTAGTGGTATTGGTGCTTCCGCTGGCGTCTTTTTTAGGTTATGTTGCAGGTCTGCATAATTTTAGCATACAGGATAAGATTATTAGAGCATTGAATAAGAAGGCACAGAAAAGTAAATAGTTAAATAGTCAGGAGCTTGGAGTTGGGAGTTCGGAGGTGTAAAAAAACCGGTAAAAGATTACCGGTTTTTTGTTTAGGTCATTTCAATAGCTACCTTCTTTTATTTTATTCAAAAAATTTGTCATACCCTTATTTTGATATGAATATTCTTAATATGTAGCGTTAAAAGCACCTTAATACATTTTACAGGATGTGTTTGAGGTAATGTGAACCCTTTTTCGTATTCAATCTATCAGAATAAGGAATGATATTGATGATTATCATGGTTAGGAAAGCTAATCTCTTATTGATTTTTCTGATTTGTATTCTTTCATATATGACGTTCAATCTTTATGATGATACGGATGTCCCTGTAATTGCGCTGCCTACGGCGAATAAAGTTGTGATTATTGATGCCGGACACGGCAGCCCCGACGGAGGTGCAATAAGCAATAGCGGCATCATGGAGAAAGATATTAATCTTGCAATTGCGCAAAAACTTCAGGCCCTGCTTGAGCAGACCGGAAGCGTCGCTGTCATCACGAGAGCGGATGACAATTCTATTCATGATCCCGGTAAGACGACTATTAGAGCTAAAAAAAATTCCGATTTAAAAAACCGAAAAAAAATAATGGAAGAAAGTCAGGCAGATGTATTTATAAGCATTCACTTAAACAAATTTGAACAATCACAATATTATGGTGCGCAGGTATTTTATGCTGCAGGTACGGAGCAAAGCAAAGTGCTGGCAGAAATGATTCAAAAAGAATTAATTCAAACAATAGACAACGGAAACACAAGAAAAGCAAAACCGGCTGCAAACAATATTTATTTGCTTCGAGATGCTGTGATTCCGGCTGTGATTGTTGAATGCGGCTTTTTGTCAAATCCGGAAGAAGAAAGGCTGCTGCAAACGGATCAATATCAGAAGAAGTTGGCATGGAGCATCTATATCGGATTGATGAAGTATTTTAACGGCCTGTAATAGTAAGAGAGAAAAAGAATTGGTATGAAAACGATTGTTTTTTTCGTGCTGAATGGTAAAATGCCGTATTTTTTTGATGGACAATGAATAGAAGTTTTTGTATAATATCGGTGTGTGTAAGGGCATATATAGATAAGCAAAATAGAAGTTAAAAATATAATAGTACTCCAGCAACAGGTATTCCGAATCTAAGAGCTTGTAATACTTGGATTAAGGTAAGGGGACACACCGTACCGGAAGTCAGAAGTCCGAAATCGGAAGTTGGATAAGAATTGTATTGACTTCTCTTCTGTTGGGTCATATTCCGCCCTCTGACCTCCGATCTCCGGTTCATGTACAAAACATTTTTGGCATTAAATGTAGAAAAATGTTGAAAAGTGTAGAAAAATGGTATATAATTACGTGTATGAGTCATCCATATAAAGGATATCATGACATTCAAGTTATGCAAATTGTTACAACGGGGGGACACCAATGGCAAAATTAAATCTAGTCATTGCAGACACGGATGAAAGCTATGTTGAAGGTTTATATAATTTTATCATGGGTCACTATGCCAATCGGTTTCATGTAAGATCCTATACAAAAAAATCCTGCCTTTATAATTTCCTGTCCCAAAATGTTGATCAAATAGATATTTTGCTGGTAAGTCTGGATTTGTATTCGGCTGCCATACCCCAAGATACCGTGAAGACATTGATTATACTGTCTGCGGGGAAATTGGCCTTGCAAATTGACGAGCGCGACTGTATCAATAAGTATCAGCACGGAGATAAGCTAATCAAAAACATTATTCAAATTTTTACAGATCGTAACCAAGGAGCAATACCGGTTGCGGCAGGGAATAAACAAACCAAGATAGTTGGCGTATATTCTCCCATAGGCGGAGCGGGTAAGACAACGTTAGCCGTGGGATTAAGCATGATTTCGGCAGGGATGGGATCTTCCGTGTTTTATCTGAATCTGGAGAATATCCATTCTACGCAAACATTTTTCAAGTGTGAGCATAATCAAAATCTATCCAATATATTGTATCACCTCAAGGAAAAAAATAAAAATATGATTTTAAAAATAGAGGCCTGCAGGTGCATTGACGAGGCAAACGGTGTGCACTATTTTTTGCCGCCGGATAGTGTCGGTGAAATGGACGATATGCTGCCCGAAGATTTACAGGAATTATTACGTCAATTTAAAATCATGGGTGAATATCATGTTGTTTTTGTAGATATGTCCAGCAGCTTTGACAGAAGGAATATCGCTATTATGGAGGTGTGTGATGATATTATCGTTATCGCCGCACAAGGAAATGCAGAGCAAATGAAGATGAATGCCTTCAAACAGGAGCTGGATATAATATCCCGTAAATATGATATGCATTTTGCCGATAAAATGACATTTGTGCTCAATAAATGCAGGGAGAAGAGAATAGATGCTATGCAGCATATCAATGATAAAGACAAGCATATCGAGATCCGGTTACCCTTTCATGAGGCCTTAACGACTTCAAAGCAAATATCCTGTTATATGGATACGGATAGTGCGTTTGGTCAAAGTCTCAATCGATTGGCCAGAATGAAAATCACGGATGAGACAATTGCAAAAGGCCGGAAAAAATAATTGATTTATGATCGTACGACAACAAGGAGTTGGAGAAATGAAGGCAGAAGAAAGGGACAAGCTTATCAACGAAATAAAAAGGGTTGTCAGCGAACGCATTGACCTTAAAAAGGATATTTCCGATGAAGAAATAAGGGAATTGATTACACAGATTGTTTTTGAAAAATCAAAACAATTTTATTTAAACATGTCTGAAAAGCATGAGATTATTGAGAGCATCTTTAATGCCATGCGCCGTTTGGATATCCTGCAGCCGATCTTAGATGATAAATCCGTAACGGAAATTATGATTAACGGACCGGATTGCATGTTTATAGAGAGGAACGGAGAGACTTTCCGGTCCGATGCCCGATTTGAAAGTCGTGAAAAGCTGGAGGATGTGATTCAGTCCATTGTATCTAAGGTCAACAGAACGGTTAATGAGGCCTCGCCTATTGTTGATGCCCGTCTGCAGGACGGGTCCAGGGTCAATGTTGTCCTTCCCCCTATTGCACTGAATGGGCCTATCATGACAATCAGAAAGTTTCCCGAAAAGCCGATGACTGCCGAACAGCTGATAAAGTTCGGCTCAATAACCGAAGAAACGGCTGAATTTTTGCGTAAGCTGGTACGGGCAAAATACAATATTTTTATTTGCGGAGGGACAGGTTCAGGCAAAACCACGTTTTTAAATGCGATGTCTAATTTTATTCCGGCAGATGAGAGAATTATCACCATCGAAGATTCGGCCGAACTTCAGATTACGGGCATCGAGAATATTGTGAAGATGGAAACACGAAATGCCAACACAGAAGGCAAGGGTGAGGTTACAATCAGGGATTTGATAAAATCTTCTTTAAGAATGCGGCCTGAGAGAATTGTTGTCGGTGAAGTACGCGGTGCGGAGGCCTTGGACATGCTCCAAGCGATGAATACGGGACATGACGGTTCTCTTTCCACCGGACATGCCAATTCTACCGCAGATATGTTGAGCCGACTTGAGACAATGGTATTAAGCGGAGCTTTGCTGCCCTTAGAGGCCATTAGGCAGCAGATAGCGTCTGCTATAGATATTATCATACATTTGGCCAGATTAAGAGATAAATCAAGGCGTACCATGGAAATCGCAGAGGTTGTGGGATATAAAAACGGAGAGATTATGCTGAATCCTATATATGTCTTTGAAGAAGAAGGGGAAACGCCGGAAGGCAAAATTGTCGGTACGCTGAAAAGAACGCAGAACGAAATGGTTCATAGAGATAAATTCCGGGCAGCCGGGATGATTAACCGGATGTAAAGAGGAGGGGCATTAGGTGAGGTCTGCTGAGAACGAAAAGCCGGTGGCAAGCAATGAGGCTCATATACGGAAGGACAAAGCTATCATCGATTATGACACTTATATTATGACAGGAAAAGAAAAAACGGTATATATAATACTGGCTGCAGCTGCCATATACATCATAGGATTTATTTTTTATAGAAGCTTTATTTTGGCTGCACTGCTATGCCCGCTGGCATTATATTATCCTAAAATCAGAACAAAAGAGATCATAGAAAAAAGAAAAAATGACTTGAATTTGCAGTTTAAAGATATGCTTTACGCGCTGTCTTCATCCCTTACGGCCGGTAAGTCGGTTGAAATGGCGTTCCGAGATGTCCTAAAGGACCTTTCGATTATCTATCCGGTTCCGGATACATTGATCATCCGGGAAGTTGAATTGATGCTTAGAAAATTGACCATGAATCAAACCATTGAATCCGTATTAGGAGATTTTGCAAAAAGGGCCCATTTGGAAGATGTGCAGAATTTTGTCGATGTTTTTCATGTGTGCAAGCGCACGGGCGGCAACATTGTTGACATCATCAGAAATACCTCCAACATTATCAATGATAAAATTGAAATCAAGCAGGAAATAGATACGATGCTTGCAGCGAGAAGATTTGAGCAGAAGGTATTAAACATAATGCCTATCCTGATGATTGTCATCCTTTCGACCAGTTCTGCGGATTATATGGAGCCTGTATTTACGACGGCAGCGGGTAGGATTGTCATGACAATTGCCGTTGTTTTGCTGGCGGCAGCATATTTTGTATCCAAAAAGATTATGAAGATCAAGGTGTAGCTTGTTTTGCAGCGTATAACATACAGCTTGCGGTTTGAAAATTTTTGAGCATAAAAACAGGGGGTTGCTTATGTGGATTTTATTTATACCGGTTATTATACTTGAAGTCGCGTTATATTTCTTTTCTAAAAATAAATATGATGATTATCTTGCACCTCTTGATAAAAAGATATACCCTTTGAAAGATTTCTACCCCATAGGATTATATGTGCTGGATGCAGTCAAGTATAAATATGCTACCAAGTATGACAGGGACCTCTTCATGAAGGTTGCGGAGATATCGGGACATAAGTATGCGTTCTATTACTTGAAGATACACTGGGCAACCAAAATCGCATATATTCTGCTTACGCTGTTGTTTTTAGGGCTGGTGGGCATCAGTATGGAACCGGATGCCGCTTATGGGGTATTCAGCATTATCCTATTGGGATTGATGTTTTTTATAGCGGATTATGAGCTGAATGAAAAAATCAAAAAGAGACGCCTGACAATACAGATAGAATTTCCTGAATTTTTGAATAAATTGACTTTGCTCATCAATGCAGGTATGGCTGTTAATAGGGCTTGGGAAAAGGTTGCGACGGACCATAAGCAGGAAAGCCCGCTTTATAACGAATTAGCCATAGTGCTTGGAGATATAAGAGCCGGCAAGTCGGAAACGCAGGCCTATGAAGATTTTGCAAAACGGTGCAGGATTCCTGAGGTTACAAAGTTTGTGTCCGTTATCGTGCAGAACCTTAGAAAGGGTGGTGCGGAAGTGGTATCAATACTCAGGCTGCAGGCGAATGACTGCTGGGCGATGCGCAAAAATGCGGCTAAAAGGCTGGGAGAAGAGGCGGCGACAAAGATGCTGCTGCCCATGATGATTATGTTTTTGGCAATCCTGCTGATTGTGATTACACCTGCAATACTCGGTATGCAAGGGCTATAGATTTTGGCGGAGGGGGGTGACAAAGATGGTGAAGGTTTTTAAAAATTTCTTAAAAGAAGAGGACGGCGTGGGCACAGTGGAAATTGTGGTCATTGTTGCCGTTTTGGTAGGTGTGGCCTTAATATTTAGAAAACAACTTTTTGCTTTTGTAGAAAATTTAATGGGCAGATTTTTTGATGCCGATACGATTGACAGCGAAGCGGGTTATGGTGACCTTGACGGGGGAGAACAGACAAAATAATTTTAAGAGGCTTACAATTTATGGGGAGAGTATTATGCCTATCATACTCTCCCCACTTTAAAAGGGTGTGGGAAACAGTGCTGAGGTTTTTAAACTGGCGCAGCGACAGAGGCAGTTTTACCGTTGAAGCCGCCTTGGTTTTTTCAGCAGTTTTCCTTTGTATTTTGGTACTGATCTATATGTGTCTGCTGATGTACCAGCAGGTGTATATCCAAGCGCTGGCGGATCGTGCCGTACAGAGGGGTGCGGCTGTATGGAATAATCCTGAAAAGGATATTGAAATGGGAAGGGTCAGGAAATCCGACCTAAGTGCAGGCGGATTGTATTGGAGATTCATAGATACCAAAGAGGAAGAAAAATTGGACCGCTTGGAAAAGTATATTGAAGACAGGTTAAGTACATACGGCATTCTGAATAATGTAAATGAGAATCCGATTCATGTAAAAATGAAAAATGATGTGTTATACAAAAAGCTGGAGGTTAACATTGAAAACAAATATAAAATCCCTATCGGAAACCTATTAAAGGTATTTGGGCTTGAGGAATATTTTGTTGTTAACGTAAATGCCCAGGCAGTGATTAGTGAGCCGGTGGAATTTATCAGGAATACGGATTTTATATTGGATATAGAAAAGGAATTGGAAGAGAAGAACCCCAAGCTTAAGGAGCTGGGAGACAATGCAAGGGGCATCATTGTAAAAATAAGACAGAATATTTCAAAACTTTTTAAGAATGTTGGTGGTGCAATTTAGATGAGACACAGAGAGCAGGGAGCGATAACCGTTTACCTGAGTATCATATTGCTGGCAGTCATTGTACTTGCAGGCGGTCTGGTAGACGGTGCACGGATAAGAGCTGCCGATACGCAGGTTAAGCGTGCTGTTGATACGGCCATGAAATCTGTGCTGGCAGAATATCATCATACGTTGAAAGAGGAGTATGGTTTATTTGCGTTGCATCAAAACGATCGTGAATATTTGGACGAAGCCCTAAGATTTTACCTGAACAGAAACCTGATGACGGAATTAGAGACCGGCCGTATAAGCTGGGGAAGCAGGGTGTACAACAAGAGCAAGCAATATCTTGCAGGAGAAAACAGATTTGAGAATATTAGTTTTTTGAACTTATATGACTATCGTATTGAAGATGTCAAGGTGACCCCCATTTTCAACCTATCCGAAAATGAAGTGACAAAGCAGCAAATTCTTGAATATATGAAGTATAGGGCGCCCAAAGAACTTATTGACGGCTTCATTGAAAAGCTGCATACGGTAAAACAAATTGGCAAGACCTCGGATGCATGCAAAGAAAGGATGAAGCTTGAGGGAGAATACGCGAAACTGGAAGACAAACAAAGGGATTTGTATGAACAGATTCAAGAGGTGAACGGCCTCGACCTGCATAATGAGCATTTTAGTCAATATTTTGAATCGGCCAGGGATTATATGAATCAACTAAAGGATATAGAGCGATTACAGGAAAAGGCAGATAAAGAAACGGATGATGATCGTAAAAAGGAGTTGAAAAGTAAACTTAGTCGCGCAAAAAGGAGGCGGAATAAACTAAAGGAGGACAAAAATGACAATTGTGACAAATTAAATACCTATCTAACCAGGCTCAATCGGAAAGCGACAGAACTTATACCAGGTGTAGATAAAGATAAGTCAGACGTACAAAAAGAGACTTTACGACAGGAATCGTATATCGCTGCCAGTACCGGTATAATCAGCCAATATCAACAGAATTATGAGGAACGTATCGGGAAGATCAAAACAGCTATAAACAGGGATAATGCACAGCAGCTTAAACCCTCGCTGCAGCACAACCATAGGGTATTGTCGAAAATGGCCGGTGATATCAAAACATTTAATACTAAGATAGATGAAGAGACTGATGTTGCGGGTTTTAAAAGCCAATTAAAGACAACATTGCGACGAACCTATCGCAATCAAATAGACTATCACTATGATTATATCAGACCGGCGGGGAAGAGTAAGGACCCTAGAGAAGCCGCGGCCAAAAAAGGGGAGCGGGCGTTGCAACAAGAAAAGGGAGGTAAAAAGATCACAAAGGCCCTCAGAGAAAAACTGCCGTCCTATTTTAAGAACGGAACCTATCCGAACAAAGTCATCAGTGCAGATTTTGACCAAGAAGATAAGCAATATTCGGACAATGCAAAGGGGGATAATGCCGGATATGTTAAGGAAGGGGATGTGAATTTTAAAAAACGGGATTTCAGTGACAAGGCTTTTGAAGATATAGCAAAAGTGGGAACCTTCCTGGAAGACAATATGATCGACCTTAGGGATAATGTCTATATCAATGAGTACATTATGGGAACATTTAAAAATAAGGTGCCGGTGTTAACCGATGATAAGGGCAATAGGATCAATTTCCCTTACAATCTTCGTGTAAGAGACAAAAAACAGAGAGATGCATTTTTTGAAGATTGTGAGGTTGAATATATTCTTCACGGCAAGGACTCCGAAGCCGGGAATCTAGCACTTGTGAAGGGGCAGATTCTGCTCATCAGGTTTGTAGCCGATACCATTGCTGCCTATACGGAGCCTGACAAGGTTAAAAGTGCAAGTGCTGTCGCGGCGTCTGTATCATGGGTCACGGGGGGCATTGCCTATGGACTTGTCCATACGTTTGTGATGTGTTCTTACGGCATGATTGAAGCCGTAAAGAATTTATCGGACATCATGAAGGGCAAACCCGTTCCGATTATTACAATAAAAGATCAAGAGATGCCGGCGTTTTCATACCATGACTATTTAAGGCTGTTTCTTTTGTTGGAAAGTGAGCAAAAGAAGATGAATAGAATTGCAGACCTTATTCAATTAAATACCGGTTTAAAAGCTGGTGAATACAATACGGTGATTAGGACAGAGGTAACGGTCTCCGTAAAGTATTTCTTTATGACACAGCCCTTTGTACCGGCGCAGTATAAGGTGCCTGAGGGGGATAGACATCAAATAACCGTTGTATCGTATGAGGGCTATTAGGGGGAAGAAGATGATTGGGCTGAGAAATAGAAAAGGATCCATAACCGTTGAAGCTGCGATTATACTGCCCGTATGCATATGTGTTATTGTCGGCATCGGTTTTTTTACCAAAGTTGTCTATGTACATGAAATGATCCAGCATGCCATCAATGATACGGCAAACGAAATAGCCGGCATGAGCTATCTAATCACAGCCAGCGGGCTTCAGTCGGTTGAGCGTGATATTAGTGACGGGTTGAAGGAAGGCAGCCAAACATTCGAGCAGCATATGAGCAGCATTTCCGACGGCTACGGTTCGTTGACCGATTTTTCGCAGGACGCGGACCAAGCGGTGAAGGATGGCAAAAATGCGGCGGATACGGTTCGGGATATCGTTAAGGACCCGGTAACGGCATTTAAGAGCATGGTGTGTGCAATAGCGCAAGCAGGGTATAACGAGAGCAAAGGAAAAGCACTTGGAGAAGCGGCAAAATTTTTTATCCGGAAGCATTTAAAAACAGCCCAAGTGCCTGATGTGCACGAGAGGCTGCTAAGGCTGAATATTGTAGACGGATTTGAGGGATTGGATTTCGGCGAGTCTTTGTTATTTGCAGAGGGTACGCAAGATATTGATATTGTTGTCCGTTACAGGATAGATCTTCCCCTTCCCTTTGATGTTTTGCCGGACATATATATGATCCAAAGAGCCACTGCCAGGGCCTGGCTGGATGGAGGAGGCGATCTGCACACACCCGTAAGCGCAACAAGCGTATGGGATCTGGGATCATTTGAGAGAGGGTGGGCAATTCAAAAGATGCAAGCCCACAAAAGGAATCTGCCTAAGAATTATCCGGTTATTGCCAGGTTTGCAAATGGTCGGGCCACCATGATCAAAAGCATCAATCTGAATGACAAGACGTACCAAAAAGCAGCTAATTTGAAAGCAGCGGTTAAGAGTCACATCAATAGACTAGATGACTTTAAAGGTGCCGACTATGCAGGTACCAAAATAACTGAAGGGCAGATTCGATCCAAACAGCTGGTACTGGTGCTTCCGAAGGGAGAACTGGATAGGAAGAGACTGAAAGCACTGGAAGAATGCAAAAAATACGCCGGTGAAAAAAAGATTATGTTAAAGATTGAAAGGTTGTAGAGGGTTCCTATGAATAATATATTAAATGCTGCCTCAAAAATAACGGGTTTGATGACCTTTCAAAAGAGGTTGAGTATATTGGGGGCGGATGTAAGCAATTTGAATGATGTATTTTTGGAAATGTTTTTCATAGCAGTCATTGGATTTATGGTTGGCGGAATGATCAATATATATGCTTTTCATGGGTCGCAGAGAAAGAATGCCCTGCTTGACTACTTGGCGTTTTATTATAAAGATATAAAATATGTTGGCGTTGAATTGTTATGTATGCTGGCGTTGATGCTGTTGTATGCAAAGTGGGGATTAAACGGGCAGTTTATCGGTAATAGTGTTCTTTTATTCTTTCTGATAGCCGCGGCAGCAGTAGATATACAAAAGAAAATCATTCCCAATAAACTGATACTTACAGGCTCTGCCGCCGGCGTACTCATGCTGCCTGTAAATGATCGGGTTACCTGGTTAAGTGCCTTGCTGGCAGTACTGCTTATCGGCGGGATGTTATGGATTGTTGCCGTGATTTCCAAAGGGGGATTTGGGTTGGGCGATGTCAAGCTTTTAGGATGTATAGGCCTTTTTTTGGGACTGGAACAGACCTTGTCTGCACTGGTGTTGTCTCTCTTGCTAAGCGCTGCGTGGGGATTAGTGCTGATTACCGTTAAACGTTCCAATAAGAATAAGCAGATTCCCTTTGCACCGTTTGTCTTAGTGGGAACGTTCATGGCGATTCTTTTATAGAAAAATTTGTTTTTTATTGTTAAGGTTTTAAGTGAGGCAATAAGGTAAAAGGTATTGTGACGGCAGAATAAAGAAGTAAAGGGAGATGGATAATGAGGATAGCGGCAAAGATAACGGATAACTTCAATATTACTTTTGAAAATGCTGCATCAATGAGCTATATGGTTGTTGAAACGGTGACAGATCAACCAATACTGAATTATCAGATTGAGATGATAGAAGAGAATAATTTGCGCAATGTTTTGCCGGTGAATATAAGACAAAAAAATGGGATCAACTATTTATATTATAACATTACATCTAAAATGACGCTTACACAGTTTTTAAAAAGGAAACAGCTGAAAAAGGAAGAATTAATTGATCTACTTTCTTCCGTATGCAAGACATTATTGGATTGCAAGAACTACTTTCTATCCGATAACCAATTTGTAATAGAAAATGATTTTATCTATATTAATCCTGCAAATCTGGAAGTGTTTCTTGCTTATTTGCCTGTAGCCTTTCAAGGTAATGCAGATGAGGAATACAAAGAGTTTGTCATTGATTTGATCACTCGTACGGCAGACATTGAAGAGAGTGTAAATGATCATTATTTGCAAAAATTGTTAATCAGCTTAAAGGCTGAGACCTTTCATTTAGCCGCTTTCCAAAGTATGCTGGAGCAATTGAAGAATCATGCAGGCGGCCGCAGCGGTATAGCTGACAATAGCGATAAGGAAGCAAGCCCTATTGATCATAAAAAGGAAATGAGCTCGACATTTTCCACGCCGGTAATATCATCTCAACCGGAGGCTTTGCGACAATCGAAAAAAGCGGACGCGGATGCGGCCAAACCGGAACCGAAAGCACCGCTAGGCGTGCATATACCTCCTGCAAGCAATACATCGGCAGGTAAAAAGAGCAGCAAACAGCCAACGGTTGGTCAAACCAAAAAGACAGGATATAAAACCGGTACGATCATTACGGCTGTGGTGTCACAGATTGTACTGGCGGCGGCTTTTATTGGCGCAGTAGCCTCCGGAGCGGCGGATTCCCTTGGCAATGATCCGGTTTCGGTTTATGGCGGGTTCGGAATGATCTTGCTTGCCCTAGATTTTCTGCTCTTAAAGCATTTGCTTCATCCAAAGAATAAAATTGAAAAAGTTATGAAAACGAAAGAGACAGCCCATGGTGCGAATAAGATACCCAAAATAAAAATGACGACTAAAGAAATACGCAATATACCCGACGTTCCCCAAGCAAATGACAATATTGTGCAGGTTGAGAGCACAACGCATTCTCCCGGCAGCCAAGGGCATCCTTTGCAAGAGAGAGCGCATGCTGAGGCGGCAGAGCATACGGATATTCTTTCACCTTCCGGAACCGACGAAACAACGATTCTTGGACAGGAAGCAAAGCAGCCTCCTTATTTGCAAGGGATTAAAAACGGCGTGATGGAACAGATTCCAATCACCAAATCAAGCTTTATTGTAGGAAGGCTTAAAGAACAGGTGGATTATGTAAGCCAAAAAGGCACAGTGGGAAAGGTTCATGCAGAGATTATTTGCCGTGACGGCAGGTATCTGTTAAAAGATTTGAATTCGAGAAACGGTACATATCTTAATAGTGTAAGAATCGACAGCAATAAAGAGTATGACATTACACATAACGACAAGATTACCTTTGCAAATGATGAATACCTTTTTATCATTCCGTCATTGGAAATTCAACAATAGGAAATAAAGTTAGGTGACATATGGATAACAGAAGCTTTTTAATGGGTGCTTTATGTAATATCGGGAAGGTCAAAAAATCAAATCAAGACAGTATTTTGGTGAAAGTAGGGCATTACGACCATGAAGAGTTCGGCCTGTTTGTAGTTGCCGATGGCTTGGGAGGCCTCGCACATGGAGAGAGGGCAAGCTTCATGGTGACTGAAGAATGCAAGAAATGGTGGGAAGAAGAATTGTCGGCTATGCTTTGTAGCGACATGCATATCCATATTGACGTTATTCAAAAGCAGCTTGGCTTCCTAATTCAAAGGATTAATAAGAAAATATTCGAGTATGCAGGGAGTATCAATGCCAGGGTGGGGTCTACCCTTTCGATGCTTTTTTTGTTTAAAGACATGTATGTTATCAAGCACATCGGTGACAGCAGGATATATAGGATTGGCGGTACTATGGAACAAATGACCGAGGATCACTCTTGGGTTGCCCAACAAGTACGTGAAGGGAAAATGACGCAAAAAACTGCAAAAACACACGCCAAAAGAAACATATTGACAAGGTGCTTGGGTGTCTCGGAAGATATTGACCTGTTTGAGACAATGGGATATGTCAACAAAGAGGATCTTTTTTTGCTTTGCAGTGACGGATTTTATAATGATCTGGATGAAAGAGAGATATCGGACGCAATCCACAGATACCTTCAAAGTGATGAGGGAGATATTCAGGAAACGGTAGTAGGACTCTTTCGGAGAGTTGTTGATAGAGGGGCCCGGGATAATATTTCAGCGATCATTATACAGCAGCATGAAGGCAAAAAAGAGAAGCCGGAGTCCTTGCTGCTTAGGTTTATGAAAAAGATATTTAATCGTAATAGAGGGCGGTGAGGAAAATAGATGTTCAATATTTTGAGGTCATTATACTGGTGCTGCTAGCACTGATCAGTGATATAAGAACCTATAAAATCAAAAATATAATCGTATTTCCTTTTATGATTATAGGTATGGTCACCAACACGCTCATAAACGGTTTTGAAGGTTTTATGTTCTCTCTGGCCGGCTGTATCATCCCCGTGATATTGTTGATCCTTCTTTATATTTTACGCATGCTTGGGGCCGGAGACATCAAATTATTCAGTGCCATTGGTGCGATTATGGGATCTGGATTTGTACTCTATACAATTGCCTATTCCTTTTTGTGCGGAGGTGTTATGGCCCTATGTCTTATGATCATTCACAAGCATGGGAAACAAAGGTTATATTATCTTTACAGGTATCTCAAGACCTGTTTGATCACACTTTCCGTACATCCATATACGGATTTTGAAGATAAAACCGATGGAGCCAAATTTCATTTTGCCTATGCTGTTGCCTGCGGCACATTAATTACATTAATATTATACTAATCTGTTGGGCCGTTGAAATAGGGTGGAAATTACGTTACAGGGCAATATCTTTTATTTGCGGCATGCATAAAAATAATGATTATATAATATATATTAAGAGTTTTAGGTTTTGCGGCGAATGCAGTATAGATATCCAACTTTAAAATAGAATTTATATTTATGCAAAAAACGTAGAATCATCATTGTTTGTATAAAAAGTATTTTTAGGCTGTAATACGATTATATTTCGGACTTTATACAGTGCGATATCCATATCTTTAGCGTGATATTGAAATTGCATAAAATAATATTTTAAATTGCCGGAACATTTTAAGCTTTTTAGCAGTCAAAGTAATGAGAGGTTCTGAGTTTTTGTCTATAGATTGAACGCGAAAAAGAATTTACACTATATAAGGAATAAAATTTGTCTGCAAATCTTCTTCAAAGATTTTGTTCCAAGGCACCGGTATTATTTTCTCCGCGTTCCCAATGATTTTAAGAGAGGAGGGGTGAATCGTGAGAAAAACGGTATTCTTTCTGGGTCTCATATTTTTGTTCTTATCCAATCAGATTGCTTTTGCCGCAAATATCTATGATAGTATATTTTATGCAGTGAACACAAATGTTCATTGGGCTGTTCCCTATGCTAAGAATGTAGGCCAGCGCTTGGCTTCTATCAAAGGGTCTTTATCCGGGGACAATGCCCATATAGATACCGAAACGATCGATAGGATTATTGCAGAGGTGCTTCAGCCGGAACAATTGGATGATACGATTTCAAGCGTAAATTGGAAGGCATTTCTTGTCACTATTTTAGGGGTTGAGGAAACGGAGATTGATTTTTTGAATGAATCTTTAAATAATGACCCTATACGTCGGGAAGATGCTATTGCAAGTGCGATGAAAATATTAGAAGAGAAAATGGATCTTGATTTTTCCCAATTGAATACAGTAATGCCGGAAGATAAGTTTTCGGATATGGTAAGTGTAGAAGAAGAAAAAGCGGCCTTTGTTTCATTGGCAGTGAATGAAGGGATTATAGCCGGATATAATGATGAATCGCTTCGACCCAAGCAGTATGTAAGAAATTGTGAAGCTATTACGATTATAGAAAAAATATGCAGCAAGTATGGTCTTCCCGAAGTGCAGTGGACGGGCAATATCAATTTGCAGCAAATTGACGGGTACATCAAAGTACACGGACCACAGGCGATTGAAGAAGCCTTCTGGACAAATGACAACGGGGTTTTAATGGTATACAACGCCCAGGATTCCTTGGCCAGAGAGGCAGCCAAAGTTTTTCCGGAATCCGATAAAACCGTTAAAGCTTTGGAGTATGATCAATACAACATATCGGAAAGTTTGTTGAATGCAAATGCCTTTAAGGATGAAAGAGGATACATTTCGGTTAATAAGATTGTCTGGAATAAAAACCGGCGGTATATCAATAAGGACGGAGAGCTCAAAACCATTGAGATTCCCTATGTGAACTACTGGATATCCGACGACAATAGAATGGTATTGATGCAGGACGAAGAGAACCGTACGGTGAAACTCTACGATTTTTTAACTGAAAACAGTATTGAAATGGATGAATATTATCGATGGGCAGACAGAAAATATAACCGCGCCATAAAGTGGTCACCGGATAGCCGCTATCTTGTTTCAACACTGTTCAAACCTGAGGATGATATTGGAATCGGTGAAAAAAACCGATTTGCGGTATTTGATTGTCAAAATGGAAAATTAATGACTGTCATTCACGAAAGAGGGTATTATGCCTTTTATCCTGCATGGTCTCCCGACGGAAGCAAAATAGCCTTTTTCCGAGTGAAAATGGATGATGCGGAGTTGAAACTTGCACTCAATAATATGATAGACCATCGTTTTAATTTGCCGGTCAGTCAGATAGGTGTATATGATCTTACGACGAAAGAGTTAACATACTATCCCCATCCCGAATCCGTCATTCTTGGCAGATATGAGGGAGGCATCGTTTGGGCGCCTGCAGGGGACCAGTTATATATAGAAACAGCTTCGGATAAAGACAAATTTTTGATCGATCTACATGAGAATCCGGCCCTGAACTTTGCACAAGTACCCAATGACGTGTGGGCCCTGGATTTGAAAAAAGAGGTCTATGAGAAATTACTGAGCGGCAAGGTTCTTGCTGTCCAAAAAGAACCTGCTTTGGAAGAAATCCTTTCTGCACAAGAAGTGTTTGGGCAGACAGAAGAGCCTTTGGAAAACCCCTCTGACTTGCATGAAGAAATTATGTATGCGGTCACAAAAAGAATATACGGTATTTCTTCAAACAACAGCCGTATATTATACGCAACGCAATCATACAACCTGTCCAGACATGAAAATATTCCTGCCCGGTTTACGGTGCAAGAGGTGGAGTCCGGTATAGAAAAACCGATTAACGAGAAGGAATTGATTCATTACTGGTGGCTGAACGACGGACGATTAATATTTGTCGAAAGCGAAATGATCCCACGCAGCAGAAACGCCAAAATAACCTATCGTATCAAAGAGATAGATAAAGCTTTCAACATTCGTGAAATTGCAACGTTTATACAGTTTCCCACAGCGATTTCCATGTCACCGAATAAGCAGCACCTAATGTTACACCAATATCGGGGGGATAAGGATGTAAAAATAATTAGGTTAAACTGATCGTTTTGACGTCATTATATATATCGGCAGGATCACGGGATTTCATTAGTAAAACTGACAAGTTTAAATAAGGATGCCATACTCAAAGAGCTGAATTCATCTACAATGTAGACGGATGAGGTTCTTTTTTTTTCTATTTTTTCAAGATATTTAACGCTTAACCCTTTACCCACATTTAACATAAACTTTACATTGATTTAATCGTGGGATGATGAATAAATCATATAATAAATCCTGACGGACAACAAGGGGGGAGAGGAGTACATATAATGATTTTCAAGAAAAAGATAATGGTAAAAATATTAATCATCTTTATTTCCATTCAATTTGTTTCACTGGCTACTTTGATCGTATACGAGTCTATAAAGAGCAAAACTTATATTGAACAGTCTACACAAGAAACAGAAGCACTGCTGGCGAACCAGCTGGAAAAATCGGCGGAGATCCTGTTCGCGGTAACGGAAAAGAGTCTGTTGGGCATCTCTCGAGAAAAGAGTGTGACGGATATCCTGGTTTCATCTAAATATCAGCAAATGATTATGCAAGATTTTAAACGATATGCAGAAATGAACGGTACCGTTAGGTCGTTGATGATGGGTACCGCCGATGACCAATTTTATCGGTATCCCCAGGCTAAAGAAAACGGGAAGCAATACAACCCCACACAGCAGATGTGGTATAGGAAAGCCGTTGCAAATAGGGGAAGAGTGGTATATACGTCACCTTTTACCGATAAGATATCGGGAGAAAAAGTCATTATGATCGCAAAAACAGTTAACAAAGACGGCAATGTTATAGGTGTAATAGGAGCGACCCTTTCGATTGATTTATTTCAAAAGCTTTTGCAGGAAATAAAGATCGGTGCATCGGGACATGCCTTTGCAGTAGATGGGGAAGGAATTATCACGGCGCACCGTGAAAGCGAGAAAATAGGGACAAGCGTCCTGGAAGAGAGCTTTTTTACGGAAATGCAAAAGGCTGAAGAAAATTTTCTGGATTACACCCTGAACGGTCAAAAGCATTTTATGAAATTTGTGACAAATGCGCGGACCGGGTGGAAATTTGTAGTTACCATGAGTCGTGGTGAAATACAGCAGGAAATTTTGGAGACGATCGGTAAAAAGCTTTTAATATTTGTCCTTGTTTTAGCAATCGCGGTGGTTATAATCGTATGGTTTGCAAGAACGATTGTAAATCCGATCAAAGAATTGGCAAGTGGCATGAAGCGTGTGGAACATGGAGAATTGGCAGTAGAAATAGATGCACGGGGTGAAGATGAAGTCGGACAGCTGATGGAGAGTTTTAATCACATGGCTGCACAGATTCGCAATTTAGTAGGTGAAATATCGATTGCTTGCAAAACATTGCTTCAATCTTCGACCGAATATCATGAAATGTGTGAAAGTAATGCAGCCGCTTCGGAGCAGGTGTCCGCATCACTTGAAAATATTGTTAGCGGCTCCGACAGCCAGATGCGGCAAGCTGTAAATATATTGAAAAAAACGCAGGAGTTTGCGGAACAGATGAATCGCATTGCCCAAAATGCACAGGAAGTTCATAAACAGACAGAGGCCAGCAAGGAAATCAATGTTGTGGGCGTAAATATTATCAAGAATCTTCATACCGCGTCCCAGAATAACATCGAATATGTTGAACGCGGGGTAAAAGAAATCAAAGGTCTTCATGAGAAGACGGAAGCGGTTGTGAAGATCACAAAAAATATTGAGGATATTGCCAAACAGACCAACCTCATTTCTCTTAATGCATCCATTGAAGCAGCAAAGGCCGGCGAGCACGGACAGAGCTTTGGTGTCATAGCCGAGGAAGTTCATAAATTGGCGGAAGAATCCCAGAATTTTGCCGGTAAAATCTATTATTACTTGCAAGAGATGATGGAACAGGTGGATAAGACGACCGCAATGATGAATGATATTAAAAAGACGTCCCGGGAAGAATACGATTTTATGATTGAAACGGAAAAAATCTTTACGAAAATTGAAGATTCCAGCAATACGATTGGCAGTGAGCTAGAAGCGCTGAATCGGTCTATCGTGCATATGGATAAGCAAAAAGCCACCATGCTGAAAGGTATTGAAGATATTACGGCTGTGGGTGAACAGGCAAACGAATGGTCCAAGCAGATCTATGCCAGCGTTGACGAGCAGGTCCAAAACAATGATAGGGCTTTTGGGGCCAGTGAGAGACTGGTTGAAATAGCAAAGCTGCTGGAAGAGAAAATCAGCGTATTTAGAATGTAAAGCTCTTAACATAGATTTAACATACACATTATACTTGTTTAACATAAAGGTGTTAAATTGTAAATATAGACGCGTTAATAAATAAATTTAGAACATAGGAGTGAAGTAAAGTTATGAAAAGAGTTAAGTGGATAGGTTTATTTTTAGTACTTATGATGGTAGCAACTGCATTTGTTGGTTGTGCCCAAACGCCTTCAAAAGAGGAAGCACCGAAGACAGAAATACCACAAGCAGGAGATCAGGGAACAGACACGCAGAAAGAAGATAAATTAGAAGGTAAGGTAGAGATCATCGGTTCTACATCCGTACATCCTTTAGCACAGGATCTCGCAGACGCATTTGCAAATGTTGAGCCGGGTATCAAAGTCGATATTCAAGCGGTTGGATCCACTGCCGGCGTAGTAGCGGCCCACGAAGGAACAGCCAATATCGGAATGGCTTCTCGTAACTTGAAGCCCGGGGAAAAAGAATGGGGATTGACGGAGCATGTGATTGCGAAAGACGGAATTGCAGTTGTTGTTCATCCTGACAATAAGATTGACGACTTATCAAAGGAAGATATCTCCAAGATTTTCAAAGGAGAAATCAAAAACTGGAAAGACGTTGGCGGAGTGGACAAAGAGATTATCGTTATAAGCCGTGAAGCCGGTTCCGGTACACGAGGTGCTTTTGAAGACATTATGGACTTGGAAGTAAAAAAAGATGGTAAAAAGATGAGTGCTTTAAAAGAAGATGCACTGATAGCAAACGGGAGTGGTGCGGTAAAAGCGGACGTCCTCAAGAAAGAACATGCAATCGGCTATGTTTCCCTCGGATACCTGGATGATTCGATCAAAGGAGTAAAAGTAGATGGCGTAGAGCCGACTGTAGAAAACGTTAAAGCAGGTAAGTTTCCTATTGCCAGACCGTTCTTGATGCTGACAAAAGGTGAATTAACGCCTCAAGCAAAAGCATATATGGACTTTGTCATGAGTGCTGACGGACAAAACATTGTTTCAGAGAAATTCATATCGGTGAAATAGCCGCTGCCTATTTTCGCAAATAGGTAGAGATAGGCAATTAGACTCCACAAATTTTTGTGGAGTCTATGTGTGCATTAAGATGGAGGTGTAGGATGATGAATGTGGACGAAGTCGCTACAATGGTTGAAGTTGAGGAAGAACCTGCAAAGCGGAAGAAGATAGTGCCCGGCAAAACAGTAAATAGCAGCAAATGGCGTGCAATTTGGGAAAAAATCATAGAAATATTTTTCTTTTTATGTGCCAGTACGGCAGTGATATCGGTAATTGTCATTACCATTTATATCTTTGCGCAAGGCACGCCCGCTATTTTAAAGATTGGTCCGCTTAAATTTGTATTGGGAAAGCTATGGAGGCCGGAGGCCGAGATTTTCGGTGTTCTCCCGATGATTATAGGATCGATTTATGCAACACTAGGCGCCATTATTATTGGGGTGCCCATCGGTATTTTCACGGCAATCTTCTTGTCCGAGCTGGCACCGGGTTGGTTGATTAAAATTGTACGTCCGGCGGTAGAATTGCTGGCAGGTATTCCGTCGGTCATTTACGGCTTTTTTGGGTTAGTGATTATTGTTCCTTTGATAGAAGATAAGCTTAACGTATCCGCCGGTAATAGTTTGCTGGCCGCCAGTATTATTTTAGGCATTATGATTCTTCCTACTGTTGTCAGTATCTCGGAGGCGGCTATTAGAGCGGTTCCCCAATCTTACAAAGAAGGCTCTCTTGCTATGGGGGCTTCCCATATCCAGACCATTTTTAAAGTGATCTTGCCGGCCGCTCGGTCAGGAATTCTGGCAGCAGTCGTACTGGGTATTGGGAGAGCGGTAGGAGAGACGATGGCAGTTATTTTGGTAGCAGGAAATGCCCCCATGATGCCTAAGGCATTGACCGGTCCTATACGTACATTGACGGCCAATATTGCCATAGAAATGGGCTATGCTTACGGACTGCACAGGGAGGCGTTATTTGGAAGCGGTGTAATATTATTTATATTTATCATGATGTTAAACATTATCCTGAATGTATCTACTTATAAGGCAGGTGAATAACGTGAACATGCGAAAAACCATAGATCATTTACTAAATTGTAAGATGCTTGGAAAGTTCTTCAGCAAATTTAGCATGCGAAAAACTATAGATCATTTACTAACAACGTGTATTTGGATATCTTCGTTTGTAACGGTCGGCGTATTGGCATGGATTTTGCTCCATGTCCTACTGAACGGGATAGGGCATATTAATTGGGAGTTTTTAAGTACTGCTGCGAAAGGACATGAAGGCGGCATCCTGCCCATGATTGTGAGCACAGTTGCCGTTGTCTTAGTGGCCGTGGGCATATCGACCCCCATAGGTGTATGTGCCGCCATTTATTTGGTAGAATATGCAAAACCCGGAAAAGTGGTAAGGGCCATTCGATTCGCAACGGAAACACTGGCTGGGATTCCTTCTATTATTTACGGAATGTTTGGCATGATCTTTTTTGTGAATTTATTAAAACTTGGATTTTCCATTCTTGCCGGTGCCGTCACACTGAGCATTATGGTGCTTCCTACGATTGTGCGTACGACGGAGGAGGCCTTGAAAGCCGTTCCGATAGGTTTTAAAGAAGGCAGTTTGGCTTTAGGTGCCTCCAAGCTTCGAACTATTTCAAGAGTAATTTTACCCAGTGCAATCCCCGGGATTTTGGCTGCAATCATTTTAAGTATCGGCAGAATTGTCGGTGAGACGGCAGCACTCTATTTCACAGCGGGCACGGTGCCGAGAATGCCTACGGCCATTATGGATTCGGCCAGAACGCTTTCCGTACACTTGTATTTGCTGGTCTACGAAGGAATATCCTTTGAAAAGGCCTATGCCACCGCGACGGTCTTGGTAGTGGTTGTTGCATTGATCAATTTTATGGCAAATCGAATGGTGATGGTATTTAAAAAGCATTAAAGACAGCCGGCTGCAAGTGAGAGCAACCTGACCGGTTTGAGAAAGATATAAAAATTTTGTACCGTGGGACGAAAGGAGTAAAAAAACATGAGCTATACGAAGTTTTCGATTAAGAATTTAGACTTGTTTTATGGCGATTTTCAAGCGTTGAAATCCGTTGATATGGATATACCCGAAAAAGAGATTACGGCTTTTATCGGCCCTTCCGGCTGCGGAAAATCTACTTTTTTAAAGACATTAAACCGCATGAATGATTTGATCGAAGGATGTCAAATCACGGGAGAAGTGAAGATGGACGATCAGGATATATATGGTGATGTTGATGTAATCAAATTGAGAAAAAAAGTAGGCATGGTGTTTCAGAAGCCGAACCCTTTTCCGATGAGCATATATGACAATATCGCCTATGGGCCCAGAACCCATGGTATCCGTAAAAAGTCCGTATTGGACGATGTTGTGGAGAGGAGTCTGCGGGCAGCGGCTATCTGGGACGAAGTAAAAGACCGCCTGAAAAAGAACGCCTTGGGACTATCGGGGGGACAGCAGCAGAGGCTTTGTATTGCAAGGGCCTTGGCCGTGGAGCCGGAAGTTCTTTTAATGGATGAGCCGACATCGGCCTTAGACCCCATTTCAACGTTGAAAATTGAGGACTTGGCTTCCGAATTAAAAGAACACTACACCATTGTAATTGTGACCCATAACATGCAGCAGGCCGGACGTATCTCCGATAACACGGCATTCTTCCTGCACGGGGAAGTCATAGAATACGATAAAACGGTTAAAATTTTCAGTAATCCTCACGATGATCGTACGGAAGATTATATTACCGGGAGATTTGGGTAATAGCCGGTTCGGAGCCTGGAGAACGGAATTTTTAGATAGGAGTTGAAGCGAACAGCTAAGACGGGGTTTATTTCTCTGTTCGCGGTTAATAATTTGTAAGTGATGTGAATAAGTATATAAGAGATTTATATAAACAAGAAAGGAATGAGCAGGATGCCGATGCGTTATGAACTGGAAAAAGAATTAGGAGATCTTCATAATGATTTATTGAAAATGGGACGTGTGATCGAGCAGTATATAGATGATACCATTACTGCTTTAATCAACCAGGATGTCAAATTGGCGGAAGAAGTCATATATCGTGATGATGTTATTGACAGGATTGAAGCAACAATTGAAGCAGAGTGTTTGATGATTATTGCGAGGCAGCAGCCGATTGCCAGAGATTTAAGATTAATAACATCCGTGTTGAAAATCATTACCGATTTGGAGAGAATTGCCGACCATTGTGCGGATATTTGTGAATATGTCATAAAGCTTGCAAATGAGCCTTACAAAAAGCCTATTGAACATATTCCGGCCATGGCGGAACAGGTTAAAAAGATGATTACGGAAACCACTGAGAGTTATGTACAAAAAGATGTAGAAAAGGCTAGAAAAGTTTGTGACGAAGATGATATTGTGGATAAGCATTTTGATGACATTGTTTTGGAATTACAGAAACTAATGCAGGAAAATACTGATTTTGTTTATCAAGGTACATGTTTTATGTTTATTGTAAAATATCTGGAAAGAATGGCGGATCATGCGACTAATATTTGTGAATGGATTATTTTTCATGTGACCGGCACCCATAAGGAATTAAATTAAGGTAAATGGGACAGGAGAAGGCCTTTGTCCCGTCCTATAGATAGTAAGCTTATTAAAAAAAGATATGACATGCAGGAAATCTCCCATCTTTGTAGAAATATAATAATAAGGAAAAAGTAAAGAGTGGGAGATGAGTACATGTCAGATGGTATTATTACTACAGACAGTTCGAAATGCCGTCAATGCTATTCATGCGTAAGAAATTGTCCTGTAAAAGCGGTAAAAATCAAAGATGGCAAAGCACAGATTATTCAATCCCGATGCATACAATGCGGTAATTGTATCAAATACTGCTCAAGGGGTGCAAAGATTGTTCGGGACGGTGCCTTGTCAACAAAACGGCTATTAAGCGGAAAAAAGAAAGTCATAGCATTAATAGCCCCGTCATTTGCAGTCAGTTTCTATCCAATCTCCGAAAGCGAAGTTATAAGTCAACTGCAATCATTAGGATTTCATGAAGTATGGGAAACTGCAATCGGTGCCGAATATGTCATCGATTACGTGGCAGCGTATATAAATATGCATGAGGACAAACCCATGCTTAGTTCCGCATGCCTTGCCTTTGTCAATCTGGTTGAAAGACATTATCCCCATTTGATTGATTATTTAATACCGGTGTGTTCGCCGATGGTTGCGACAGGCAGAATAATACGAGAAAAGTATAAAAATGAAGAGATTGCAATTGTTTTTATGGGTCCGTGTGTGGCCAAAAAAGATGAAATCGTACAGGCACAGTTTGAAGGTTGTATTGATGAAGTAATCACCTTTCCGGAGCTGAAACAGCTCATTGATAACGGAAAGAATGAAAAGGATAAAAGCGATGACAAGAAAGTGCCGGATAGGGAACCTATAAAGTACTATAGGGCATCGGCAAAAGGCAGAAGCATTCCTTTATCGGGAGGGTTGATGGCCCATTTGGACCAAGATTACCCGCACGATCGATTATTAAACTGTGACGGTATACAAAACTGTATGGAATTGGTGCAATATTTCAACAACCATGAACAGAGCTTTTATGATCTGAAAATGTGTGACACGCTTATGTGTCGAGGCTGCATCGATGGTGCTTTTATAGATAACGACGGGTCTATTTTTGACAAAAGAAAGATGTTGCTGGACTTTATACAACAAAAAGAGAATGCACCGTTGGGCATTGCGTATACGGATCAACTTAAAGTGGATTTAACCAGGCATTTTAGCGAGAGCAGATCTCCTATTGCGGAACCGGATGAAGCGAGCATAAAGAGAATACTTGCCGGCATCGACAAACTGGAACCGGAAGACGAATTGAATTGTGGGGCCTGCGGGTATGATTCGTGCAAAGAAAAAGCCATTGCGGTCTACCAGGGCATTGCGGAAGTTGAAATGTGTATGCCCTATCTCCTTGCTAAAAAAAACGAATTGTTTGATGCCCTGTCCCAAAGATTTTTAACTATTAATGAACTAAACGAGCAGTTAAACGGTATTTTTGAGTCTTCCTATGACGGATTAATGGTTTGTGATGTACTGGGCAATATCAAGAAGGTGAATGCTGCATGGAAAAAGATGTTTGATATGGAGGACAAAGAGATTCCCTGCAATATAAGCGAGCTGGAAAAGCAGGGCGTTATCTATCCTTCGGCCGCCATGCTGGCAGCTAGAGAGAAAAGAAGGCTTACCTTTTTGCAGGAGGGGAAGAACGGGAAAAAATTTATTGCTACGGGTAACCCGATTATAGACGGAAACGGAGAGATTACCGGTGTAGTCACTAATATCCGAGATATAGAAGAATTAAATCGCTTGAGATATAATTATCATAACGATAATCAAAAGACAGGCAGTCATTTTGCAGGTATTATTGCCAACAGCATAGAGTTTGGAGAGGTCATAGAATTGGCTTCCCAGGCAGCGAAGTATAAGTCAACGGTATTGCTGCTGGGTGAAACCGGGGTAGGTAAAGATGTTGTTGCAAGGTTTATTCACCATTTAAGCTCGGTGAAAAACGGACCCTTTATCAAAGTGAATTGTGGGGCCATTCCGGAAAATTTAATCGAGTCGGAATTGTTTGGATATGCATCCGGTGCATTTACCGGGGCTAAAAGGGAAGGCAAAAAAGGATTTTTTGAACTGGCCGACGGAGGCACAATCTTTTTGGATGAGATAGGAGATTTGCCTTTATCCATGCAGGTGAAATTGCTGCAGGTGATACAGGATAAGAAGGTCAACAGGATCGGAGCCGGCACGAGTAAAGCCGTTAACGTTAGAATCGTTGCGGCAACGAACAAAAATCTCCAACAGATGGTGAAAGAGGGCGAGTTTAGAAGTGACTTATATTACAGGCTGAATGTCGTCCCGATTTATATACCGCCGTTAAGAGAACGCAAAGATGATATTATTCCTCTTGCCTATCATTTTCTGAAAGTGTTTAATCGACAATATGAGTGCAATAAAGAGTTTTCACCCGATGTACCTTCCGTTTTACGAAAATATTATTGGCCGGGGAATGTCAGAGAGCTTCAAAATATCATTGAAAGGGTCGTGGTGACATCGAAACAATCGATGGTTATGTGTAAAGATTTTCCGCCTTATATCTGTGCGAGAAACGGATGTCAGTCAGGCACAATCGTTGTCAATGATATTGTGCCGCTGAGAGAAGCAATTGATGAAGTGGAAAAGCAAATTATTCACCAGGCCTACAAGGCCTACGGCAACACGTATAAAGTAGCAGAGATACTGGGGGTCAACCAGTCAACGGTGGTAAGGAAGTTAAAGAAATTGGGCAAGCATTCATAGTGACTTTCTAGATTTTATCAATGCTCAGCCCTCAACCTTCAGCTATGGGTGTATCTAGTGTAGGTGAAGAACATTATGGAAATGACCTTATGGAAAGGCTTAGAGCCTGTTAGTGCAGCAAAGGGAGGAAGCAGCAACTGTTTGAGCGATAGCGAGTTTTGCTGCGGCCCGGCGCAAGCTTATAGGCTCTTAGCCTTGGAATATCAGTTGTTGGAATAATTTTCTTCAGCCAGATTTTATACACCCAATATAATATGTAATTTTGCACATCCGATCGGTTTTTGATATAA
>JAKSBV010000228.1 GCA_022360955.1 Bacillota bacterium
CCAAACTAAATTGATCAATTAGCTCATCCATGCTAAAAAACTCCTGTTCTGTCCCGGCATTCCAACCAAGCAAAGCAAGCAAATTAACAAATGCTTCGGGAAAATACCCATCTTCCCGATAGCCACGGGACACATCTCCAGACTTAGGATCAGTCCACAACAATGGGAAAACCGGGAAACCCATTTTATCGCCATCCCGCTTACTCAATTTCCCTTTTCCTGTAGGTTTTAAAATAAGTGGTAAATGAGCAAATTGCGGTCTGTTATCGCCCCAACCCAATGCTTGATAAAGTAAAATATGCAAAGGCATGGATGGCAACCACTCTTCCCCTCGAATTACATGAGAAATCTGCATTAAATGATCATCAACTACATTAGCCAAATGATAGGTTGGCATTCCATCAGCTTTAAAAAGAACTTTATCGTCAAGCTGAGCTGTATTAAATTTCACTTCGCCACGAATAAGATCTTTCTCAACAACATCGGCATTCTCTGGCATTTTAAACCGGATGATGTATGGTTCGCCTGAGCTAATTTTCCCATTCACTTCTTCTTCTGACAGCACCAAAGAGTTACTCAGCTTACCTCTGGTATGCATATCATATGAGAAAACCTCTTTTTTAGCTTCGGCTTCTGCACGAAGTTTATCCAACTCTTCCGGAGTATCAAATGCATAATATGCATTTCCACTTTCGATCAACTGATCAGCATATTGCTTGTAAATTTCCTTACGCTCGCTCTGCCGGTATGATCCAAAGCCTCCACCTATCCCTGGGCCTTCTTCTGGATTAAGTCCGCACCATTTTAAAGCTTCAATAATATAATTCTCAGCTCCTGGCACATAACGTGTTTGATCTGTATCTTCTATTCGAAGTAAAAAATCTCCACCATGCTTTTTAGCAAATAAATAATTAAACAGCGCTGTTCGCACACCTCCCATATGCAAAGGCCCGGTAGGACTTGGAGCAAAACGTACTCGTACTTTTCCAGAATTCATTTTTCTATCTTAAAAATTTTCAGCAAAGATAGAATTATTTCATGCTGTCAAAAACTCAATATTAAATGATCTGTTAATCATTTACAGATTATAATGATATTATTTATCAAAATTGTTTGTAATGAAAAAGCAAGTCCGCAAACAAATGGGATAATTGTTTTAAATAATATCATGTTATAAAAACAATTTGTTGAAAAAGAGATATATCTATCTTTGTGCTTTTTACGATACTAATCTTAAATATTAAATAAAGAATGAAGAAGTTTTTATTAGTAATTTGTACCCTGACAATTATAATGTCATCTAAGGCAGATGAGGGTATGTGGCTGCCATCGTTGGTGCATAAA
>JAKSBV010000290.1 GCA_022360955.1 Bacillota bacterium
AATATTTATCTTTTTTGGAAAGATAATTTCTGATCCCAATAATTATTATTTCACAACTGAAGGAGATGGTTTTAAAGCCTATTATGGTGCAATTTACCATATGCAGCATGATACCGGCATGACCCATTTGGAAGGGATGAACTATCCTTTTGGCGAGATGGTTTTTTTTACAGGAAGCCAGCCTTTTATTGTTAATTCATTAAAGTTAGTTAGTAATCATTTTGTTGATTTATCAGATCATGTTGTGGGGATTATCAATATGATAATGATCTTAGCAATACTGGCGGCAGCAATCATTTTATACCTGATTTTTTCTGAGTTGGGATTAAGCTGGAGGTATTCTTCTATTGTTGCAGTTGGTATTTGCATGCTATCTCCTCAGATTGCCAGAATGGGGGGGCATTTCTCATTGTCATATCTCTTTTGGATCCCGTGGATGATTTATTTGTTAATAAGATACGATAAAAAACCGTCATGGAAAATAAGTTTACAGATGGCACTTGTAACTTTTTTAGCAGCCGGAACCCATCTGTATTTTGTCGGTTTTTATGGTTTCATGATCGGATTTTACTGGTTTAATTATGTCTGGAAGAAACGAAATATGCTCAAAGCTTATTTCAATGGTTTTGTTTCGTTTTTAGTTCAGTTTGTTTTGCCTGTTGTCATTATTCAGCTAATCATAAGTATGAATGATTCAGTGGTTGATCGAACAGCATTGCCTTACGGTTTTTTTGTTTATAAAGCTCACCCAGTAGGTATTTTACTTCCAAGTGCTTTTCCATATGATTTTGTTCCCAGGTATATAACAGTTTTTAGACATATTCAATGGGAGTCGTTGGCATTTGTTGGTGTTGCAGGCTTAAGCGCATTTTTATATGGTTTGTTTAATTTTATTAAGAAAGCTGTTGGGTTCAACGTTTTTTGGAAGGTCAGCGATTCATCAATTCTTAATCAGTTATTTTGGGCTTCATTTGCTGCTTTACTTTTTTCATTCGGCATCCCTTTTATTTTGGGGTTAGAGGGTCTTGCGGATTGGTTGGGACCAATCCGCCAGTTAAGGGCATTGGCACGTTTTAGTTGGGTTTTCTTCTATATGCTCAACATCGTTCTTTTTTATTGGCTTTATAAAAAAGTTCTAGTGGAAAAAGCAAAACCTAAATGGATCGTAATTACTGTACTGGCAGTTTCCTTTTTGCTCTTCGATGATTTTTGTAATATTTCAAATGGAATTTCTCGTTTAGCAAATAGGAATTTGATGCTGGAAGATAAATCGAATCTAACTAAAATAAATGAGTGGGCAAAAAGCATTAATCCAGATGATTTTCAGGCTATATTTCCATTGCCTTATTTTCATGTAGGTTCAGAAAACATTTGGATTGATAGTAAGAACGGAACTGCTGAATTAACAATGAACTTATCTTTAAAAACAGGCTTACCTACTAATGGTGTAATCCTTAGTCGTACTTCCATTGAACAAACTTATTTAAATTATCATTTGACCACTGAACCTTTAAACTATAGTAATGTATTGGATCAGCTTCCAAATGATAAACCATTTCTTCTTTTAATAAATAAATCAGCATATTTAAATGAAGATGAACAACGTATTGCTAATGCAGCAACTTTGTTATATGAAAATGAAAAGTTTATATTAGAGCGATTAGAAGTTCAAGATATAAAAGCCCTTCCAGACTTATATAAACACGAAGTCTTCACGAAATTGACTCAAAATGAATTTGTTAAGTCAGGCGAGTGCTGGGTGTCAAATAGCAATTTGTATGTTGATTTTTCAAATTACGAAAAGATTGAAAAGATCCCTTACAAGGCTTGGGTGACACTATATGATAAAAGCTTGGATGGCGTAAAATCCGGCAGAAAATTTTATGTGAGTTTTTGGGTAGAAGACTATATGAGAGACGGGCGAATGAGAGCGAATATTGAATTAATTCAAAAGAATAAAATAGATAATTCGACTACCAATTATTTTTATTCAGACATTCATCGGCATATAAAAGCATTTGACGGAAATAAGGCATTAGTAGAATTTACATTCGAAACAAAAACCAATGATGAAAAAATAATTCTTTCAATTAGGAACAAGGTCCTGAAAAATGATGATACGATCATCCATGGTTTGTTAATCCGGGAAGAAGGTCAGTTTTTATTAACTGAAAAAAGTGATCAGTATTTTATAAACAGTAGAATTTTGCCCAAATCAATTGCTAAGAAAATCCGATTTTAAATTATTTTGAAAAGTTATGTTTGAGAATTCTCCTAACAAAAGAATTTATGGTTTTGCTAAAAGAACAATGGATTGTTGTAGGAAATTCTCTTTTAATTCCTGGGGAATATTATTTTTTGTCTTTTTGGGGGCTATGAGCATAATTGATTCTTACCCACGTCTTATGATTTCAGATCCTGCATTTTATTTATTTAATATCATTAATGAATCTG
>JAKSBV010000283.1 GCA_022360955.1 Bacillota bacterium
AGATGCTGATCCGATATGGTGCCGCAGCCTATAACAGCTACCAGAAATCCTGCATTCAAAGCATCCTCCTAATGACTTCCCTGCACATCCAACACCACATCCTCAGTACTCTCTTTTGCCATGGAATGCTTGATCTTGTCCTGCAGCATGGTGTGGAATTTATGGGAATTAATAGGCAATGTCACCCAATCGTCCAGCCATGATGACAGATGGATGGCGTTTGATATTGTGAGACCACGGATACCCTCGATACCCAGCGCTAACTGTTCTTTGCCATGGAGGATTGCATCCACAAAGGATTGCATGATGCCCACATGTTCAGGGCTCTCTCCTTCCACCGGTATCTTGCACACCCAGTTCTCCGGCATCTCAAATCCCACAGTGGCATTGGCACAGTGCTCACTGGTCTTGACCACATTGCGATAGAATAACAAGCCATCCTTTTCTACCACCAGCTTGCCCTTGTCACCGGATATCTCCAATCGGTTGGTTCCTGGAGCTTCGCCTGTACAGGTTATGAAGGTGCCGGTAGCACCGTTTTCATACTGGAAAAAGGCAGTCACGTCGTCCTCCACCTCGATTTGGTGGTATTTTCCATAATCGCAGAATCCTCGAATCCGCTTAGGCATGCCACAGAGCCATTGCACCAAGTCCAGTTGATGGGGGCATTGGTTAAGCAGGACACCGCCACCCTCACCCTTCCATGTGGCGCGCCATCCGCCAGAATCGTAGTAATACTGGGTACGATACCAGTCGGTGATCACCCAATTGACCCGCGTAATCTCGCCAATCTCACCATCCTGGATGAGTTTACGCACCCTCTGGTAGATAGGATTGGTACGCTGATTATACATGATGGTAAAGATCTTATCCGATTTCTCGGCTACTACATTGAGCTCCTCAACAGCCTTGGTATAGACACCGATTGGTTTCTCCACCAGCACATGCAGCCCTGCCTTTAAAGTCTCCATGCCCATGGATGGATGATTATAATGGGGTGTGGCGATGATGAGAGCATCTACCTCTCGGCTATGGATGATAGCTTCAAAAGAGTCAAAAACCTCAACCTCACCTTTAAAATAGGTTTTCGCCCATCGGAGGCGGCTCTCTTTGATATCGCACACCGCTGTCAGTACGGCGTTATTCACTTTACTCTCATACAAATTTTTAGCATGGCTTGTGCCCATGTTGCCTATGCCAACGACTCCGATCCGCACTTTATCCATTCTGTACCTCTCGTAATATCGCTCTCAAGCTATCTACTGCCAACTTAAATTTGCCGGCATCACTCTTTTCCTCAAAGTCCAAGCCATCGTCGCCCTCCAGCTCATCAAAGCCCTCAAAATGCCCGAGATGGGGCTCCAATGATAGAAAGCCAACATAGCCTTTACGCACCAATTCAGCGAGGATGTCAGAGATATGACCATCGCCAAAGCCCGATGGCACTACCTTGCCACTCTCTTTGAGCGCATCCTTGATATGGAGATAGACCACATGATCTTTGAGCATATAATAGGCAGCGGGGTAAGTCTCCACCCCACACTGTATGAAGTTCGCCGGATCAAAGATCAGCCTCAAGTTGTCAGACTGCATGGTCTCGTAGATATCCAGACAACGCTCAGGGATATCGCCGTAGATTTCCTTTTCATTCTCATGGAGGAGGATGATATCTGATCCCTCCACATAGTCGCAAAATGCCTTCATCCGACGCATGACCTCATCTCTATAGCTTTCAGCCTTGGTCACATCCATAAAGAAACTAAAGAGACGGATGTATCGGGTCTCCAGTATTTTTGCAATCTCTACAGTATGCTTAAATACCTCAAAATGAGGCTCAAAATCGTCCTCGATCTGGATCTTGCCAATGGGCGACCCTACAGC
>JAKSBV010000086.1 GCA_022360955.1 Bacillota bacterium
AGAGGCAGTAGAGAAGTTAAGAGATGCAGGTTTTCTGATTCATGTGCCTGGAAATTTGGAGACTGCTTTTCATGCTATTTTGTGGTTTGAAAAAGGCCCATATTTAGAATTAATTGTTCCAGAAAAGAGTATGGCTTTTCCAAAGTGGCTCATGTATTTAACTGGCTACGGATTATTTGTAAAACGCCAGAAAAAATGGATTGAATCACCGCCAGACTGGTGTGATGTTGTACTGGAAAGCAACGCTCAGGATATAAAAAGGGAAGAAGAATTGATTAAAAAGCATGGTGTCCTATTTAAGCAGTACAGACCTAAAGTAAAAAACGAAAAGGGGCAAGTAATAAGTTGGTGGAACATGACAGTTGATGATAATGATTTTCCGTTAATGGTTTCAGCATATAATATTGACCCCAGACCGACTAGTATAGTTCATCCTAATGGAGCAACAGAAGTAGATAAAGTTTTTATAGGAAAGCAAAACTTAGATCAGCGTCTTTTCCAAAACCTGATTACCAATGAGAGTTGGTATGAGTTAGTTGATGGAAGAGGTGTTCAATCTGTATCACTAAAAGGGGCAAATTTAAATATTGAAGATATACTTTAGCGGTATATGATAAGAGCATAACAGCATTGCATGAGTTCTGGTGTGCTTTGTTAATCCTTATGCTCGTCTTTTATGAAAGGGACTCTTGATCTATTTATAATGTAGGCTTAATTAGGAGATGGTAATGTATGTTTAAAAAGTCATATAAAAAAACAGTACCAATACCTTTTATTGTAATTATAATTATTCTAATAGCTTTCTTATTGTTAAATAATATGATTCAATCTAGAATCCTTGCCAGTAAATTTGTTAAAATAACCTCTGAAGATGATATTCCTGATTTAATACTTGAAAGTATAAAGAAATCAGATTCAAGAGGTTTTTTACGGCGAGGAGTTTGGTGCTTTAGCATAATACCTTCTTTGATACAGAAGTAAGCTATCTGTTGTCCTGTGGAGGAGAAGAATATAGAAGTGGTTATGATGTGAAAATTGTAGCAGCCAGGGAAGTGATAAATGAGGATAGCTA
>JAKSBV010000189.1 GCA_022360955.1 Bacillota bacterium
GAAGAAAATTACTCCAATAACTGATATTCCAAGGCAAAGAGCCTGTAAGCTTGCGTCGGGCCGCAGCAAAACTCGCTATCGCTCAAACAGTTGCTGCTTACCCCCTCTGCGGCACTAACAGGCTCTAAGCCTTTCCATAAGGTCATTTCCATAAATTTCTTCACCTCCACTAAATACACCCGAAGGTTAGTAATAATGAAGAATTAGGTTTGGGGGGGTATGGTGAGGTACGGGGGGGAAGCAGGGGCAAAATATGTGAATGGGAGTGATATACTCTCGACCCTCAGTGTTCATCCCTCAAAGAGTTTAAAGAAATTTTTTACATTCTTCCTTGACATTTACGCGCAAATACATTAAAATAGATACTAGTAATAAGAACATATGTTCTTTGGGCGATTAAAGTGTATACAAATGTGGTTGATTGAGTGAGCGGCGGATGGAATGGAATGAAGCTTTTTAGCTGTCCGCTGTCGACTGTCAACTGTCAACTAACTAATAAAGGCGGGAATGACAAATGTTAGAAAAGAAAAAGGCGTTGGAAATGGCCCTTAACCAAATTGAGAAACAGTTTGGTAAAGGTGCCGTGATGAAATTGGGAGAAACTAAGCATGTTAATATTGATGCGATATCTACCGGTGCATTAAGCCTGGATATTGCATTGGGAATCGGCGGCGTTCCCAGAGGCAGGATTGTGGAAGTTTACGGCCCCGAATCTTCGGGTAAAACCACTGTTGCGCTGCATATAGTGGCAGAAGCCCAAAAAGCCGGCGGTGAAGCCGCGTTTATAGATGCGGAGCATGCCCTTGATCCTGTATATGCCCAAAAGCTTGGGGTTGATATCGATAGTCTTATTGTTGCACAGCCGGATACCGGAGAACAAGCCTTGGAGATTGCGGAGGCTCTGGTAAGAAGCGGTGCAATGGATGTAATCGTCATTGACTCTGTTGCAGCATTGGTGCCGAAAGCTGAAATTGACGGTGAAATGGGAGATGCGCATGTGGGTTTGCAGGCAAGGCTTATGTCTCAAGCGCTTAGGAAGCTTGCAGGTGTCATTAGCAAATCAAAAACCACAGCGGTTTTTATCAACCAGTTAAGGGAAAAAGTCGGTGTTATGTTCGGTAATCCCGAAACAACCCCGGGTGGACGGGCCTTAAAGTTCTATGCTTCGGTTCGCCTGGATGTCAGAAGAATTGAAACGTTGAAGCAGGGAAATGAAATGATCGGAAACAGGACGAGGGTTAAAGTCGTCAAAAATAAAGTGGCTCCGCCCTTTAAGCAAGCGGAATTTGATATTATGTACGGTGAAGGTATTTCAAAAGAGGGAAATATTTTGGATACCGGGGTAAAAATAGATGTTGTTAACAAAAGCGGTGCTTGGTATGCCTATGGAGATGTCAGACTGGGCCAAGGGAGAGAAAATTCAAAACAGTTTCTAGTGGAAAACCCCGAGCTGGCACAAGAAATTGAAAATAAGATTCGTGAGAAATTTGATCTTGCTTTTCTAAAAAGTGCAGAGCCGACTGAAGATAAAGAAGATGAAATCGTTAAGTAAGACAGTACCAGCGTATAATGTGAGCCTCTTTGTGTTTTTGCAAAGGGGCTGTATTTATGATATCAAAAAGGACAAAGCATTCGTGGGTGCGCTTGCCGGCGATCCTCGGAAATGCTCCCGATGTCCTTTTGGGTGTGGCCTTTACCAGATTTATAGAGGAGGCATGCATGGATGAAGATTACTTCCGTTGAAATACAAAAAAAGAACCCTGACAGAAGATCGGTTTTCGTTGATGGAAGCTATTGTTTTGGTATAGATGAAGAGGATTGGTTTAAGTTAAATTTATATGTCGGTCAAGATATTACGAAACAGGAAATAGAACGCATCAATCGGTTGTGCAATGTTGCTAAGGCGAAAAAACAGGCGATCAAGTATATATCCTACAGCATGCGAACGGCATTTCAAGTTGCTAAAAGGTTGGAGCAGCAGGGATTCGACGAACCGGTTATAGAAGAAGTAATCGGGCATTTAAAGCAGCTGCAGTATATAGATGATCCCCAATATGCTGCGAAATATATCAAAGATGCGATACATATAAAAAATTTTGGCCTTCATAGAATCGTCCTGGAATTACAGGCCAAAGGCATCTGCCAGGATATGATAGACCGGCAGCTGGCCGGTGTTGCATTTGATGAGCGAAGGGCTTTAAAACCGCTCCTGCAAAAAAAGCTAAGCAGGATGAAAGTACCGGATGAAAAGGGCCTGAATAGAGTGAGAAATTATTTCATCCGCAGGGGCTATTGTTTGAAAGTCATTAATGAAATGATTGAGGAAATCCTTTTGGAAAAGGAATAGATATAATATACCCCTTTATTTATACATAGGTTGCTTAAATACGCAAATGTATGGTACAATTCTCTAGTAAAGAGAATGTCTTAACCTGTTGTGTTTACCGCAATAGTATAAAAAATTGGTCTATTTTAACGGGCACAACGTATTATTTTAGGAAGAAGGAATAAGATGAAATATCATATTGGGGTCGTCTCCCTTGGCTGTGCCAAGAATCTGGTTGATACGGAGACAATGTTGGGATTACTGGATCAAGAAGGTTTTGCCATTACAAATAATGAACAACTGGCTGATGTATTGATTGTAAATACTTGCGGATTTATAGAATCGGCCAAACAGGAATCCATAGACAATATTTTGGAATTGGCGCAGTATAAAGAGGCCGGAAAGTGTAAGCTGCTGGTGGTGACCGGTTGTATGGCGGAAAGATATAAAGACGAGATTTTGAAAGAAATGCCGGAAGTGGATGCCGTTGTGGGAACAGGTCATTATCATGAGATTGTTCGAGTCATTAACGATGCATTTACGGGAATCAAAGTGCAAAAATACGGGAATCCGCATTATACGCCCGATGAAGGATTGCCACGCATACAGAGCACACCTCGATATACAGCCTATTTAAAAATAGCGGATGGGTGTGATAATCGCTGTACGTATTGTATTATTCCGGCCTTGAGAGGGAAATACCGCAGCAGAACAATTGGAAATATCACAGCGGAGGCCAAACGATTAGCGGCAAAGGGTGTAAAAGAATTGATAATCATTGCCCAGGATACCACACGGTACGGCATTGATTTATACGGTGAATACAAACTTGGTGACTTATTAAACGAACTTTGTGTAATTGAAGGGATTAAATGGATTAGACTGCATTATTGTTATCCGGAAAATATTACCGATGCACTGATTGATACGATTGCTGCCCAGCCTAAGATATGTAAATATCTTGACATTCCGATCCAGCATAGCCATGACTACATTTTAAAAAGAATGGGTCGTAAGACAACCGGCGAAAAACTAAGGATGTTAATACATAAGATTAGAAACAAAATTCCCGAAGTGTCCGTCCGAACGTCCATCATTGTAGGTTTTCCAGGTGAAACCGATGAGCATTTTGAGGATCTTGAGGCCTTTGTCCGGTATATTAGGTTTGACAAAATGGGCGTTTTTAAGTATTCTCAAGAGGAGGATACGCCGGCGGCGCAATTTGAAGAACAGGTGAGCGATGCACAGAAACAAATTCGGTATGAGAAGCTTATGAATCTGCAAAGCAGCGTTTCAAGGGCTATGAATGGGGATAAAGTGAACCGTCGATTTGAGGTGTTGGTAGAGGGCTATAATCAAAAATCAAGACGATTTTATGGGAGAACCTGTGCCGATTCAATAGATATAGACGGGAAAGTATTTTTTACCGCTAACCATGACTTGCAGCCCGGTACTTTTGTGGACGTTGTGATCACAAAAGCGGAAGAATATGACTTAATAGGGGAGTGCTTAAATGAATCTTGCTAATAAAATTACAATGTTTAGAATTTTTCTTGTTCCTATTTTTATGTTTTTTCTACTTACGCAATTTCCTTATGGTGCTTATATTGCAGTAGCTATTTTTATACTGGCGGCTATTACGGACGGCTTAGACGGATATGTTGCACGCAAACGAAAACAGGTTACGAATTTTGGGAAATTTGTGGACCCCCTTGCCGATAAGCTGCTGGTGACTGCTGCTTTAATTTCGTTAGTGGAATTAAATCAACTGTCTTCATGGGTTGCGATGATCATTATCGGCAGAGAATTTGTTGTCACCAGTTTGAGGGTTATAGCGGTGTCGGAAGGTATTGCAATTGCGGCCAGCATGTGGGGGAAAGTTAAAACCATTACGCAGGTTGTTGCGATTGTGGCCCTATTAATTAATAATTTTCCCTTTAGTTTATTTGGATTTCCCTTTGATAAAATTTCGATGTTTATAGCTGTGGTGTTTACGGTATTTTCAGGGGCGGATTACTTAATGAAAAATTGGGAAGTCATTGATATTAAATAGTTTGATGTTGGGAGACGGGTGTTTGGAGCGGGGATTTAAATATTAATTGTATATTTTGTTGAATTTTAGTTAAAGGGGCTGTGGGAAAATAGTGTTTTTCAGGAAGCCTGAATAAAAAAAAGGCAAACCCATAAGAATCAGCATCTAAGATAAATGGATGAGACTTATGGGTTTTGTTTTTGTATCTTTTTCATTATGGCAGA
>JAKSBV010000214.1 GCA_022360955.1 Bacillota bacterium
ACGATTAAAAATGCAAATGAGATTATTGTAATCGATGAAGAAGGGATACGGGAGCGAGGCACACATGAACGGCTGATGGCGTCCGGCGGTGTTTATGCAAATCTTTATAAAGTGCAGCATAAAGATTATATCTAGCACCTCGATACAGGATAAATCATAAAGTCTGTTTTAGAGTCTGTCAGCGTGACAGAGGGAAGAGGCATTAGCAAGATATTGTGAGGGTAAGTAAGCTCATTCTCAACGCTCAACCATTTTATCTTTAATAGATACCCCGAGGCAGGGCGCTTTTGATACCGTTTCCGGTAAAGGATTATCAAAAAGCGCCCCTGTTTATTCATTAAAAATGTTTGTCCGCAGGAGATGTTTTTTCAAACTGCAGCAAATTTTTGTAGTAGTTTCTGGGCGAAAGACCAAACATTTTTTTAAATGCCCTTACAAAGTTAGAATAGTCACCAAAGCCGCATTCAATACTCACTTCCATGGCAGGCTTTCCAGTTTTGACCAGGGTATTTGCCATCAAAAGTCTTTTCTGCAGTATATAATTGTGAACCGAATAGCCGGTCTGTTTTTTAAACTTGTGCATAAGATAGTATTTACTGATGTAAAACCGGGATGAAAGACGACCGATGGATAAATCCTTCTCAAGGTTTTCGTTGATAAAGGTTATAATTCTGCCAATATTCTCGTCATATTCAATATCGTTTAACGTATTGTTTTTGCTGCTTTCTAAAAATTCCCTATTCAGATAAACGGCAAACTGCATAAACAGCGAATTTTTAAGAATACGACTGCCGAACTTTCGACTTTGGCAAGCTTCTTCCAGTTGTGAAAGAATCACCCGTATAAGCCCAAGCGATTCAGGTCTTAAGCGCAGTAAATTGTGCTGCCGCTGTGAAGCCAGTGCAAAGTATGTGGATAAATCGCTTTCACTGCTGCTGTGTTTCTCTAAAAATGCAGGATTGACCCAAATCACTATTCGCTCGTAGGGCTCCACAGGCTCAATAATAGGTTTGTGTATTTCTTTATGGCTTACCAGGATAATATCCCATGGCTTTAATTTATACGCCTTACCTTCAATCAAATAGGTCACTTTACCGGAGATGAAAATAAGCATTTTATTAAAATCATGGTAATGGGATTCAAACGCCATATTTTTTTGATCTTTCAAGTGGAAAAACTTGAAATCTTCTGTCAGATACCCTCTTTTAACATTTAAAGTCTTTAAATCGTTTTTCACGGCATCACCCTCCTACATTCTATAGCACTTTTTGCAAAGTTTCAAGCATTATTTGCAATAAACTTTGTAAATGGTTTGCGTATAATAGTATTATGCAATATGTAAAAGGGATAAAGGCTGTTTCAATAAATATATGATCTGACTCACCTATGTCCTATAGTGAAAAATTTAACGTTTTTGAAACGTCCTTTAACCGGCTCGTGACTTACCAATACTACTTGACAGGATGGGAGATGATAAAATGGGAATCATCAAAAAAAGCAATGCACAGCTTTTCCTTTTTGTGAATGCGGTTTTATGGGGCTCCTCTTATGTGTGGTCTAAAATGCTGCTGGGATATTTACCGCGGTTCACGATATTGTTTCTTTGTTCCTTGGGCGGTTTGACTGCGACGATGATCCTATGCCGCCGTTCTATAAGAACTATTGATAAAAAGGCTGTAGTACCAAGTGTAATGATCAGCCTCTTTTCCATATTGAGCAACACATTTTGTATGCTTGCGCTCCAATACACCGGCAGTTCAAATACCGCGTTTATTGTACAAATGTCTCTGATTATTACCCCTCTGATTATGGCGTTGGTGGAAAAAAAGCTGCCCGAATGCAAAATAATGATCAGTGCGGTGATAGCCTTATGCGGTCTGTTTCTGCTGATATGCGATTTTGAAACCTTTCGGTTAAACATAGGCGACCTGCTTGCATTGGGGAATGCCGTATTTTTCTCCTTGCATATTGCCGGGCTTAGATTGAATTCGAAAAAAGTTCATCCTAAGCATTTTACATTCATCTATTATGTGACCACCACTGTTGTGTTTTTCATAATGGCCGGATGTTTCGAAATGCGGTGGATTGCGTTTCAAAAGCTGAAGACCCCTATATTTCCGTTGCTGATAGCAGCGAGTATTTTTGTGGCGGTGACGACTATTTTTATACAAAGTACGGCCATAAAATTCGTAAGGCCGGAAAAAGCGGTACTGCTTTATACCTTTGAACCCTTAACAGCGCTATTGCTGGGATTTGTCTTTATAGGTGAAAGACCGGACGGGATCAAAACGATAGTGGGGTTTATATTTATTTTGTTTTCGGTACTTTATACGACTTACAAGCCAAAAGTCAAACAAGAGCCCCTTCGTACCGAGCGCTCTACTAAACCGTTATTGGAGTAACCATACCGCTTTTATCTAAAAACATCCCTTGTTAAAAAAAATTTACAAAAAGAATTTTCTATATAAAGAGGATTTTACAGAAATCTGTAGAATTATATAATACATTAAAAAATATGGCAAATGATTACGCAGAAAATGACCGCATTAAAATCTTTATTTGGAGACACAGAATACGATGAATAAAAGAATTTTACGAAAGTTATTGACAATCCTATTTACCGGCACCCTGATAATATTATTTTTATCATCAAATATTCTATCGATCACCGGCAATCTGAGAATTGATAACCCGGATTTTATGATACGGGGAATTTGTACAGTGTTGGCTATGCTTTGTCTGGTTATTTCTCTTGAACTTAAAATCAAATATTTAAATATCGGATGGGGTTTACTCACCATTTCTTTATTGACCGATACGCTTGACGAAATAGGGGCCATTTCATTTTGGCGTTGGGTTGATTATGTATTTGAAGATGCCTTTCTGGGGTTAGGCATATTACTGATTGGTTATGGTTTTTATAAGGTTGTGGAAAAAAAAGAAGCATTAAAGGGAAAATTAAGACGTATGGCCTTTAAAGACCCGTTGACAGATTTGCCTAACAGACGGATTATAAAACAGCATTTGCTTTCGGCTATTAGGGAAGCCTCAAAAAATAATCGTAAAGCAGGCATATTACTGATTAATTTGGATAAATTCAAGTTAGTCAACGATGCATTAGGTCATAATATCGGTAACAACCTTTTAAAGAAGGCGACTAACCGGTTAAGGAGTATCCTCAGAAAAGAGGACACGATCGCTCATTTAGGCGGAGATGAATTTATTATTATATTGAATGATATTGAGTATTTGGAAGAAATTGAATATATAGCGCAAAGGAGTATAGCGCTTTTTAAAGTACCCTTCATGTTAATAGAAAAATCTATTCACAGTACTTGCAGTATAGGGGCTTCAGTTTTTCCTGAAGACGGAGAAGATGCCGAAACCCTATTTAAGAATGCTGAAATTGCAATGTATATGTCAAAAGAGAAGGGGCCAAACAGCTATCAATTTTATACGGAGGTCATGAAGGAAAAAGCAGGGGAACGTCTGGAAAAAGCGGAAAACATCAGGGAAGGGTTGGCAAGAGGGGAATTTATCCTTCACTATCAGCCCAAGGTTAGGGTTGAAACAGGCGAAATTACGGGCGTAGAAGCATTGGCAAGATGGAACCATCCGAGACTGGGATTGGTCTATCCCAACTATTTTATATCGATTGCGGAAGAAACAGGACTGATTAAGGAAATAGACGAGTATGTATTAAAGCTGGCTTGTCTGCAAATTAGAGAGTGGACCAACCAGGGGTTTGAACCAATCAATATCACGGTCAATATCTCAGCAGCACTCTTTAACAGCAGTGATTTTATTTGCAATTTGGACGCTATATTGCATAGCACAGGTGTTGACATTTCATATCTCAGTATAGAGGTTACGGAAACAGCGACGATGGAAGATATGGAATATGCCTATGATATTTTTGATAAATTGAAGAAAAAAGGGATCAAAATATCCCTTGACGATTTTGGAACCGGTTATTCTTCGTTAAGTTATTTGAAAACCTTTCCGATTGATGCCTTAAAAATCGATAAGGCGTTTATTGACGGCATCACGAAGGATAAAAGGGACGAATCCCTTATTAAAGCAGCGATTACAATGGCAAAATCACTGAATATCAAAGTCATATCCGAGGGTGTGGAAACAATAGAACAGCTGGAATTTTTAAATAACGTCGGATGTGACGAATATCAGGGCTATCTGTTTAGCGAGCCTATGCCCATTGAGGGCATCGAAGATTTGTTGATCAAAAACAGAGGGTTAAAAGTCTCTGGGGAAAATTTAGAATTGACGTATTGACGAAATATGCCCGGCTGTATTAGAACAGCATATCTAATACAGCCTCAAGGCACGTATTAAATGCGAACCCTTTTAATTTAGCCCCAATTCTTTACGCTTTTTCTCAATATGGTCAACATAGATTTGAATGGTTTTTTCCGCATCCAATTCAACAACCACTTTTCCAAGACCTAATGTCTCGGTCGTTTCCGTAAGTGTCTTAACCACCGTATCGCTGCCTGTGATGGACGGAACCGGTGCAACATGCACCAACCACCCCAGCGCCACGGCGGTACAAGCGTCAGCCACAGCTTTTTGTTCCAAATATTCAGGCGCCCCAATGACCAATGGCAGCTTATCTGTATCCACATTGAGCGCATCTGCGATTTCTTTGGCGGTTTGAGTCATCTTGCCTATATCTACACAGGCCCCGTAGTTTAACACGGGTGGTATGCCAAGCAGCTTGCAAACAGCCTTAAGCCCTTCTCCGGCTTCATCTGCTGCCTTGGGATTGGTGAGTCCGGTGTATTCCATTACGCTGGAAGTACATCCGCCGGATAGAACCAAAATATTGTTTTCAATTAGACCTTTTGTAATCTTGAATATGTTGCTGCCGCCTTGTCCATATCTCGCTGTGGTACATCCAACGATGGTTGCAATTCCCCTAATATTTCCATTCGCTATTTGATCGATGAGAGGCTGAAAGCTTCCTCCAAGTGCTTCCTTTACAGATTCCGTACTGAATCCAACCATACAATCGGATGTTTGCGGAGGGATATATACGTTTCTGTTTTCAGCTTTTCGTTTTTTAAAGGCCTCGATAGCCTTTTCAAGAACTTTTACAGCCTGTTCCTTCATTTTTTCCGGAACGAAGTCAAGCGTTTCGACTCCTTGTAATTTAATCACCGGATGTGTACTTAAAAGTTTGGTTCCAAAACGTTTTGCATAGATGGGCAAAGTTGGTACGGTACAGTTGTAGTCAAACATGAATAAATCGACGACACCTGTGGCGAGCAGATATTCCTCCGATAACCACTCTCCTTCCTGACCCGCAAACGCTTTCTGTTTTTGCATTCCACTGTAGCCGAGCAGCTGTTGACCTTCGCAAAGATGACCTAAAATCTGCATACCCTCCGCACCTGCGTCTTTGGCTTTTTGCTGCCACTCGTCCGAGGAAGCCAAATCGATGGCGATATGTGCCAGCAGCGGCATGTGTCCATTGGTAATGATATTGATCATATTTTGTTTCAACAGTCCCATATTCTGTTTCTGCATTTCAATTTTCTGTGTTCCCATCAGGATTTCCTGGATAATATCCAGCAGAAACAGGCCTTGATATTCGTTGGCGATTCCTAATCGAACACTATTGAGCAGAAATTCGACCGGGTCTGATCTGAAATTGGTCATGCAGGTGGTTTGAGCGTAAGCGACTTCACTGTATCCACCTCCCGGGAATAGCCCAAGTTTGTGCCAAAGGTCTTTGCGTTTGGCCGGCGCAAAAGCTTCAACAGATTTAGAAGGAAGGTGATAGGGGCTGTGCATATCATCAATAGCCCATTGAGCAAAATCTGCCGCTAACTGGTTAATAGGTTTATTTGCATCCAGTCCGGCCATGTCTGCAAATTTTTTAAGTTTTTCGGCATCTCTAATCTGCAACCCGCTTTCGGGATATTCACCGGCCGCTTTTAATGTTCTTGCCGCTTGATGAGCATGAAAGATGTTTGCCGAAGTGCCTATGGTCACATGCCTGTATACAAAATTTCTGGCAACCATCGTATGGGCGTCAACGCCGCAGACACCTCTTGGCGCTTTTGGACTTATCCGGCAAGGCCCGTTGGCACATAATTGACAGGATAGACCTTCAATACAGAATTTACATTGGATTGGCTGCTGCTCGCTGAACCGGTCGAAAACGTTTGTCATTCCTGCATTATGCGTAACCTGATACATTTCCCTCATGGCAGGGTCAATGATGACATTAAGAGGATAGCCCTCTTTGGACTGGTCACCCTTTTGAATATGCTCTCTTTGCCATTGATGGACGGTCTCCATTGAAGGTGAGTTTTCAATATTTTCATAATCAATTTTTATCGTTTCATGAATATCTTCATGTAAGTCCGGGTCATTGAAATCACCTTTTGTCAGCTGGGAACCGAGCGTTTTTTGATCCCCACTCATTCTTTCGGCACTTTTTTTATATGATTGTTTGATATCGAAGTTTGACATTTAACTCCTCCTGTCGGTTATTTTGAATACTTAGTCCTTAGTCTTCCATATGCCCCTGATTATATGCAAGGAAGGGGTCAGGCTTGCGATATTCCGATTTTATTCAGAGATCGATTCAAAAAATGTACAATGTTTGAAGTGTATATCCAGCCATGACATAGAAATGACTCACCCCGCTTTAGCGGGGTGAGTCATTTCTATATCTAAAAGCCATGATGACCTTAAGATATGGGGTATGTTAATTTGTGTAGAATGCCAAGAGTTTTTCGGCTGAGGCTTCGGCACTTTCCGATAAGTTGTAATTGCCGTTATGAATACACCAATCGTAGATATAGCCCCTAACCATAATGATGATTTCTCGTGCCATAGATTCCGACGTATAGTCACTTCTAAGCTCACCGGTTTTCTGTCCGTCTTTTATCGTTTCAATATATAATTTGGGTAATGGTCGATCCCATGAGCCAAAATAATCATTTCCGATACTGATCTGACTCTTATACATCTGTGTTACAAGTTCAATGCCCATATTCACCGCATAAGCAGTCTGATACCGAACGAGTTGAAGCACCTTCTCGCAGGCAGTTCCGCATAATTTATTTTCGTCACTGATTTTTTGGAATTGTTGATCAACTATCTTGTAAGATTCAACCACAACGAAGTCGAGAGACTTAAAATAATAGTAGAAAGAACCTACCGAAACACCTGCTTCTTTACAGATCTTATTAATTGTAAGCTTTTCTAATCCATATTCCTTCAGCAGCCTTATAGCCGTATCATAGATTTTTTTCCTGGTTTTTAACGCTTGTTTTTGTCGATTTGTCATGATATTTTCTTCGTGCATACGTAACCTCGCTTTAGATCATTCATTAAAAACATTATATAGATATTCGCAGAATAAGTCAAAAATGTATCATTGACAGAATATGATTAAATAGTATATAATCATAAACATAATAACTGAATACATTCAGTGAATATATTCGGTTTAATAGTGGGGAAACTTATTTTTTAATACGGTAAAGGGAGTGATCTTGATGAGCAAAAAATATAGGAATTTATTTGAGCCTATTAAAATCGGCAGTGTAGAGATTCCTAATCGTTATTCAATGGCGCCTATGGGACCGGTAGGCTTTAGTGATGACAATGGGGCGTTTAATCAAAAAGGGGCGGATTATTACGTAGAAAGAGCAAAAGGTGGTACAGGGCTGATCATGACGGGTATCTGCAACGTGGATCATGAGATTGAGAAGCTTATCCGTCCAAGTATACCTTGTCCGACAATAAATCCGCCGGCCTTCCTGCAAAGTGCAGGCATTATGACAGAGCGTATCCATTCTTACGGTTCAAAGGTTTTTATGCAGTTAACCGCAGGTCTAGGGAGGGTAGGCATACCTCATTTTATACAAACCCACATAGCACCTACGGAGACGGATAATCGATGGGACCCTTCCATTAAGCACAGAGAATTGACAACGGAAGAAGTAGAATTATATGTTAAAAAGTTTGCCATGTCTGCAGCTGTCGCAAAGAAATCCGGTTTTGACGGAGTAGAAATTCATGCGGTTCATGAAGGATATCTTCTGGACCAGTTTGCAATCGCGTTGTTTAATAAACGTACGGATAAATACGGCGGCAGCTTGGAAAATAGATTGCGTTTTGCCACTGAAATTGTACAGGCTATTAAAGCAACATGCGGTCAGGATTTCCCGGTTTCTTTAAGATATAGTATAAAAAGCTTTATGAAGGGTATTCGACAAGGTGCGTTGCCCGGTGAAGCATTCGAGGAAATCGGCAGGGACTATGAAGAAGGGTTAGAGGCTGCAAAAATTCTTGTTCGTGCCGGATATGACGCACTAAACGTGGATGCCGGTACATATGATTCATGGTATTGGAACCATCCGCCTATGTACTTTGAAGACGGTATGTATCTGCCCTTTGGAAAGATGCTGAAAGAGGCTGTAGATGTTCCGATTATTGTAGCAGGCCGTATGGATAATCCGGACTTGGCAAGTAAAGCTGTTGAAGAAGGAAGTGTAGATATCGTAGGGCTGGGTCGTCCCTTATTAGCAGATCCTTATGTGCCCGAGAAGATCAGAAGCGGACAGGCCGATAGGATTCGTCCGTGTTTATCATGTCATGAAGGCTGCATGGGACGTATAGCAAAAGGCGTCGGTATTAGTTGTGCCGTCAATCCGGCCTGTGGCAGAGAAGAAATATATGGCCTAACGCCCGCCCAAATGCCGAAAAAGGTAATGGTAATCGGCGGAGGTGTAGCAGGAATGGAAGTGGCCAGGGTTGCTGCAGCGAGAGGGCATAAAGTAGCTTTGTATGAGAAAAGCGACCGTTTGGGCGGCAACATTATTCCCGGTGGAGTTCCTCATTTTAAGAAAGACGACAGACAGCTTGTTAAGTGGTATGAAAATGAATTGAGAGAAGCGGATGTGGATATCCATATGGGAACAGGTGCAGACGCACAAATGGTTAGAAATAGCGGAGCGGATGTAGTGGTTGTTGCAACCGGTTCCAAGCCGATTTATCCGGACTTTGGCGGAGATAATGTATATACGGCGGATAAGATATTGCTGGACGAAGAAAAAGCAGGCAATAAAGTATTAATTGTAGGTGCGGGCCTTGTAGGCTGTGAAACCGGTCTATGGTTAGCGGAAAAAGGAAAAAAAGTAACCATTGTAGAAATGGAATCGCAGATTCTAGGCGGACCCCATAACCTTCCGTTTATGAATTATGATATGTTAAAAGATTTACTAAATTATAACAATGTAGATATCAAAACTTCTGCAAAGTTAAAGTCCGTGGAGAAAGGCAGTGCCATTATTGAAACAGAAAAGGGTGAGGAAACAATAGAGGCGGATACGGTAATCCTTGCTGTTGGCTATAAGTCAGATAAACATCTTTATGAAGATGTAAAACATGATGTGAATAAGCTTTATGTCGTAGGTGACTCAAGACAAGTTAAAAACATCATGTATGCTATTTGGGACGGGTATGAAATAGCAAGAAGTATCTAGAAAAAGGATATAAAAAATTTCGCATATAAGTGAAACAAAAGTGCGTTCAGTTGAAGCTGAATGCACTTTTGTTTACGATCTTAACGTATTGGAATATCCATATAGATGTCCCATGTTTCATGCAAGTCCACAGGTGGTTGTCTTAGTTTTTTTGAATTGTACAACATAACTTTTTAATGTGACTAATAATTATTCCTAAGCCTATAAAATAAACACTATTCCAGCTTTTTTCAAGATAAGTATTTTTCATAGTTAGTGCAAATTCATTGTGAGGTGAAATAACCCAATAATTATAGAAGTAATAAAGAAAGAAAGCTATTCCAAATAATATTAAAGATGCACTAAATATTGATTCAAACCAATACTTTATTTTTTTTAAATAGTAGAAAAAACCGGTATTATTCATTACAATTCCCCCCTATTATGCTAATAAAATTCTTTGTGTATGAAGTGTGCTTACATCGTAGTTTATACTACTGTATTTTTTTAGTGAAGTACTATCCATTAATGTATTAGGATTTTCAATGAGTAAAAACATAAGATACTTATGCCTATCCTTTTCATTAACAGTCATATCTGCTGGAATACATACTTTTTCGCCGGCCTGTAGTTTAAAGTACAATACATCTTCTTGATCAAGTTTAGTAATTTTCCAGTTTTTAAGTGCAATTAGCGCATATTGATTATCATCTGCCGAATTATTTTCTATATTAATGATAATACCTTAATTTTTCTGATTTTGCAATTTTTGAGTTTAAAATAACATTAAGCTTTTCTTTGTTGAAGGGCTTTTCTTTAAAAACAGCTAATTGACGATAGCTAGATTGCACGGCAAAAGCATGAAGGAACAATTAACCAAAGAATAAATTTTGAAACGTTTTGATATTAACCAAGTCTTATAAACAAGGAGGTGAAAAAATGAGTCCGCCAGACTTTGAAGAAATATATATAAAATATTTTTATGATGTTAAAAAATACATCCTATCACTTTGTCGGAATGAAGCTGTTGCAGAAGAAATTACACAGGAAACTTTCTTTAAAGCAATGCAACACATAAAAAAATTCAAAGGTAACTGTACACTGTATGTTTGGCTTTGCCAAATTGCTAAGAATACTTATTTTACTTATGAAAAAAAGCAAAGGCGAGTTATACCAGAACCAGAGCTAAGTACGGACTATAAAGATAATAAATTGGATTTGGAAATTGCTTATTTGGATAAAGATGAAGCAAAGCGATTACATGTATTGCTGCATAATCTCAAAGAGCCATATAAGGAGGTGTTTACATTGCGTGTATTTGGGGAACTACCCTTTTCACAAATTGCAGAACTATTTGAAAAAACGGATAGTTGGGCAAGACTGATTTTTTACAGAGCAAAAAAACAATTACAGGAGGCGATAAAATGAAAGTATCTTGTGAAGTAATAAAAGATTTATTACCGCTATATCATGATGGTGTTTGCAGTAATGAAAGCAAAACTATGATAGAAAAACATCTTGCAGAATGTGATAAATGCAAGGCTGAATTACAGCTAATGGAGCAAAGTTTGCATATCACAGACAGGGAACAAAATGTATCAGAAGCAGAAGCAATTAAAAAATTGTCAAAGAAATGGCAAAAGGGAATGTTAAAATCATTTTTAAAAGGTACAATAATTACAATCTTAAACTTAGCTGTTGTTCTTCTTATCTTTTACTTGTTTGTTGGGATAAGAATAGTATACATATAGTATGGTGTCAACCAAATTTTACATACCCCCGCCGGGCACGGCAAAAGCATGAAGGAATAATTACCCAAAGAAAAAAATACCGGTAAACAATGAAAGGCTTATGTAGTAAGATATAGCCATAGATATAAAATAGATGGGGGATATCAATGGCAAATACAATGTACAAAGGAAGTTTTTTTGAACACTTTATGATCATATATGATCCAAGACAAGATGGGAAAGTGCAACATAAATTGTTGGATGTTTTGTTTATCGCAATAGCAGCAACAATATGCGGATGTGACGAATGGGAGGACATGGAGGATTGGGCAACACGTCGTGAAGATTGGCTAAGACAGTATCTTGAATTGCCCGAGGGCATTCCATCGTGGTATACAATTGAGCGAGTATTAGATGTAATTGATCCAAAGCAATTTGAAAAAAGTTTTGCCCAATGGATGCAGGATGTTACAAAGAGCTGTAAAGGTGATGTAGTTGCAATTGACGGTAAAACTATGCGTGGGACAGCAAATGAGAAAGCAGGTAAGCGTGCGGTTCATATCGTCAGTGCATGGTGCAGTGG
>JAKSBV010000357.1 GCA_022360955.1 Bacillota bacterium
CCCCCAATACTCTAAAAACCGTAAAAATAGCCTATCTCATTAGAGATAGACTATTTATTGATAATATATTCACTTAAAGCTCTCAATAGAACAACCTATGCAACTCCCCTATAAACAACAACAATTCTCTCACATCAACCCACTATACCATATATCTAACCCAACACTCTCCACTTACCCTACCCACTACCAACCACCCACTACCCACTAATTAATCTACCTACTAATCACTACAATCGTACTGGCTTCAAAAACACCCACATCCGTGGTGCCCATCACCGTTACGATATCTCCTTCCTCTATGTCGTCCAGATCTATCGTCCTGGACGTACTGCTGTTGATGATCTTTGCCTTATCCTTTACAAAGATTTGATGCGTGGATGTCGCACCCGTTACCCCATCTGCCACCACGATATTGATCACGCGGTAACTTTCATTATAGGACTCTACCGAGCCGGTCATTTGTTTGGTCTGCCCCATGCTCTTCGCTTCTATTTTAACCACTACATCACTGTCAAGGCTCAACTCTACAGGGTATCCCAATCTTAAATCATACAGCTCAAAATATCGATCGTCTTTGGTATATCTGCCGTCAATTTTAATCTCCACATCCCACATCACATTGTAGGAACTCACTTTCCCCTGTTTCTTGATTTTAATGGACGGCGTCTTGGAAATCACAAATTCCTCTATGGTTCCGTTTAAGGATTTCTTCACACCTTCCGCGTCAATCTTTCTTACCTTATTATAGCGCAGGGTCAGTTCAACCTCATCTCCGACCCGGACATCCCTTAACTCGGAAGTACGATCGTTTTTTCGCACCGTTACATCACTCAGTACTTCGTATTCCCGTACCGTATCATCGTCCTCCTTAATCTTGATCTTGAAGGGGGTATCTAAAATCATTTCTTCCACAATACCGTCTACGTCTTTTGTTTTCGGTTCTGCTTCAATTTTTTTTGCTTTTCCGTTTTTGACCTCTATTTTTGCATAATCGTATCTATCTATTGATTTGAATGTAGATGTTCTCCCTTTGTACACCACCACAACGTCATCATCTATTCTATATTCTTTAATCGTCTCATCATCTTCCTCGTCCAGCTGAAGCTTAATTCTCTTGTTTCTGCTGGAAGAAGGACTCACATAGGTGACGATGCCTTCTACCGTCTCATCTATTTCTGGCGATAAAGCTTCTGCCGCATACAGCTTATCCGATTTCAACGTCAGCTTCACACTTTCATTACCGTTCAAATCTCCCAGTTCTGCCGGACGTCCGTCTAATCGCAGTATGACATGATCGTCAATCTTATAGGTCTTCACTACATCTATGACACTCTGAACAGTGATTTCTTTATCATCTTTATCAATTTGGGTTATAACGCCACCGGTCGTACGTTCGACTCCTCTGTTTTTCGTCATGACCCTGTACAGCATCACTGCCATTGTCGCTCTGTTGACATCCAGCATCGGACCGAACTCCGTATCGCTTATACCGCCCATAATGCTTCGGTTATTCACTTTTTCGTCTTTTACACAGGCAATGTAGGGTTTGGCATATCCGGGAATATCATTCCTGTCCTGATAAGCCAGCACCACCATCACTTTATTTTTCGCATCATTTTCTTTACCCATTGCTTTGGTCAATAATACGGCCGCTTCATATCTTTTTAATACTTGATTATAACTTGCAGGGGCTATGTACTGTGTAAGCTCGTCGGAACGGAGTACACCCTTATACAACAGATATGAAATCTCTCTTTTATTAGAAACAAAAAACGGTTTCAACACATCCTTATAAGCCTCTTCTGCCAATTCTACATAGGTTTCGTTATCTTTCTCGTTGACACCCAACAGCCTCGCAACCATGATAAGTGCATGTAATTTTGTTACACCTTCCGACGGTCGAAACGTACCATCGGGAAAACCGGTAATAACCCCTTTGCGGCTCATATCTCCGATACTAGCTTTTGCCCAGTTCCAATGATCATCATTGAGATCGGAAAAAGTTGACGCCATGGCGGTACACGTTGTCAGCAGTATACAAGCGATGACTATAAAAGAAACCTTTCTTTTCATATGTATTCCTCCTAGCTATTGGTTTATTGACTCATACATTTTAAATATATTGAACGCAAAAAATTCGAAATATTTAATGTACATTTTTTTTTACTTTCAATATAAATTATAACATTGCTGCATTTTTATTTCAATGGGATTTATGGCTCATGGGTGTACAAATTTTAGTTGAAGCTGAGGGTTGAGAGTCTATCATTGGAAGTTCATGATATTTTGCCGATACTCCCCTCCTTTGTCACACCACCGGCCTCTAAAACAGCTTATCATTTATTCTTTATTTTACACTCATTCATCAATCTGATTTTTCATTATTAACTATACTGGCACTCTCCCCCTATGTTAGCAAAATTTATTACTTGATATGTGATAAGTGATACGTTACAATAGTCTTTGTGGTTAACATAACATTCATTCTGCTTGATGTGTTTTGTAACAGATTTTTTTCCACTTGGCCTCATTATATTTTATTATAAGCTATTTACAGGAGTATTACTTGTAAATTACAAATCTGTTACATCGATGACAAAGTTTTATGTTTATGATATTATGTTAACTAGCAAGTAACGCTGAATTGGATGCTCTTAACGTTGGAAGGGGGTGAAACACGTAGTGTTCGGTCGAAAAGTGATAAATGTAAAAGATCAAATGATCCATGTAAAAAGTAAACAAAACAACCAAAAACTTAGGGAGGTATTTTTAATGTCAAAAGCAAGAAAATTATTGGCTGTGGCGGTTGTATGCGCTATGGTATTTGGAATGATGATTCCGGCATTTGCATTGGGAAGTGACGTTGTCGGAACCGAATATGAAAGTGCGGCCGCAAAGCTCGGTGCACTTGAAATTATGGTTGGAGATGCCGAAACAGGCAACTTCAGACCGAATGATACCATTAAAAGATCCGAATTTGCAAAGGTGGCGGTAGCTGCTCTCGGTTTGGAAGATGCCGCACAACTTGCAATGAACGCAACACAATTCCCTGACGTGGTTGCAGACCACTGGGCAAGAGGCTATATTAATGTAGCTGTTGCACAAGGTATTATGATCGGGGATGCTGAAGGTACTTTCAGACCTGATGATACGATCAACTATGCAGAAGCTATCACTGTTATTGTCAGATCGCTTGGTTACGAACCTAAAGCACAAGTACTGGGCGGATTCCCAAGCGGATATCTTTCAATAGCAGCCGAAAAAGATATTACAGAGTCCATCAATGTTGTTTCAAATCTAGGTGCAAAACGTGGAGACGTGGCACTGATGGTAGACGCTTCCTTGGATGTGCCTATGATGGTTCAAACAAGCTGGGGACAAGATCCTGAATATAAGGAAGACGAAGATAAAACACTTCTTAGTGAAAAACTGGACGTTGAAGAAATTGAAGGGGTTGTAACCGATATTCCAAAGTCTGCTAGCAATCTTAAAGACGATGAAATTAAGATTGACGGCGAAACTTATAACGTAGGAGATATTAAAATCGCCGATGTACTCTTAGGCGTTGAAGTAAAAGCTTTAGCTGATGATGACGATATCTTCTTCATTAGCGTTGAAACTGATGAAGACGATATGATCGTTGACAGCCTGAAAGAAAATAAATCCGGTAACGAATTCAATCTTAAGATGGCTGACGACACTTATGATGTAGCAGATGATGCTGCAATCTATGTGAACTTTGAAAAGGTAGACGAAGATGAAATCAAAGATATCCAAGACATGACTTCCGGAGATAAGAAAGGTGTTTACGGTTACTTTGTATTAGATAACAATGAAATCGTAAGTGCAAACCTGTTTGATTTCGAAAGAGTATATGCCGGTCTTGTAACTGAAGTGGACGGTAATGACATTGAAATCCAACGTGGTGCAAACGACCTTGATTTGGAAGATTATGAAGACGGTATTCATGTATACGACAAGAACTTTAATGCAATGACTACCGATGATATTGCTGTTGACAGCGCTCTTTACGCTTGGGAAGACAGCAGTGACGATATGATTTATCTGATGGTTGTAAATCAAACAGCTTCCGGTACGCTGGAAGAAGCAAAAGACAATAAGATTAAAGTAGCGGATACAAAATACGATATCAACAGCAGCCTTGCTACCTACTCCGTAAATGCTGATGCTGATAAAGAAAACTTCAGCCAAGCTGAAGATTTGGAAGATTTAATGGGTGCGGATGTAGAGGTTGTAATGGATGTTAACAATGCTGCGCTTCATGTAAGAGGCGATGTGAATGCAACCAGCGATGTAATGTTCGGTTTATACGACAATAAAGATTCCAGCAGCTTTACAAACACAGTAAGAATCTTTACGCAAGAGGGCGAAAAAGTTGTATACAGTCTTGAAAAAGATGCTGACTTTGATTTTGTAAAAGATTACGATGGTGCCGGCACTGCTTTCGCTGAACATGATTTAATGGCTTATGAACTTAATAAAGACGGTGAAATTGCAGACGGTAAATTGTACAGATTTGACGGTACCAATTTTGTAAACAGAAATGATGAAAATTTATCAGAAGATTATGAAGTAGGTGCTAACAATAACGCTACTGCATTTGATGATGATGATGACTATATCACTTACGGTTCCGGCGAAAAGGTTTATATTACGGACGCTACCATTATCTTTAACATTGACAGCGATAACGATGCGGAAGTAATTGAATGGGCTGCGATTGAAGACCTTTCCGATAGTGAAGTAACCGATTTGGCAAACGAAGTGGTTATTGAAGAAGTAAAGGGATTGGATGCAGTCGTTGCTAAATTCAACCAGATTGATACGGCTGCTACAGACAGTCATTACGGTGTGGTTACCGATAATTTATGGTTGAAGAGCGAGGGATGGAAAGTAAAAGTAGATACCTTTGAACACGGCGTAAAAGAATATATCCTTGCTGATGATGCCGATGTTAACAACATGTCGGACGGTGACATGATAGAATTTACCTTGAACAGCGATAACGAACTTGTATATGTGGGCAAAGACGGAACAACAGCTACGGTAAATGATGTAGACGGTAAGTATATGACCTTTGACGGCAGTACCTGGTATATTGTCAATGACGATACGGTAGCTTATCTGCTTGAAGATGACGGAGACGTCGATAAAGAACTTGCTCATGACGAACTTGAAGCTAACGATTCCGTAAAATACTACTTGAATGCTAAGGGCGATAAGATTGCTGCAATCGTTGTATTAACCGAAGAAGAACCTGGTGAGGATCCTCCTTCCGAGATTACTATGAGCTTAAATAATGATACGGATACACTTACTGTAACCGGCCTGACTTATGCTGCTGACGACAGCACATATACAGTGAGAATAAGCGGTGATTCAATGACAGGTGCGATCTATACCGACAGCGAAACATTAGCAGATGCAGACGATACCGATCTTGATTTTGATGTTTCCGCTGTAACTACTACAGGCGTTTATAAGTTTGAAGTATATAACGTAAACGATGTTGAAAATGCAGTTGCAGAGCGCACTTTCTTCGTAAACTAACTATCAAAAATAAAAACGGTGGGGCAAATGCCCTACCGTTTTTATTTTTGCGAATTTGTCCTGCCTACACCCATACTATCTTCAAATTTCAGAGCCATCAGATTGTAGTCCAAAATTGCTTGTGAAAGTCCTAGTCTGGCCTGTTGGAGGGCCACCTGCGCTTGTTCTACATCGGTGAGCACACTCATCCCCGCATCATAGGAAACTTCGCTTAAATGCAACGCCTGCTTTGCCACCTCAACGGCCTTTTCTCCCGATTTGATTTCTTCTTGTTTCTGCATAAGATCCAGATAATTTGCCCTGACTTCCATTTCTATGCCCTTTTTGCCATCTTCCAAGTTTTTCAGCGCTTTTTCAAGGTTGATCTGCTGTGTTTTGTAGGGAGACATGAAATCGGAATATTTCCTTTCTGCAATATCCATATTGATTTTTTCGATATCATAGGCAAATTGCAGTGCTTTTACTTCTTTCCTGGTGCTTAAGGCCTGAGAAACGGCTTCAGCAATACCTACG
>JAKSBV010000441.1 GCA_022360955.1 Bacillota bacterium
AGTTTTTCATTTTGCTTTTTACAGCAATTGTTCATACCTATATCTTCCCCTCAAAAAATTTTTGAGAAGAAAATGAAAGAGTGTACGCATAGAAAGAAATGGTTTTCCTAAACTGTCACTTTATGTCATTGGAAAGCAGGGCATATGCTATATAATAACATAAGGTTGCTGTGATAGCCAAGACTATACGCGCAGTTAATTCAATACCTGCGCGAGCTTTTGGGTGTTGTTCTGCTCAAAAGTCACGGCGACCCGTTTTCATTTTCCTCACATAGATTATATACTATTTTTGGAAGACAATGCAATATTTTTTGGAAATTTTGTCGTTATTTTGCGTAATCTCCTAAAGAATATGCGCTTGACTTTTCTACACTGATAGTGTAAAATTACACTATCAGTGTAGAATGGGGATGAGAAGTTGAATAGAGAGGTATTCATAGCCAAGATGGATTCAAAGCTAAAACTCATTAGAAATGAAAAGGATTTTACCCAGGACAAAATGGCTGCAATTATCGGTATATCCAAAAAAACGCTGGTTCAAATAGAAAAAGGCCGATCAAGCTTAGGATGGACCGGTGCGGTAACGGTATGTTCAATATTCAAAGACAGCGAAATACTTCAAATGACTTTTGGCGGAGATACGGAAGACATCATTCTCTCTCTGGCATTTAAAAACTATGAAGAGCGCTATGAGAGTACTTTGGGCGGCAAAGTGTGGTGGCGAGATATAGAAATGAAAGGTGATTACAAGATTCAACAGAACATGATCAGCAGCCATTATAGAATCCTCAATCTACAAGATCAGAGGATATGTTCTTCTTTCGACATTGCCTATATAAGAAAAAGATTAATGGAATTATGCCGACATAGGGAGAGGGATACCGAGATTTAAAACCCCGTGCATACTTTGAACGAAAAAGGCGGCAGGTGATATTTTGAAAGCATTTGATAAGGTTTACGGACATTATGACGCATTTATGAAGTTATTTAACTTATATAAAATAGAAGAGATACGGACTGTGTTGAACCTGCAGGGATATGAAATTTTGGCAGATATCGGGGGAGGCACCGGTTGTTTAGCGGCTTCTTTATCGGATCACTGTCAAAAGATATACGTGTTGGACGAAAGTGAAAGGATGCTGTCTAAAGTCAAAACAAACGAAAAAATAATACCGGTTCCGGGGGATGCGCTGCATATGCCTTTTGAGGACGGCAGTATGGATATCGTGATATTGTCCGATGTACTGCATCATTTGGAAGAACAACAAGCGCTTATAGCAGAAATCCATAGAATATTGAAGAGGAAGGGAAAAATGCTCATACTTGATTTTGATAAACGGTATATCAAAACCAAGCTGCTGCGGTTTTTTGAATATCTTTTGTTCGGAAAACTCTATTTTCGCACAAGCCGGGAGGTAAAAGACTTATGTAAAGATAAATTTGTCATGCATACTTTTATAGATAAACAATATTATTTTATGATTTTAGGTGAAAAAAATGATTAATCAATTAAAATTTTACGCTAAAATGGCGCATAAGATATTGAGCAAAGATGTGATAGATCATAACGATTATGGAAAAGAATACGATAAAATCGCCGATACATATCAATACTGGCTCAAGGAGATGAGTCGCTTTACGGATCGGATTATCAAGTCTGCATACGCTGCAAATACGGAAAAGCCTAAGGTTTTGGATTTTGCTTGCGGGACGGGCTACATTACGAGGCGACTTCTGGAAAAGGAGACGGATTGTGACATAACGGCAGTGGATATTTCCGAGCGGATGCTTCATGTCTGTAAAGATTTAGCGGATCACGGCGTAAATATCGTTAACGCCGACGGCATCGCATTTCTTAACAATACTGCAGAACGATTTGACATCATCTTCTGCGGATGGGCCCTGCCTTACTTCAATTATAAGGTGCTGTTAAAGGGATTCAAAAAGGTATTGAATGAGGGCGGCATCGTTGGGGTGATATCCAATAGCCGAGGGACACTCCATAAGATAGAAGACATATTCGTAAAAGTAATGATGGAAAATCAGAATGAGATTGTCAAACCTATGGATATAAGATTTAATCTGCCTGACGGGAAAGAGGGATTGGCTAAATGGTTTGAGCAGTACGGTTTTGCTTGCTTGGAAGTCCATGAGGAAGAGGTCGTATTTTCCTTTGACAGGCCCGAGGATCTGCTTGACTGGATCAATAAAACAGGAGCGGCGGCCGGAACAGCACAGATCTTTAGGGACTATGATCGTGTCAAAGGCAAGATCATTAAGGAGATTGAGAGAGAAAAATGTATCAAAGGCCGATATAGTATCAATCATAAATTTACATACGGTTTATTCAAGCGCTCTTAGGTCTTGGGGAGAGGAGAATCAAATATGAACATATATCAGTGGGGAACTATTGCGCATATGGCCTTGCAAAAAAATGTCATAAAAAGCTTG
>JAKSBV010000471.1 GCA_022360955.1 Bacillota bacterium
CCTATTATTTTTGCCAATAATAATTATACTCTAAGATAGTTAAATAGTTGCGTGTTGAGGGTTGAAAATGGCACACCAACAGATCCTAAAGCCGCTTATCATTTTTATAATAAGAGGCATACAAGGCTTCCTGCCTGTCATCTTTGACCCTAAATGCCTCCCTGATGTCTTGCACTTTTTTGACTTCCATATCCGAAATAAGCAGGCCTTCCCCCTGCACTTCCCGGGATATGACCGTGCCGGTCGGGTCAATAATCATAGAATCTCCGGCGTACTCTAAACCACCTCCTCTTCCGACACGATTAACACCTGCAATATAGCATTGATTCTCAATAGCCCGGGCTTTTAAAAGAGTTATCCAATGTTCTCTTCTGCTCTTGGGCCAATTGGCAGCCACTATGATGAGTTGGGCCTGAGCAGAAAGAATCTGAAAGATTTCCGGAAACCTTAGATCATAGCAGATCAAAGGCGCCACTTGAAAATCTTTTACCCGCGCAAGTACGAGCTCACTGCCCCCCTCATAAAACCTTGATTCCCTCCCAAACGAAAACGGATGGATTTTTGCATATCTGGCTATTTCAATCCCTTCGGGGGATACCATCGAAAAAAGATTTCTCCCTTTGGAGGGGATTTCTTGGGTTCCACTTGTCTTTTGCACATGGCCGAATCCGATATATAATCCGAACTCCCGCGCTTTATTTTTAAACCAATCCGTTGTTTCATCGTTTATTTCCCCTATTGCATCTATATTCATCGAAAAACCGGTTAAGGTCATCTCAGGGAATAATATCAATTCCGCATTTTGCTTTTGTGCTTTCTCAAGGAAGGCCAGGCACTTTTGCCGATTCTTTTCTTTTTCTTCCCACGCAATATCCATTTGAACCGCTGCAACCTTCATGTTATCACCTCCAAAACAATCATTGGGAATACTTTGCTAACTCCTAAAAATTCTTTAGCAGCGAATATAACATAGTTTTTCTTGATCTTTGTTAATTTACAACAATTTCGTAGTACCTCACTTCACCATTATGATACAAAACCAGCCTCGTTTTGCCTTGTTTGACGCCTATGATTGTATTATTTTGAATATACGCAACCTTATCGTTTTCAATATAATTTACAACAAATCTATAAATTTCATCCTTATAAATCTCAGGTAATGGTCCGGCTGTTTTTTTTAATTCAAACACCAATGGCATATTATCATAAAAATAGTGAATTGATTTTTCTTCACCAATATTTAAAGAAATTGTACTGTCTATTAAACTTGGAGAATTATCTATCAACGAATAGCATGGCGAGGCGGCTTTTTTTAATTTAATTTGTTCTTTTAAAATTTTCTCAATAATCGGACCTGCTGTCTTTGCTCGTGATGAAAACTCGCTGATGATTAAGTCATTCGTATATTGTAATACGTCATTACCTGTAACTGTAAAATAGACCCCCGTCTGATAGGTGATTAAGTCATTTTTGATGAACCGTTCAACCGACACATCCTTCATCCAGTTATCCTCTCTTAATTGTTCATGCCATCTATTAATATGATTTAGAGGATTATTTGCTCTTGCACGACTTATCATTACAATGGAAGCAGTGCATAATCCCACTATCGTTAACACAATAATAAGTATTATGCTTATTTCTTTTGCCTTTTTAATCTTTTTATAAATGTGATTAAAATCACCCAACAAATATACCTCCAATAGTAAAATTTTATCTCTTCACAACCAGAACAATTGTCTGCTTTTAAAGCTATAAGATTAACAAACTAAACCACAACGCCCTATTTTTTCTTTACTCTCCTAAATATCCTACTCTAAGATTTTATATTTGTAAACGATAAAATTCCAACCCATAAAATACTATAATTAAAGACATTCAACATCTCCTTAAGGTATAATGATGTTAGCCGCAACATATTAACCGAAAGGAACGGTGATGCGAATGTCTCGTAATTCACTAAGGCTTTAATAACTCATAACAATTGCCACAGCAAAGTTAAGTGCCTTAGTGTTTTATTTCTTTTTCCAATTCTTCTATCTTCTTTATGTTTAGGCCGGTAATATCAGCTATAATCTCCTTTGAAAGCCCTTTACCTATTGCAGCTTTCGCTGTTTCTATCGCTTTTTTCATTTCTCCTTTCTCTATCCCTTTTTCTATTCCTTTCTCTTCAACTACAGGATCATACAAAGTCTTGGTCATCTTAATTACCTCCTCATGCAATACTTCATTATCTCCATATCTTTGATTTAAGTATTCAAATAAATTGGCAATAGCCAGTAATATTCTATGTAAATCATCTCCGTTTATTTCTGTACGGTCATATAATTGTTTTGCTTCTTTTGCTATCATTTCCGCTGCTTGCTTTGCTTCCAGTACGGCTTCTCTAATCCCCTGCTTTCTATATGTTGATTATATCAAATCCGTCATTCATTGACAATAAGATTTCGAGATCCTAGCACGGCAAAAGAAAACTCAATTATGCCATTGCTTCATTTTGCTTTTCCAATCCTTTTTCTCCCTTTTTACAAAAAAAACAGCCCCAAGGCTGTATTTATATCATTTTAATTTTTTAATGTTAGATAAGATTATAGGATTCGTCAACGAAACTTCAGGCGTCCTTTAACAGTTTTTCCGCATTTTTATATAAAATATGCTTTCTCGCTTCTTCGTTGTCTTCCGTTGCAATCAATACTCTCGAAAGCGTAATAGCCTGCGGCAGAGCCGGCCAATCTGAACCATACAGCAATCTTTCCGGGCCGACATGATCAAGCAAATACTTAATGCTGTCCGCCGATTGGCATGACAACTCGGCATAGCTGCCGGGAAACTTCTTAAGATACTCGGCAACGAGTTTATATTCTGCAATACCGCTATGACCAAAAACAAACTTAAAATCATTCGGCACTTC
>JAKSBV010000235.1 GCA_022360955.1 Bacillota bacterium
ATCTGAGCATCTTTTGACGCTTCCGCATTCGTCGGAAGCTCTCCCGTAACCTCTGCGATCTTTAGCTGGTTCTCCTTTGTATTGACAAATTCGATAAATTTCCGCACAGCCAGTTTGACATTCGGATCACCGCCGGGCACATCCTTGTTAATCACAAGAACCTTTCCCCCGGTGTAGGGTGCCGGATAAGTATCGGTTTCGGTGATTTTGGGAATCCTGGTAAGACCGATATCGAGCCCTGCATCACGATACTCTTTAAAGGACCAAGGCCCATTAATAATCATCGCCGCTTTTCCTTCTTTAAACAGGTTGCTCGCTACATCATAATTTGCTTCCACAGGGATAATTTTATGGGTAAATTTAAAATCATGTACAAGCTGCAATGCCTTTTGCATGGCATCCGTATCCAAGGTGATATTCGTATCCTCATCAAAAACACGCCCTTTATATCCGCCCAGAAACGGTATAAAGAAGAAGGGCTCCGTAAGGTTATACACAAACCCATACTGATCGCCTGTGGTTAGCTCTTTTGCTTTGGCAATCATCTCATCCATGGTCTCCGGCGCTTGATCAACAAATTTTTTATTGTAAATCAAGGTCAGTGTGTTGCCGATCCTATAAGGAATACCGTATAATTTACCGTTGTATCTTACACCTTCTAGGGCATTTGGCAAAAAGGTATCGATGAAATCCTGGGAAAAGATTTCTTCAATGGGCGCAATAGTGCCGGAAGTACCGAATACACCGATGTTATCGTAGGGCCCTGATATAACTTCTGGCCCTTCACCTCCCAGTACAGCCGTCTGATAGTTTTGTCTCATAGCTTCATTTTCATAATGGGTTCGTTCGACCTTAACCTTAGGATTCTCGGCCATGAAATCGTTAATGATTTCATCCCAGACAGGATCAACGGTTCCCGGATCGTCCTGTTCCCAGAAAGCGATTTCAACTTCCTTCGTTATTTCATCGCCTGCCGATTGCTCTGTTTCTGTCTTTCCGCCCTCAGGAGGGGTTCCGGGCTGATCCGATTCGGATTCTCCTCCACAAGCCGCCAACATTGTAAGGGCCAAGCTTAACACTACCACAATACTTAAAGCTTTGAACCATTTTGAACGCATGTTTAATTCCTCCTAAATATTAATTTATTGTTAAAGTCCTTGCAATACGCACTGACATTTAACCATATAGAATACCATATTTTACAATTTTTTTATTAGTACAAACGTATGCACATCTTTTAAAAAAAATACAGGATACTATTGACAATTTTTTTAATGCATTAGCCTGTTTAAGTCTGAATTGGTTACATAAAATGTATTTGGAAACTATCTTTAAATTTGTGCAATCGTTTGCCCTTGTCTATCATAATAACACAATTTTAAAATTTGTCAAGCACTGTTTTTGTTGTTTTTGCACATACAATTGCAGAGGATCATCACACTTTCAAAAGCAGGCATATTGAACAAAGGCGTTCAAAAAAATACATCATTCATGCTCCTTACACCTAAGAACCATATATTCTATTTTTTTTGAAACGCCTTTGAACCTGTTATGGACCCTATTCCCTACTTTAAACCCATTCATGCCCCCCAAAAATTTAATTCTTAATTATTCATTATTCATTATTAACTAAATCCCCCCTCCTTCTTCCAACAATTTTACAATCATTTTCGCAGCTGCCGCACGCTCAGCTTTCCCTTGAGGATTAAATCTATTGCCTCCGACACCATTGACCAGACCTAATGCTTTGGCAGCCTTCAAGCTGTCTGCCGCATAATCGGATACTTGGCCCATATCCGCAAAGGTTGCATCCCTATAGCCTTTTATCTCTGTTAGGTCCGCTCCGGTCAAATATGCATAAACCCTCATCATCATTGTAGCCATTTGTTCTCTTGTGATTTCCGCATCCGGTCTAAAGGTTCCGTCTTCATATCCTTGAATGAATCCCGCTCTGTTCATAGCGAGTACATAACCCGTATAATATGCATCCTTTGATATATCAGAGAACTTATGACGGTAGGACGCTTCTTCCAAGCCTAAGGCTCTTCCCAGGAAAACTGCAAATTGGGCCCTAGTCACTTTGCCCGCAGGGTCAAAACGGTTTGCATCGACGCCTTTGGCTATGTGTCTTGCCGCCAATACCTCAATGGGATCTTTGGCCCAATGGCTCTGAATATCTCGGAAGGTTTTGTTGTATGCCATCACCACATAGCTGCCCAAGCGATCGGTTTCAAACGCAACACCCGTATCGTTGAATATACCGCCCTTAAACACTGCTGTTCCATCTTCCGCTGCATTATAAGCACCGGCCTTTCTCTGATCGCCGATAGACGCTAAATCGTTCTCTTTCATTGCAATGGCTATTTTTGCCTTCGCGTCAAGTCCGTCAACTTTTCTGCTCGTTCCTTTATCATCTACTACCAACACTTCGAAATGATACACCCCGCCGGCAGGACTAAAGTCACGGTCTCTTGCCGTTATCTTTTCTTTCATTGCTTTTGCATCCCCGGAACGAAGAGCTCTTTTCGTCATCCTCACTTCCTTCACACCATCCGTCCATTCCTCATCAATGGCTGATGCCGGAAGCTTCATGGCGCCGTTATCCGTTGCAACCTGGATACCAATGCCTTTTTGCCGGAGCTGCTTCATAAAGGCCGCAGCGACAGGCACTTCCAACACATCTCTTGACGCCGATCCCTTTAGTAAAATCGTAACGGCAGCTTCTTCTTTTAGTTTTTGAGCAGCTTTTTCATTCCCTTTCGTTTTCACTTCTTTCATGATGTCGTCCATTATCTTTTCCATGCTCCTTAAAGCTGCTTTCAGGTCTTTCTCCTCTACTTCCGCTACTTTCTTTCCGTCTTGGCTTTCCAACTTTACGCTCTCTATCTGCCCCACTTTATTCAGGACGGTTGCCATCGCTGCAATTGTTTTATCATTGATAGCCCGGGTCTTTTGAATCACTGCCGCTAACGCTTTTGCAGCCATCTTCGGAGAAATATCCCGCTTACCGATTTGATTCAGGATATCGGAGGCTTCGTCAACATCCAACTCATCCTCCAGATCACTGATCATGTCATTGACTTCCTCATCATCGGGCGCCTTTCCTGAAACCTTTCTTGACGAACGCCTCCCGGACTGGGAAGGGGGAGTACCCGCCGTTGTCGTCACCGTAAGGGTATAATCTTTTGTTGCCTTTCCGATGGCTCCGCTGTCGTTGTTAAAGATATCCGATTTATTGGCTTCTTTTGGCTCAACATGTACACGAATCTTATTTTCACCATAGTCCAACGGGACTTCATGGGTAAATTCGTACTGCTTGTTGTCTGCATTGTATTCAATATCGGCCACTTGCTCGCCATTGATGGTCAACACAGGGTCTTTGATGACACTGCCCCTTAGGGTCACTTTATCCGTATCCACCGTAGTACCGTCAGGATTGTTATAAAATACCACCGGCATATCAATCCAGCGAAGAATTTCATCTTCAATCACCATTTTATTGCCGCCCTGATTTTCAATAATGACGTGAAGATCCGTTCCCGTCGCACCATAGCCATAATAGCTGACATCATCCGTTCCCTGCCCCTTATGTACGGCCAAGCCTTCCTTATCCCATGTATGACCGCGTACGTATTTGTAAAGAATCTCCGTACCGGCTTGAAGCTTCGTGGTAAAGGTATAATCCGGTGTTACGGCACCGCCGCGGGTCATTTCATGAGAAGCGGTATTCCATTGTGCGTCCGGAAAGCTGCCCGGTATGGTAATGCTATCTTCTAACGGCGTATAATCCGGCGCATGCAGCTTAAACGTCACTTCAACCATCACCAGATCCGGTGTCACCGTTACCGTATTTCCTGCTGCCCTGTTAAAAGACGCATCAAAGCTTTCAACCCTATAGGCATAAGTCGTACCGTTCTCAACGGAGTAGTCGATATAGCTTCTTGCTGCCGGATCCCATATTTTATCAAGCAGCTCTCCGTCTCGATAGATTTTAAACCCGTATACATCGGCTGCAAAAATGTCATATGCAGCATCCTGTACCGTATAGACGTCATCCTGTACCGTCCAATTCAGCGTCACTCTTCCCGATTCCTGTTCGGGCTGCACCAGCTGTGCAGGCGGCGGCGGTATCCGATCCCTGGACGGCTTCACCATAATCTGTTTCTCTTCCGTACTGCGCCAGTCGGTCCCCAGATCGCTGGAAAATGCCATCTTGTATGTAAATATCCCGGTTTCCATCGGTATAAAACCGGCCCCGTATATATCATTATTGCCGCTGTCACCCTTATATCCTGCTTCATACCATGTCCAACCCTGATCCTCTTCATGCTTCACACCGAGCCGGGCCATGATGCCCTCTCCTGCTCCCGGTCTGTCCGTTACACCATCCAGCCAGACTTCCGCCGTTACGTCTTCTATCTGATAGACTGCACCTATGACGGTTTCGGCGGGTATGAGATCGTTAGCATCAAGATTGCCTACCCAACCGGCATCAATATCCTTATGGGGAATGACGCCGTCTGTTTCCGTTTTTTCAGCTTCGTTACCCGCATCATCTACCGCTGCTATCGCATAGTAGTAAACCGTTGCATTTTTGACGGTACGATCCGTATAGGTCGTATCCGTAATGGGGTGATCATTTAATAATTCATAATTTCCCCCGCTGAAAAGCGTCCTGTATACATTATATTTTGCCCCAGGCACTTTATGCCACTCAATAGATGCCGTTGCATCTCCAACCTCCGTTACCGTTACACCCGTTACTTTTTCCGGCGGGGTCATATCCTGCCCCTCTTTTGCGATCAGAATCCTGCCCGACATGGCCGGTACGGTCATATTGACGGCTCCGTTTGCGGAAACATATTCCGTCGCTTCACCGCTTAACACATCGACAAATGTTACACCGTCTCTCACATATCCTGCAACATCCGCATCGATTGTCTGCGCCATGTCACCACGATTGATTACAACAATTGCCGCACAATCATCCAGCTTCCTGCCGACAGCCATCACATTATCTTCCGCATAAACCGGCTTTACATCGCCCAATTGCAGTACCTCATGATTTTCACGGATTTTCCCCACTTTTCGGTAATGCTGCAGCAAATCCGTATTTTCGCTTCCCCACGGATAGGTCCTGCGGCAGTCCGGGTCTCTTGCGCCTGTTAGCCCTGCTTCATCACCATAATAGATTGTAGGGGCACCGGGATAACCCATCTGGAAGACAGCTGCCAATTTTAATCTGCTAATGGCCAGTTCCGACGGTGCACCCGCCGTTTCCGCAGCTTTATCTTCCCCTAATACGAATAAAGCCCTTTCCGTATCGTGGGAACCCATGAGATTCATTAAAGCATAAAAGGCTTCTTGTGGATAATCCTCCCGTATGGCTTCCAGTTCCTCCATATACTGTGCCGCCTTCCCGTTCTTTAAGAAATTTGATACGGCACCTCTAAAACGATAATTCATCACGGAATCGTACTGGTCACCCAAAAAATATTTAGAGGCATCATCCCAGATTTCTCCCAGAATCATCGGCTCCACACCTATTTCATTGACAAAGGCCGGCGCTTTGATTTCTTCCCTGAATTCTCTCCAGAATTCCATATCCACTTCATTGGCGACATCCAGCCTCCAAGCGGATGCTCCTCTTTTAAGCCAGGTTTTCGCCACCGAGTCGTCATCATACATAATATAATCTGCCAATGCTTTATTATTCAATTCACTCGCATAATTTACTCTTGCTTCCGGCCACCCTATTCTTTCGTCAGGCGCCAATGATTTGAATTCCGGTAAACTGTCAAATCCCCACCATGCCTGATACTTGTAATATTCCTTGTCTATTTGATCGGGACTTGTCTCACCGCTGCTTGGTTTTATCTTTTCATTCTGTATATTGAACCAATGATGCCAGCCCTTTTCGCTAAAAGTTTGGCCTTCGGCAACCAGTTCCTGCTCCACTTGTTCTTTGGCCTGTGCTTCCGTGAGATTCTCATCCCCATTCATTTTGTCATATACCCTTGACCAATATTCGTAGGCACCCACCGTAGGATATTTCCCATAGCGGTCAAAATAAATCGAATCATCCCCAACATGATTAAACACCCCGTCAACAATAAGGTACATACCCCGTTGCTCTAACTCCCGGGTAAATGTTTGAAATTCTTCCGGCGTACCAAACATAGGGTCCAATGCCCTAAAATCCGTTGCATCATATTTATGATTGGACCCGGCCTTGGCCACCGGATTTAAATAAATGGTATCAACGCCCATTTTCTGCAAATAATCAAGCTTTTGTCGAATGCCTTCAATGTCTCCCCCAAAGAAATCGTTACTCCAGATACTGTCGCCCTCATATCCGGGCTGATCTTTTCTACGGGGATTATCGGGAATTTCATGCCATTCTTTACGTTCGATGGGTTCGTATCCCCGGGCATACGGTTTTGCATCGTCATTCTCCCTATTGCCGTTAAAAAATCGATCGGGAAAGATTTGATAAACGATTGCTGTCTTCATCCAGTCCGGTGTTGTATAATCCGGGTCATAGACAGTGAGCTGGAATTCTGTCGCGCCGCTTTCAAAAAAAGCACCCGTTCCGTTCAACCGGTCGTCATCCCCATATTCACCATTTGCAGCGCCGTCACCTACAACAAATTTGTATCCATAGACCCCTTTGGTTTCGGGCATCACTCTCGCTTCCCAGATATCGTATTCTCCCTCTTCCGTATGTCCTATACGCTTCATCGTACAAAATTTGGAACTTCCTGTCGTATTGTTGGATAAATACAATCGGGCTCTGGTTAAATCACCATATTTCGCCCGCAGCCTTAATACGACCTCAGTACCTGCCGGTACGGCACCAAAAGGACTGCGGTATAAAACATCTCTTGAGTCATGGTATAATGCGGAACCATCTATTAAGCCATCGGTACCGCCGGGATTATAATCCGTGTAAATCGCATGGGTCTCTCGGTTATAAAAGAATGTGATATCCGTATCGGATTTTACATGCAAAGGTATATTGTCCCCGCCGCTTACGCCATTTAAACCGTAGTTTTCATCCCAACTCGGACCTAACGCAACCTTATACTCATAGTTTCCTTGACTTACGGATACCTTGACGGCATATATGCCGTCAAAATCATCATCGTACATGATTGCATTGGCCTTGTCCGGCGCCCAATTGCTCTCATCACCGATCGCTTCCTGCAGATCTCCCACTAAGCGAGGAAGCCGGTCGGATTCTATAGGCATATACCATGTGGAGTCCGCAATCTTATGGGTATGACGGTTGTAGTAAAAGGTAACTTCCGCTGCCGTATCCAAAGATAAGGGTATATTGTCTCCTCCGGGAACCCCGTCTTTGCCATAATTCTCATCCCAGCTGCCCCCAACCGCAATCTTGTACTCATAATCACCTGGGGGCAGTGTTGCCGTAAGACTGTACAATCCATTGCCCTCATCTGTCATTCTGGTTACTTCCGAAGACGGGTCCCATTCGCTCGAATGCCCCAATTCATCTTGCAGGCTTCCTACAAGAACCACCTTTAAATCCTCTGCCTGCACTGTCGCAGCGGGCCATATCCCGCCAAGCAGACTCAATACCATTGTCAATATCAGCGACCAGGAAACAACCCTTCTTTTTCTTGACACCATATTATTCATTTCCCCCTTACAGATACCAAACTTGAAACGGTCACTTATTCAATTCCGTGTAAAACGTTTATCGCGAAATAGATGGATGAATCATTTATTTTCTTAAATCCCCTTGTCCAAATGTATCTTAAGGCTGCAGTCCGGTATCTTTATGATTGTTATTTTGTGACCTTCTTTTCTTACAATTATCGTTGCATTTTAAAGATCATTGCATGCTCCGCACCTCCCAAAATCTAATTCTTTATTCTTAACTACCCATCATAGTCTTCAACTCAATGCAATACAGGCACATACCCCTCACGCCTCAATTATCGCCTTGATGAGGAAATAATTGTTTGAATAACGCTTCCCCCAGCACATGCAAATTTGGGGCATCATCATCTCCGAACACCAGAAGTTCATTTTGTTTCCACGGTCCCTGAACAGGCGCTAACATCAGTTCTGTCAGACGATTGGAGATCTCAACTTTCTCCTCAAGGGTAACGGCACAAAAGAAATCCCGGATACCCTTATAGATCACTCCTTCCTTTTCTTCCAGGTAGATCAATGCCCTTTTTTCGCCTTCAAAGGGAAGGTTTCTTACACGAAAGTAGTTCTGAATCAACCAGTAAATATTCGTGCTGAGCAAAAATTCACAAAACAAAGGCATGGTTTCAAAACGGCCTTTCACTTTATCCAGCACATGGGTATGACCGTGACGGATCATTGCAATTTCATTTTGGGACAGGGAAAAAGATCGGTCTTTGCTTTTTTCTCTCTTTTTCATATGCGCAATAGCCTCCGACACTTTGCCCGTCGGGTCATAGATCACACGTCCGTTTAAAGGCACCCTGTCAAAGCCTTCCGGCGGATTCATGTTCTGCAGTTGTTCGAGGGTCCGCACATTCATATCCACAGGGGTCTCTCCCACATAAAAGTGAAGGCCTTCTATGGCCTCGGATCGATGTTTGAGTATAATAAAGACATCATAGTCTCCGATCGTATAATGTTCCTGTTTATGGCAGCTCCCATATTCAATTAGGCCCAGCACATCCGGATTGGATGTTAATATGCGCTGCATTTGATCAATCGTATTCATCTTTACCTCCTTGACATTATGTTTTGAATGCTTACAAATAGGATCAAACAAATTTATTAGATTCCAATGCAACCGTATGCACAATAGTCCAAAAAAATAATTTGTGATAACGTACGTTAACCCTATCAATGCATTTGAATAACTAACAACGGTTCTGCGTTTTTTGTGCAAATATAAATTCGATTTTAAAGTTGAGTACTATATTGAAGAAAAAAAAGAATTGCCATTGTATCGTTTGAATGCTTCGTGTTCAATGAATATATGTATTGCCCCATATTGTCAATCAAAAGTCCAACTATGGTGCATCAATTTAAGTTAAAGAAAATGATTTCCATATAATAGAGATCGTTTACTCTAGGGCTGAATATATGATTTGAGAAAAAATAGCAGAAGGAAAGGCATGAACTTTGTCGATACTTTTCTTAAAACCCTATGCTCAGGCTAGAGTAAGCAATCTTTATTTGCATCATTTAGAAATTATTTGGATACCCCTATGCTGGAGCGTCTTTTTATTAACTCAAAAGGTATAATAGCTCTATTTGTTGCAGCTGCCGGATGATTGATCTCCTTTAACAGGATCTCCATCCCCGTTTTCCCCAGTTCACAGCTATTAACGTCTATGGATGTAAGCGGGGGACTTGCAAATTGTGCCGTAGGAATATTATTAAAACTGACCAGCGCCATATCTTCGGGAATCTTCATTCTTCTATCTTTTAACGCTCTGACCGCCCCAAAGGCCATCAAATCATCGGTTAACACAACAGCTGTCGGCGGGCTTTTTAAATTAAGAAGCTGTACAACTGCTTTGTAACCGCCTTCTTCTAAGAATTCAGTCTCTAACAGATAGTCATCACGGATAGCAATACCGTGTTCCCGTATCGCCTTTTTATATCCCTCACACCGGTCAATGGTTACCACGTACGCCAACGGTCCTCCCACAAAACCTATTTGCCGGTGCCCCAATTCAATCAGGTGTTTTGTCAGTTGATAGGCCGCATCAACATTATCATTGTCAACCCAGTTCACACTATTTTCGTTATGGAGGGGTCTGCCGACGACCACAAAGGGAAACTTTTGATTTTTTAGAAAATCAACAGCGAAATCATTGACTCTGGCGGCTATGAGCATCAACCCATCTACTTTTCTTCCGTGCACCAGTGACCTAAGGGTTTCTTCCTCTTTTTTCCCCTCTCCAAGCGTAATCAAAATATCATAGTTATTTCTGCTTGCAACCGAACCGATGCCTCGAATAATTTCGTACATAAAAGGATTGTTAAAAACTTGTTCGACAACTCTCGGTAAAAAGAAACCTATGGTACGGGTCGATTTGTTCACCAGACTCCGCGCAACCGAATGAGGGTAATACCCTAATTCGTCCATAATCTTTCTTACCCTTTGTTTGGTTTCCTCACTGATTCTGTCACTGTTTGACAGTACCCGGGAGACTGTAGATGGAGATACGTTAGCGCGTTTCGCAATATCATGAATTGTAACTGCCATTTTCTATCCTCTCTCCATTCTCATTGTGCAACCGTTTGCTCTTTTGTCTATAATATCACAATTTACAGAATTGTCAAGGACTATTTTTGTGCAAGGTGCCGGGTGCAGAAGTTAAGAAGTTATTGACGTGCTGCTTATAGATATCCAACTTGAAAATGGCATTTATATGTACACAAAACATACAGGATCATCGTTGTTTGCGTAAATCGTATGTTAGGTTTAACGTGGCTGATCTTTACTGCCTATACATGTAGAATCCCGTATGATGAGCTCCGCAGGTATGATCGCTCTACGAACGCTTTTAAAATCACTGTTGATGCTCTCGAATAATAATTCAAAGGCTTGAATGCCCAGCTGAAAAGCATTTACTTCTACCGAAGTCAACGACGGTACAAAATACTCCGATAAGGCCACATTATTAAAGCCGGCCACAATAATATCTTCAGGTACCTTGATCCCCTGTTCATTCAAAAATTTAATAATGCCGAAAGCGACAAAATCATCACAAGCGATTATACCCGTAGGCCGTTTTTCTTGAAAATCACTCCTTTGCATCAGGTCGTATCCGTTATTGCTTAAATATTCGCATTCGATTATTAAACTATCGTCGATAGGCAGCCGGTTATCCTCTAACGCTTTCTTATACCCCGCAAAACGATCAAGTACGGCCACAAATTCCTGCGATACACCCACAAAAGCTATCCTCGTATGCCCTTGCTCTATAAAATGCTGTGTTAGTTCATACCCGATTGCAAAATTATTATTGTCAACCCAGTTTATCTGATCGTCATTGGTCGGACTTCCAATCACGACAAAAGGAAAATCCATTTTAACAAGTTCCTCAATAGACGGGTCCTTCACCCTGGAAGTCATTAAAATGACACCTTCCACCACACCGCCTTTTACAAGCTCATTGATCATTTGTTTTTCATCATTTACATCCGCTACACTTGAAATAAGAATATTATATTTGGATTGATGCGCAACGGAAGCAATCCCTCTCAAGATTTCAGGAAAAAAGGGATGCTGAAATACTTTTTCCGTATTCCCCGGAACCACCAGGGCTATGATCCTGGTTGACTTATTTACCAGGGAACGAGCTATCAAATTGGGATGATAATTCATCTGCTTCATAATTTTAAATATTTTATCACGGGTTTTTGTGCTGATTCTAGGGTTATTGGCAATTGCTCGCGATACTGTAGATGGTGAAACCTCAGCTGCTTTAGCAATATCATTAATGGTTACCCTCATAATTCGCCTCCATATCGTACAAATGTTTGCTCTCCTATTATATGATAGGCCAATATTGCTTTTTAGTCAATACGTATTTGATTTTCCTCATGACAGGACCTTCCGCGCCGGAGAATCCTAGCCTTTAATAGCACCTGCCGCAAGCCCTTGCTGTATATATTTCTGCAAGAACATAAATACAATCATAATCGGTACGGAGGCCATAATGGAAGCAGCCGAAAATTGCGTCCAGTTGCCGAAACGGTCCGTTATAAACGACCTGAGCCCCACGACCAGCGTATATCTTTCCGGTGAACGGGCCACAACACTGCTTATAATAAATTCAGTATACGCACCTATAAAAGAAAATAAGAATATAACAACCAACATCGGGCTTGCCAGGGGCAGGATCACTCTCCAGAATACCTGGAAGTGGCTTGCGCCGTCTACAACTGCCGCTTCATCCAGCTCTCTCGGCAATTGGTCCATATATCCTTTTAACAGCCAGATGTTAAAGGCACTTCCTCCCGCTAACAATAATATCAATGCAAACAGGCTGTCTATCAGATTGAATCGGTATACGATGAGATAGATTGCCGAAACCGCCATGGCCGATGGAAATAGCTGAAGCAGCAGCAGGGACATCAAGCCGTATTTTCTCCCTTTAAACCGCATTCTTGAAAATGCATAGGCCGCCGTAGTCGTTAACGCCATTTGGACCAAGGAGACGCCCAGGCAAACCTGCATGCTGTTCTTGACCCATATTAAAAAGTTCGTACGCATAATGACTTTTTCATAATTGATAAAACTAAACTCTTTGGGAAAAAGGGATCCGAGATAAAAATTTGTTCCTTTGGACATGGACGCGGCAAATACCCACAATATCGGATACATCACGGCTGCTATCACAATCCAGATAAACAGCCGGCTCAACCACAAGTTCCTTGCTTCCGCAGGCTTTAATCGATGCTTATAGGATGCTTTTTTAGAAGATACCCTATGCGTTTTCCCTTCTGCATTCACTTGTACATTCATTACCGTTCCACCTCCTTAAACGTACCGGTCGCTCTCATGTTGATATAGGTAATGGTTCCGATGACCAAAAATACCAGCAGACTGAGCGCCGAAGCCAGATCATACCTGAAAAACTGCGTGGTCATTTTATAACCCGCACTTGTCAAAATATCCGTATACCCCGCAAATTGAGTGCCTATTCTGGGCGGATTCCCTTTGGTAATCAGAAAGGCCGCACCTATGTTGTTAAAATTAAAGGCAAAAGATGAAATCAACAAGGGCAGTGCGGTAGACAACAAGGACGGCAGCGTTATTCTGCTGAATTTACACCACCATGACGCACCATCTATCTCCGCCGCTTCATATAAATTTGGTGAAATGGCCTGTAAGGCACCAAGACACACATTCATCATAAAGGGATAACCCAGCCATAACGTAACTATAATAATTCCGATTCTCGCCCAAAAAGGATCGGTTAACCATGGAATATCGGGCAAATAAAAAATGTTAAGCAGACCGTTTATACCGCCATACTGTTCATTCAGCAAACCCTGCCAGGCCAAAATCGCTATGGTAGACGGCAAGGCCCACGGTATAATCAGAATGGCTCTATAGAGTCTTGTTTCTTTCATGTGGGGATTGTTTAAAACAAGTGCCAGTATCAACCCGATCAGAAAACCGCCAATCGTAACAATAACAGCATAAATTGTCGTCCATCCGAATACAGGCAAAAAGATATGTTTTAAGCTGCCGGTTAAAATGGTTTTGAAATTCTTTAATCCGACAAAATCATAATTTTCCATGTAGTTCAAACTGTGATTTGTAAACGCAATGTAAAGCGTATATACAATAGGTATGAAGGTTAATACAAATATTGACACCAGCGCAGGCGACAAATACAAATAAGGAATATGGTTATTTTTGAATTTTTTCCACATCTTCTATCCCCCTTAAACTGCTTTGTATTGATGAAAAAGAGAGGGAGGGGACTCCCCCCCTTTATTACTGCTGATTCTGTATTGCGATTCCCTCTTCAATTTGCTTTATGACATCTGCCGCTGCCTGTTCGGGCGAAATCTGACCCGATATTACAAGTCTAATGGCATTACCCACCGGTGTCCATGTAGCATTCGTTTCCGGAATATTAGGGATGGGATCACCATGGCTGGCTTGTTTGGCAAAGGCCGCAATAATTTTATTATCCTTCACTTCCGGTCTTTCCAACTCCGATTTAAGAACGGGGATACGGTGACCTTTTTCCAACAGCGGCCCCGGTGTATTCTCAACCAAATATTTCATCAAGTCCCACGCCTCAGGCTGATTCTTAGATTTAGCACTCACAAATGCGGCTTGAACACCCACATAGGTAGGCATTATGTTGCCGTTTAATTTTGGCATCGGCGCCACAGAAAAAGGAACGCCTTCATTTCTAAACCCTTCCACATCCCATGGACCGCCTAGCATGAATCCTGTTTTTCCGCTTTGGAAATTACCCCTGGCAATATCACCAGTACAATCGGCACTCATAAATGCATATTCGTTGACAAACTTATAAAGCAATTCAAATCCTTTCACTGCTCCTTCATTTCCCAATCCTATATCCTCCGGGTCATAGGCGCCCTTTGTATTTTTAAATACATATGCCCCATTGCCAGCGAGGAAAGCATAGCTGGAATATAAATCGGGAATGTGATACATGAATCCGGCTTCCTGGGCCAGTTCAATAAACTCTTCAAATGTATCCGGCGGTGTTTGAATCATGTCCGTATTATAGAATAAAGCCATGGCCTCCATGGATAAGGGAATGGCATACATTTTGCCGTCATACATCGTCG
>JAKSBV010000419.1 GCA_022360955.1 Bacillota bacterium
CGGCGCAAGCTTACAGGCTCTTTGCCTTGGAATATCAGTTGTTGGAATAATTTTCTTCAGCCAGATTTTATACACCCATGTAGTTAAGTATGGGTTGGCAAGGTATGAATAATCTGATTGAGCAATATACAAAGCATACGAATGTATAAAATTTCGTGGACACACCCTATCGAGAATCAAACATCAACAAAAAAAGGAAAGGGCCTAACGCTCTCTCCTTTATTTTGTGGACAAAAAAGTCCGTCCCCGATGTCCGCTAGAACAAATCTTTTAGGACAGTCACTTTACTTTGTTCCAGTGTTGAGATTCTTACAATTTCACTGGGCTTTATCCTTTTATTTTTCTTAAACAAATTTTTAACCGTAGCGAAAAACCAGTGGGGAAATAGTAAATCTATCTTGAGCACAGCTTTCTCTTCCGGCGACAATGCATTATTTTTATCATACCATCGCACAATTTTCTCTATTGTCTCTTTCTGCCATTGTCCGCGTTTCTCCATGCGCTTTCCGATAATTTTGCGTAAATCTCTGCTGGGCAAATCATAAGTGACCCCATCCAGATCGATCACATATAAAATATCCCCTGTAAAAATGGCATTTCCTTCCCCATAATCCTGATGACACAAGGTGGCCTTCTGCAAATCGATACCTGTTAACGTACCATAAGCAGATTGGTGCAAGGCCTCTACAGCCATATGCCCGATTTCTATAATGCCATCTATATTTTGAAGATAACTATTGTATGCCCGATTTTGCGATTTGCCTTTTGCTTCTTCTTTCCACTTCAACATCCTATTCATCATGGATTCGTATTGCTGCGGCCATCTGCCGAATTTAGAAGAAATTTTTGCCTCCTCCGGCGCCTTATATCCCTTAGATTTTGCATGAAACTTCGATAACCCTTCTATGGCCAGCCGAAGGTCGGAAGGTTTACCGAAATTTAAGTCTCTTCCTTCTATCCATTCATAGAGTACAAACAATTGCCCCATATATTCGGTAATAGGCTTTCCTTCACAATTGAGGTGTATTTGGGGAACGGCTCCCCCTGTATTGAAAACATGCATTTGAGCATTTACGGTAAACAACGCCTTGTCTTTATCATGTTTCAATCGCTTTAAGCATTTTCTTTCATGATTGCACGTCACTTTCCATAGTGTCTTCAGCCCTTTATTTTGGATGATGTCTAAACGATCAGGCATAATATCATAATGGGAAAGTACATTTTCGGCTAATGTATTTAAACTCATGGCACTACTCTCTGATTTCACAATAAACTGCCTCCCTTTACCTAACATAGCACGTTAACCTATGACAACGGAAGAATTATATCGGCGTTTTCTATGATAGGATCTATGGATTTTTCAATTTTAATCATTTCCTTTAATCGTTTCAAATATTTTTCCTCTGTCCAAGTTTTTTCTCTTCTTTCATAGTATTTGCTCATAATGCCCACAAACAAGTGAGGGTACGTTAATGTAGGGTTTAAGACCTTCCACTGCCGGTCTTTCAAAGGATTCTTCATTTGATACCACTTTAAAATATCTTTGACCAATATCAAATCCCATTCCCCTCTTCTTTTCATAATTTTATTTAATAGCTTTCTGATATCTCTAAGCGGTATATCGATGGTAATAGAATCCGTATCCAATACAAAAATATCATTTGCTTTGTTTAAAATAAGATTGCCGGCCGTAAAATCCTGATGGCATAACCCGCCTGCTTGTCTTACCTCATCCACCCATTGATAATATGAAGGCTGATCTGTCCCGGTGATAGCCTTCTCCATTCTCTCATAAAAATACGGGAATTCCTGTAATATGATTTTGCCAAACTTTGAATGGTCGCTCTCGGAATATTCAAGATCATAGTAAGTTTTTACTTTTTTTACTTGCTCTCGGTACTTTTCAACCCATCCCCCCAGGTGTGTACGAATCTTACAATCGGTCGGTGCCTCAAACCCCTTGGAGGCCTTGTGAAATTTGGCAAGCTCTTGCACCACTCTTTTGATGCTTTCTGAGCTCCCATAATCAAGGCTTTTTCCTGCAATCGCTTCACTTAATATATAACATGTTTTATCTAACAAGACATATTTATTCCCTTTTTTTGTTCTGATAATTTCCGGCATATGGATGCCATTGCTCATCAGATGCTCCATGGCAGCAATGATAAACTCTAACGTTTTATAGGAATAGGCTTCTTTTTTGAGAATCTTTTGTCCGGCCGGCGTATCAATCCACCACACTCCCTTTTTTCCTTTGTAAGATTCTGTTTTAATACCTGTCACATCGATATCATACTCTTTTAAAACTGCTTGTATATCCTCCTTAATCCCAATTATCGACATATATTCCCTCCTCAAAAATCGATAAACCCTGTACTGTTACCATCGTTTTTTTCTTCATCTGTCAATCCCCTTGCCTGAAAGGTTTTTTTATAACAGTATATGATTGCAAAAATCGAAAGTGCATCAATTTTTAAAAAACATTGTATATAGTAGCACATCTTTATCTCCACAGAATATTATAATCATAGAAAAGTATAAATTCTGTTAGGAAGTGTCAGAAATAACCGATCAAATGGCGTTTTAAAAAGGCTGAATTGATTCAGATCATTTTCATTTTATACGGTGTATTTTTTTGAAACGCCTTTAATGAAGGGGGGATATCATGAATAACAAAGACCATTACACAAGCACCATGAGAACCATTGTGACAAATGCAGTCTGCGGTAGAGCAACGCAAACATGTCAAACAACTATATACATAAGTGCCGAAGAGAACATAGAACCCGATCGTATCTTAGGTTGCGCCATTAGGAACGCCGCCATCCAAGAGAACAACTTCGAAGGCTTTACAAAAGATAATATGAAAATTAGGGTTAACGGAGAATTTGAAGTACATGTTTGGTATGAAGTCAATGGAGATACTTCGGTGTCGAAAAGCTATGCAAATTTCTCGGAAGTGGTACCTGTAGAAAGCTTAGAAAACAAAAGCTATTATGAAGAGGAGTATTTTAATAAAATTATAACCGCTTGGATTAGCAAAAAACCCGTATCTCTGGGAAGCATGATTGTAAATAAAGCCGGTTTACCTGCAATCGCGGTTCAAGTGGAATATGACCTCGGTGTAGAAGTGATGGGAGAAGCAAAAATAAATATCTTATCCTATGTCTTAGATAAGAGTAAAGTAGAGAAAGACATTTCTTTTGACGCAATATTGACAGATACTACCGATAATGATGACGATTAAAAGGCCATAATATTTTAGAGAAAGAGTATGAAGGTTATTGCATACTCTTTTTTTTATTTGTACTACATCTATCGACCGCATGCTATAAAGGGTGTATACGTCTATGCGGATATCTTCTTGTGCATATCACCAAACAGTTCGGGGGGCCTGTTTTCCAAAGGATACACGAGCGCCGGTCAAAATCGGCGAAAAATACGGATATGACTTGAAAATCGTCAAGAGTGCCATCGAGGTAAATGAAGCACAGAGAATACTGCCTTTGTCCATATTAACGGATCAATATAATGATATAAAAAACAAGGTCATAACCATTTTAGGGCTTGCATTTAAACCTGATACGGATGACATGCGAGAAGCACCTGCCCATGATATATATTATTATGCCATCGGAAGAAGAACTCCCTATAAACAAATACAAAATAAGTGATCAATAAAAACCCCGGTTTATTCTTTGACCGGGGTTTTGCTTGAACAACTTCTTACATGATGCTGCAGGTGAAAAATCGTTGAGGGCTGAGAATGAAATGCATCCTCCTATATTTCTTCATTTAGATGAAACCGTATCAAAAAGGTCTAAGAGCTGCTTCGCCACTCTCTGCCAGTTATACTTTTCTTCTGCAAGCTTTCGCCCTGCTTTCCCCATACCGATCGCTTCTTCTTCATGCTCTAAAAGATAATTAATTTTTTCGGCCATCACATCCGGATTATTGTATTCTTCAATGGTGAACCCATTTATATTCTCCTGCATCACTTCGGCATTTCCCCCTCTGGCCGTGGTAATAATGGGAAGTCCTGCCGCCATGGCCTCATAGTGAACCCTTGCCAAAGGTTCCCTCCATTGCGATGCACAAACAAATATATCTCCCATATTATAATATTTAGGGATTTCCTGAGGTGTTAAAAAACCGGTAAAAATCACAGGCCCTTTGAGTTTTTTGGCCATCTCTTGTATCTTTACTATATAATCATCGGTTGCATTGCTTCCGTACCATTTGCTTCCTACAAACAGCAATGCTGCCTCAGGATGAAGCTCCATCACTTGACTCATGGCCTTTATTAAAACATGTGCACCTTTTTTCTTACTCAATCTTCCTACATAAAGAATTACTTTGCGGTCGTCCAGGCCATATTGTTTTCGCCTGCCCCCCCTTTGTTCCTTTATATCTTCGGACCAAATAGGTACATATGCATCATTATCTGCAGCAGAATAGACTACATTTAATTTCCCTTTGGCAGCAGGATACATTTTTTGCACATCATCGGCAATAAACTGACTCACTGTTGTAATAAACCTTACCTTGTTTATACACTGCAGCGCCCTTGCCTCATCAATTTTCTTAGGTAAAAACATCTCATTATGCAGACTCAGGCTAAATGCACTGTTCGGCGCAGCATCATTTAAGCGTAGTATCCAAAGAGGTCTATTAAATACATGTATTAAGTCATATTCAAAGGAATCCTCCATCATTGCCTTTTTTATGTTATAAATGTATTCATCGGCAGTTTTTCCCTGTACGCGAATATGTCTTAGATTCCCTGCCTTATATTGATCAGGTAATTTGCTGTTGTGTAAACTAAATAGAGTTATTTCATGATGCTTGGTTAAAATAGGCAATACAGCATCAATATATATCTGAATCGCTCCCCCGGAAATAGGAGGAACCGGAAGCTTCTCGGTACAAATTAGTGCAATCTTCACAACAATCCTCCTTTAAAACAGTCATTTCCTTTGCTCTAATATTGTCCATGTTTTCCCATATGCTTTCTGATCATTTTTCGTAAAAAATAATAAGGGGATTGCTCCCCCTATTCATGCTATAACTCTAACTCTAGCTCTTCCTCTTCTTCTTCTTCCTCTTCTTCTAAATGAGACCAAGCAATCTTGACAACTAATTGTCCCTCTTCTTCGTCATCTTCGTATTTTACTTTGTACTCTAATTCTTTATCCTCCGGAACCTCTACCTTTTCTTCTTCTACTTCCAGTGTGCCTTTTACGAGTTTTGAAAAAGTATCCTTAACTTTTACAAAACACTCTTCTTTGGAACTAACATATTTTTCTTGATATTTCACAATATCTGCCTCCTCATATATATTACAGTTTATTGCAATAGCTAAGCCCTTGCTTTTAGTTTGTTTGAGGGCAATTTATTGATATAATTTCTTCTATGGATACCCCACTTTAAAATTGAATTTATATTTACATAAAAAACCGTAGAATCACCGTTGAGTATGTAAATAGCATTTTAAAGTTGGGTACCTTTATTGTATGATATTAAATGACTGCAGACAAATACCTTGAGAAAATTGAATGCTCTATTTAGGTATACACTTTTTAATTTTTAAAGTTCTCCGAAGCAATGCTTATATCTTCTCGCCTTTTTCTGTCAATTTAATTCCATTTTCCTTAAAGAATCAATTACATCATTTTATCTTCATTAGCCTTGCAACAACCTCTTGATTACATTATATTCATTCATGGATAAAATGTTCCATCAATTATGTAAAACATTTTTTATATTTTGATCGATTCATGGCCTGTCCAAGCATCACATCTCTTTTTTTAAAAAATCCTTTTAGGGTGGCACATCTTTATCCTCACAGAATATTATAACTATTGAAAAGTATAAATTCCGTTGAAGAAGAGGAGGGGAACCATGAGTAAAAAAAATGATAAGGCCTATTGCAAAAGCACCATGAGAACAATCGTAACAAATGCGGTCTGCGGTAGAGCAACGCAAACATGTCAAACGACTATATATATGAATCCTGAAGAAAATCTGGAACCGGATCGTATTTTAGGTTGTGCCATTAAAAATGCTAAAATTTTAGAAAACCGCTTTGAAGGTTTTACGAAAGACAAAATGAAAATTAAGATTGACGGAGAATTTGAAGTACATGTCTGGTACGAAGCCGGTGGAGATACTGCCGTATCTAAAAACAATGCAAAATTCTCCGAAATCGTACTTATAAAAAGCATAGAAGGTGAAAATCATTACGAACAAGAATATGCCAATAAAATTATTACGGCTTGGATTAGCAAAAAGCCTGTATCTCAAGGCACTATGATTGTAAACAGATCCGGTGCACCTGCAATCGCAATCCAAACCGAATATGAACTGGGCGTAGAAGTGATGGGAGAAACTAAAATAAATATCTTATCCTATGCGCTAAACAAGCATAATACAGAAAAAGATGAGTCTTTTGATGATTTATTAAAAGATAACATAGATTATGATGATGTAGATTAAAGCATCATATAGATTCCCACTTTAAAGAAATATAATCGTATGGAAGCAGCCGTATATACCTGAGGTCGGAGGGCATAGGGCAGAAGTCGGAATAGCCAAACAGGAACTCAAAATAATCAGCACAAAAGGGCATTATCGTCATAACACCAATGCCCTTCTGATTACATATCAACTTAATATAGTCTTACATTAGCTGCTTGTGCGCCTCGTTGACCCTTTTCAATATCAAATTCGACTTTTTGTCCCTCTTCAAGAGATTTGTAGCCTTCGGCCTGTATAGCAGAAAAATGTACAAATACATCGTCCCCGCCTTCTCTTTCGATAAATCCGAACCCTTTTTCGGGATTAAACCATTTAACCGTGCCAATCATTTATATTACACCTCCTTAAATACTCGACGGATCATACTATCTTTAAATATTCCGTTCTCCATTAACATTATTTCCATCTTGAGAAAATTTATATACATGAAAGCGTAATATCATAAAAAGACGATCAAAGTTCGTTACCTTATGTACCTGAAATCGGAGGGCAGAGGGCGGAATAGCCAAACAGGAACACAACGTAGTCAGCACAAAATGTCGTGTGCGGTGAGGTATTCTCAACCCTCATCTCTCAGCCCTCAACTATTTGCAGACTTGGCATACCCGTTGCCGGAGTATTATTATATTTCCAATTTTACAATGCGTTATCTATAAAACTACCGCTGTCTGAAGGTGAAACCTTACAAATAAGGTTTCACCTCACCTGCCCTTCTCCATATATAATATATTTGATCGTTGTCAGTTCTTTTAATCCCATTGGGCCTCGTGCATGGAGTTTTTGCGTGCTGATACCTATTTCCGCACCAAAACCGAATTCAAAGCCGTCGGTAAATCTTGTAGAAGCATTCACATATACTGCAGCCGCGTCGATTTCCTGCAAGAACCGTTGTGACTTAGCATAATTGGTTGTAACAATCGCTTCCGAATGCTTTGTTCCGTATTGACGTATATGTGCGATGGCTTCATCAATACCATCCACCACTTTGACAGCAATCGTGTAGTCAAGATACTCTTTGTACCAATCCTCTTCAACAGCCGGTATAACATCGGAAAAAATTTGCTCTGCTTCTTTGCAACCCCGGATTTCAACCTTTAACGCTTTTAGATGCGTCAACACCTTCGGCAAAAATGCTTTGGCGATGTTACGGTCTACAAGTAAAGTTTCAGCTGCATTGCAAACGCCGGGACGACTTGTTTTCGCATTAATCACAATTTTTTCGGCCATTTCCATATCACATTCTCCGTCAACATACACATGACAATTGCCAACACCCGTTTCAATAACCGGAACCGTAGAATTTTCCACCACTGTCCGGATAAGACCTGCACCTCCCCGGGGGATAAGTACATCGATATATTGATTGAGCTTCATCATTTCTACGGCTGTTTCTCTGCGCGTATCTTCAATCAACTGGATACTTCCTTCAGGTAATCCCGCTTCTTGCACAGCCTGATTCATAATTTCAACAATTGCCTTATTGGAATGAATGGCTTCACTTCCGCCGCGCAGAATAACCGCATTGCCGGTTTTCAGGCAAAGTACGGCCGCATCCGCCGTTACATTCGGGCGCGCTTCATAAATAATACCGATGACCCCTAACGGTACCCTCTTTTGTCCGATGGTTAAATTGTTGGGACGTTTCCACATGGCACTCACTTCTCCGATAGGGTCGGGCAGACCTTTCACCTGCAATACGCCTTCCGCCATTGACGCAATCCTCTGGGTATTCAACGTCAGCCTGTCAAGAAGCGCTCCTGTAATCCCTTTGTCTTTCGCATTTTCCAGATCGCAACAATTGGCTTGCAGTATCTGCGCCTCATGCTTCACCAGGGCATCAGCTATCGCCTGTAAAGCAACATCTTTGACAGTGGTAGAAATATTAGATAATTGATAAGACGCCTTTTGAGCCTTTTCACCTTTTACCATAAGTTCGTTCATAACATCCTCCCCTTTCTATATATAA
>JAKSBV010000298.1 GCA_022360955.1 Bacillota bacterium
ATGAGGAAATCATAAAAGGACACCTAGCCTCTATTATTGAGGTTGATAAACTTAAGCATATAAATTTATTAGGAATAAAATAGTCACAACATCGCTTTTATAAAAAAAGGGATATTATGAAAGGAATGGTATTGATCATGAAAAATAGTTTGGTAGTTTATTATTCTTGGCTTGGAAATACAAAAGTAGTTGCAGAAGAAATCGTAAAGCATATGGGCGGCGATATCATAAGAATTAAAGAGAATAAAGAACGTAAAAATGGGGCAGGTTTGGCTGCGTCAGCATTGGAAGCAGCTATTGGGATGAAGAGTGATCTTAAACCGATGGATTTTGAATTTGAAAAATATGACCACATTTTTTTAGGTGCACAAGTATGGGCCGGTCGCAGCACACCTGCTATCAATGCCTTTGTTAAAAAGGCTAATTTGCATAACAAAAGCATCTATCTGTTTATTACGAAAGCCAATGATAAAGTACCTGAAAAGGTTATATCTTCATTAACTGAAAGGATAAGAAAAAAAGGAGGTAAAGTAGTAGATTCCTTTAGTATAACAACAAAGATGGATCAAGTGATTTCGCCTGAGGCTGTAGAAGATCAAGTTAAGGCTTGGATTGAAAAATTAAACAATTTGGATAAGGAGAGAAGGTAGTTATCCTATGAAAAAAGTATTTAAGATTGCACTGATTGCTGTAGTCGTGATTATTCTCATCGGCGTAGTTGTCACTGTATTGATGACAATGGGTTTGAATGACATAAAAGCTATGGTTATTAATGAAGTAGATATTAATCGTATGCAGGACGGAACTTACACTGGGAATTTTGAGGGGAGAAGATGGTCCAACCAAGTAGAAGTAGAAATAAAAGGTCAGAAAATTACAAGTATTAAAATAGCAAAGGATATTAAATTTCCTATGGAAGGTATTGCCGAAAAGATATTTAATCAGGTTATAGAACATCAGAGTACTGCTGTAGATGTTATTTCTGGTGCCACCGTAACCAGTAAGGCCTACTTGAAGAGTATAGAGAATGCACTCCTTTCAAGATAATTAAATAGTATATATTTACTTCCCTGTATTTAAAAGAAAAAACCTCTATAAAACTAATACTATTTTCAAATAAAGGCACCTCTAAATTAATTCTAGAGGTGTTTAGGCTTTTGATAAACCTGAATTAATCGAATTCTATAGATTAATCGATTAATAATTGTATTGAAAATAAGCCAATTAATGTATATAATATTTAAAGAACGCAGGTGATGTAGTGTTTGAGTTAAAGGAAACAGAAAATATTGAATTCAAAAGAGAGTCGAATGAATCTTTAAAAAAAGAGTTAGTTGTATTTGCTAATACTTACGGTAATGAAGGGAATAGGCGCCCGTTATGTATATTGGTATAATTGGCAGGATAACAGAAAAGGACATTTGTTCCAGGGGCGATATAAGAGTGCATCGGTGGAAGAGGATGCCTGTTTTTTAAACTGTGCTCAGATATATCCGTCAGAATCCTGTAAAAGCAGGGTTAGCAAAGGACATAACAGCCTATCGTGTATACATAGGGAGAGAAAGGATGGCCCATACGGATTTTGCCCTTGACCTAATGGATAAAAACAAGGAAAACAATCTCCGATAAAGAAATTAAGCAATTGGTATGGGACAAATATAATATGGCGTTAGCAGCCTTACCCAATGTATCTCCAACTATTCAGAAAGAGGTTAAAATATGTCAAGGGATTGGACGGAAGCTTCTTAAGGCAGCTATCCAGGTTCACAGGATTTACCGTCAATACGATATATAGAGCGTAGAACGGAGAACCGTCCCCTGTTCTACTTAATTAGGAACATTCTATGTAATTGTAAATGAGTTTTTGAAAGGATTTGTCCAGAGTAAAATTTTTTTTAAAATTTTCATTACAGCTATTGATAATTA
>JAKSBV010000375.1 GCA_022360955.1 Bacillota bacterium
TAGGCAAATACAAATTATGCCCGCGCCGCATATAGCTGGTTTTTGGGGAAACCGAAGAACTTAAGGGATAACCAACTTCGTTTTTGCTAATAAAATCCAGGAGTTTTGTTTCAATTACAGGATCTGGGTTCCCGTCAAGGTAGATCCGCAAGGTACCAGCTCCATACCTGTTCCCTGTAATCCAGAAGCGGACTATAGCCCCTGCACCTTTTGTGTCCATCAAAACACTTTCTTCCCGACCTTTGACTTTATCAACACGCATAAAATAATTACAATCCATATTGGCAAACCAGGTCGAGTCGTTAATCGCAGTTGTATGGCGGTCGTAGCTGCTAAATTGTTCAAAAGTATAATACGGACAGGGGTAACGGGTTAAAGCTTCCCGATCGGTCATTTCTTTAAGCAAAGATTGAAAATTCACCTTTTTTTCAACCCTGGTACTTAGTGAAATACCATAACCATTAAACAAAAATAAGCTGATAAAAAACGTAACAAATACACATTTTCTGCACATAAAAAAATACTTTTCAAATTATCATCTACATGTCATAGAATAAACTACCCCGCTGCACGCAGAAGGGGTATCAGCTAAGGGATTATTCATATTATCGCCGCCCCTTGTAGAACCCCGATTAAACGGTAGTCCAGAAGACAGGGAATTTTAAAACCACTTTCATCAATAAAGATCAGCCAAAAAGGTTTAGCTAAATTCAAGCTAAAAATAATCAATTGATTTTAATCAATGATAGAATTCCTGCAAAATAAGTCTCACACAATATAGAACCTATCCATTATTCTTTTAAAAGGGGTTACTTTATAGTATTAGGTAACCCCTTAACCTATCAAGGCATCTTTCAAAAATAAGGTTTATCTTAAAATTACCTTTTTACGCTCAACAACCTCATTGGTATTTACTTCTATGATATAAAGTCCAGAGGTATGCATGTTCAACACATGGGTATCCTTCGTAAACGTATACCTACCAGGTTCATAATTACCAATCTTCTCATTATAAACGAGGCTTCCCATGGAGTTAAATACACGTATGCCTATAACGCTGCTCTTGTGCATGACAACGCCAACTTTAATGATGCCTTTGTCTAGTGGATTCGGGTAAATATTAACACCAACAACATCCTTTAGTAGTGCAGTGGCACCACCTACCCTTGCATTTTTTAATGGGTCGTTAATTACCAACTCCGGTTTATTGGTATTCTCCTTGCTATGGAAACTTATCCAATCCGCAGTAGTTCCTTTCAAAATAAAAGAAACTACTTTATCACCACCTACCTCTGTTGCAACCTGGCTTGTTACATCCCATTCGTAGTATTGGGCTGTTGGTGTTACAGATGTTACAGATAAAGCACTACCAGTTGAATTGATATCATTGGCTGTAACTGTACTTTCAGACCAGGTATCTGTATTGGTATGGAAAACATTTACACTGGATGTACCTCCATTTGTTCCATACAAACGTAGAGTCGCATTGCTTACGCTTGAAGAAACTGAAGAAAGGTCGAATTTCAAAATTGTATTCCGTTCATAACTTGCGTTACTTGAGTATTTTACTGTCATATCGGTTGATGATCCATAATTATCGCTGCTATAAGTTCCCCTACGTACATAACTGTCATCTGTTGGATTTAAGGTATACGTAACCGGTGCTGCTGTTACGGTAACAGCACAATTAGCAGTAAAACTGCCATCATTTGTTGTAACAGTTATGGTTGTATTCCCTTCTGCAACTGCAGTTACTAACCCACTTGAACTTACGGTTGCTATAGCTGTATTGCTAGACGACCAGCTTACCGTTTTATCTGTAGCATTGGAAGGGCTGACTGTTTCTGTTAAATCAGATGTTTGCCCTTCTTCTAGTGACAACGTGGTTGGTGTAACGTTTACACCTGTTACGTTTACCGTTCCTCCAGACTCAACACCAAAAACTTCTACCTCAGCCAAGCTCAGGGCATCATTTACATTTTTCTGAATGCGGACATATTGCCCCGACAAGTCACTAACCATAATTGAAGTAGATGGGTTAGGTTGTGTGGTCTCATGGTATGTTGTTACTCCACTTTCAGACTGCAACCCAGAAATCGTGCTTGCTATAAACGGACTATTTTTTACGAAAACATAGTAATCTGACAACCTATCAGCGCAACAATCTGTGCGGTTCCATATTTTAATCTCGCTTATGGTATATGATTGACCAAGGTCGACCTGCCACCATCTTTCCGGCTCAGTAACATCAGTATGAGTAACAGACCCTTCAGACCAGACCCCACTTGTATTGCCATCCACGGCACGTTCTGCCAAACCTCCCCAGCCCGTACTGGATTGGCTAGTTGATTTATTCAGTGCAACATTAGTAAGGCTACTGCTGGAAGTAACCGTTACGTTGCAATTAGCAGTAAATCCACCATCGTTGGTTGTAACCGTTATGGTTGCACTACCTTCTGCAACTGCTGTGACCAAACCAGATGAGTTTACCGTGGCAACAGAAGTATTGCTTGATGACCAACTTACTGTTTTGTCAGTTGCATTGGAAGGGCTTACTGTTTCCGTTAAATCTGATGTTTGCCCTTCTTCCAGTGACAACGTAGTTGGTGTAACATTTACACCTGTAACTGCTACTGGGTTGCTACTATTTCCAAATACCCTGAATTCCAATATGCTTGTCCAGGTTCCTGTATAAACCGCTGCACCTGTAACTGTTAGGCGGACATAACGGGCATCAGTTGAGGTAAAGTAATCTGTTATTGGGTTGGCTATTGACCCTCCCTGGGTATTTGTACTGCGATCAACTACTTGGGTATAAGTGCCGCCCGAGGTAGTTTTACACTCTATAGTAAACTGGTAGGCCCTATCATTATGGCATACAACCTCTGTTCTGTTAATACGCTTAACTTCTCCTAAATCTACTTCAATCCATTGAGGAAAGCCCGTGGCCGACCAACGGGAGCTTTCGTTTCCGTCAACTGCACTGGAAGCTGGATTTTCCGATTGTGGCTCACTCGAAGCTGTTACAGGCATATTTAAAGCGACATTGCTAACCGGACTTCCGGGGGTAACCGTAACTGCACAATCGGCTGTGAAACCACCATCGTTAGTGGTTACGGTTATGGTCGCATTACCTTCCGCAACAGCAGTTACCAAACCGCCTGAATTAACTGCTGCAACAGAAGTATTACTTGACGACCAACTTACTGTTTTTATTGTTGCATTAGAAGGGCTAACCGTTTCTGTTAAATCTAAGGCTTGCCCTACTTCCAACGAAAGTGAAGTTGGTGATACACTTACGCCTGTTACTGCGACAGGATCCGGCAAACTAATAACTTGCTGTACGCTTGAACCGGCA
>JAKSBV010000493.1 GCA_022360955.1 Bacillota bacterium
ATCTTGCAGAGCAGCCTTATAATCAATTATCAGGGGGGCAACGGCAAATGGTACTTATTGCCAGGGCCATAGCTCAGGAAACGCGTATTATTTTTCTGGATGAACCCACCTCTGCACTTGATTTCCGCAACCAGATGGGTATATGGGACCTTATGCGTAAAATAAGCGAGCAGGGGATCGCAATTCTTGCATGCAGCCATGATCCGAACCATGTTTCATGGTTTTGTGATAAGGTTGTAGTCATGAACCGTAACGGGATAATCAGCCAGGGTCCTCCTGATCATGTGATTACTGAAGATATTCTTAATGATGTTTATCAGGATATGTGTGCTGTCAGATCTTTTGATGGGATAAGAATGGTGCTTCCCAGAAGTGTGTCTGCAAGAGTGAGGTAGTTTTCCGGAGATCAAATCTTTTAGCCTTTTAAACGGAGAAGTAATGATGAAAATCAATGTACATTATTTTTTAGTGCTTGTTATTTTGCTAAGCTTCTTGCTAGTTGTCGGATGCACTGAAAATAAAAATGATGGTGCTATTGCAGTTGAACAACAATACAGGACTGTTGTTGACAGTCGTGGGGTTGCTGTCCAGGTGCCGGTGGATATTGGGAGAGTTGCCACGGTTAGTGATGGTTTTGTAGAAGGTGTCATGACAGCTATCGGAGTTCAGGATACTCTTGTAGGAGTCGGCTCCAGCTGTCTTCAGCGTAATTTTAATTACACGTATGAAACAGTTGGAGGGGAAACATATGTTTATGAGGATGGCATGAATCCGGTGACATACTTAAATCCCTGGATCATGGATCTGCCTTTGTTTGTATCTTCCGGTTCCGCAATCAATTATGAGACTCTTGCAAGTCTTGAACCGGATGTTGTTATTGTTCGTGCAGGTAGTTGCTCTCTCCGATATGTTGAAGATGAGACTACCCGGAAGAGTATCGAGACAATAGAATCCCTGGGAATTCCTCTTATTGTACTTTACAGTCCGAATTGTTATGATTCTCCTGATATGTCTACAATTTCTGATGAAATCAATATCATTGGCCAGGTTTTTGGTAAAGAGAATGAAACAGGAATTATTGCTGATTACCTGGAGGAACAGGTGAATTTTGTACGTGACAAAACACAGGATATGCAGGATGAGGATAAGCCTGAAGTATTAATATTCGGAGCCTCTCCCAAGGCACGTGGAAATGGTGGAGCCGGGCAGGTCTTTGGTCTTGATACGATCGAGTCTTTCTTTATTCAGGACATTGTGGATGCTAACAATGCTTTCCAGGAAGAAGGATATTTCAAGACAGTAAGTTCCGAGCATTTGCTGGCACTGAATCCTGATGTTATTGTACTCTGTACTGCATCCGGCTATCATCCGCCTCTTGAACTCTATGAAGCACCTTATTATCAAAATCTTCAGGAGATGGATGCCATAAAGAATCGAAAGGTAGTGGCACTCCCATGGTCCCCCTGTAAT
>JAKSBV010000151.1 GCA_022360955.1 Bacillota bacterium
AAAGAAAAGGTATTAAAAAGGCAGATTGTCGATACACTGCAGGCAATTTATAATGTGCCGGAAGAAAATATTAGGGTGGAGATAGGGGACGGTGGGGGATGGATAATGAATAATGAATAATGAATAATTAATAATTAAGAGTGAAGAATTAAGAATTAAGAATGAAGAATTAAGAATTAAGAATTAAGAATTAAGAATGAAGAATTAAGAATTGAGAATTAGATTTTGGGGGATTGATGGGTTGTTAGCAAAATGAACGCGGAGTGGTTTAATGTGCTGTGCTAGTTAAATGGTATGGAAAGAACATTGTGGAAAGGCTTAGGGCGTGTTAGCGCAGCAGAGGGAAAAAGCAGCAACTGTTTGAGCGGCTTTATAGATACCCAACTTTAAATCGAATTTATATTTATACAAAAAACGTAGAATCATCGTTGTTTGTGTAAATAATTTTAAAGTTTAAAGTTGGTTATCTTTAGCGAGTTTTGCTGCATTCTTTGGGGACATTCCTTGACGAAGGAATGGTGTGTCCCCTTACCTTAAACAGCTTACAGGCTCTTAGCCTTGGAGCTTCAGTTCTTGGCATACTATTTCACTTGCACAACGCTTTAAGTTAATATTACTACGATCTGCTATATAAAAAATACAAACAATTGTCATGTATTTTGGCAATCTTTTCGGTTGTTAAAAAAGCATGGCGTGCTGCCATGCTCTAATGAAAATATATTCGGTAAAATTTGCACTTTATTCGGATTCACTGCTTCCTATAATCTCTCGGTGTCATGTCAACATACTTTTTAAATATTTTTGTAAAATAGCTTATATTATGATATCCGACCCTTTCGGCTATTTCATTGATAGACAAATTCGTTTCTCTCAACAGCTTCTTACTCTTATTCATTCTATAGGCTGTAAGATAGTTTATAAAATTGTCTCCGATTTCTTTCTTAAAGAGTTCGGACAAATAGCTTCTGTTCATATTTACAAAATGGGCAACCTCGTTAAGGGCTATATCCTGGCTATAGTTTTTATGGATATACGCCAGCGCTAAAACAATTTGCTGCGACAGACACCGGCATGAATGATTTAACGTGACCATTAGCTTTTCAAGCATTGCATTTACATGCTTCTCGCATTCCTCCAGCGTTAACATTTTTTCATAAGGCACAATGCTGCTTTTTGCATCAATCGCATGTTCACCCTTCATATACGTGGTTATCTTGGCAAATAACATTGAAAGAAACGCCATTGATATTTTTTGAACCTCTTCCGGCTTGACTTTTTTGTCATTTTTAATCTCTTCAAAAAATGCCTCAATATTTTTTCGTATTTCCTCTACATCATTGGCTTCTAAATTCTCAGCTAATTTTTGGCTATAGCTTTTGAAATGATCCGATTCATAGGCTAATTGCATATCTTCAAAGATGCACAAATGATCCAAATCATAAAAGCTTTGATATGAAACGGCTTTGAACAACCCATCCATACGCCGATGCAATGTTCCGATATTGTCCTTGCTAATGGTGCCGCACACATAGATTTTACTTTTCAGATATGTTTCTATCGCATAGTACAGTTTGTTCACTACAAAAATCATATTTTCTCTCAGCTCTTTTTCACTCTTACGATTTGTATTGAACAAATAGACAAAATGGTTATCGTCATAATAGAATCCGCAATTATTTGCAAATCTTTCTGTTAAGATTTCTTCCATTATATTGATGACTGCAAATCTAAATAAGTCTTGATCGCCTTTATACTCTTCCTCAATCATATCCCTTTTCGGCCGTACCTTGACTATACCAAAAATGATGTTGCTATCTTCTATGCTGATATTAAACATCTCTTTTTTACGAGCGAATACATCTGCTACGGCTCCGTTTTTAATGATGTCGGACAAGCATAGATTTCTTAATACATAGTATTGTTTATTAAATATTTTCAATAAATCATCTTTGTATAGATGAGGATTATCTTCTTCCTGTAATTCTTTATATACTTGTACCAAAAGCTTTTCCAGGTATCCGGCTTCGGTTTCGCTTTTTAGCATGTAATCCAATGCACCGTATTTTATCGCTTTTAACGCATATTCAAATTCATCATACGCTGTCAAAATAATCGTCTTTATTTGAGGCAATTCGTCTTTCAAGCACTTTATAAATTCCAGTCCATCCATCACCGGCATTTTTATATCTGTAACAACCAAATCAATCCGGTGGTTTCTACAGAATTCCAGGGCCTCGGCTCCGTTTTTTGCTGCACCGGCAACGATTAGATTAGGATTATTGAATCCTTTTATCATCATAGCAAACCACTGCCTAATAATGACCTCATCATCTACAATAAGTATGTTCACATATGCTCCCCCTTTATAACGGGTACCGATATCTTGACTGTAACCCCTTCACCATCATTGTTATACACAAAGACTTCGTATTGTGTTCCATAGTATAAATTTACTCTGTCCTTTGTATTCTTAAGCCCTATACCATGATTGACCGAGTCATAATCCATTTGTCCGCTATTCATCTTTTGAATATTTTCTTCACTAATGCCTACACCGTCATCAATGATTTCAAAAATCAAATTGCTTTCTTCTTTATATCCGTTGATAACAATGGTTCCTCCAGATGCTTTTGGCTGTATCCCATGGAAAATTGCATTTTCAACAATCGGCTGTAAAATTAACTTTATTATGTTACATTCTAATATGTCCTCTTGGATATTATATTCAATTTCCAAGTCATTCCCATATCTTAATCTCTGGATGATTAAATAATTCTTGAGATTCTCTACTTCCTGCCGAACGGTTATGATCTCTCTTTCTGTTGATAAAGATTGCTTAAGCACTTTGACTAACGCCACAATTGCGCTATCAACGCTTTTTTTCTGTCCCATCATATTCATGCCTCTTATGGCTGCTAACGTATTATGCAAAAAGTGCGGATTTATTTGAGATTGCAATGCCTGAATCTCCGCTTTCCTTTTTTGTTCATAGCTATGATGTATATCGTCCATCAACAGCTCAATTTGTTCGACCATAATATTGAACTCTTCAGCGATCATCCCTATTTCGTCGTTGGAATTTACTTTCGTCCTAATAGATAAATCTCCATTTTGTATTTTTTGTATGTCATTGCTTAAGACCCTAATCGAACGTGAGAATTGTTTTGAAAAGACATATGCAGTTAACAAACCGATGAATAAGAAAGATATCATAATGGCAGTTACAACAATCTTTAGTTTATGAACCTCCGTTAAATGCATATAGCTTGGTGTAAAAGCCGCGATCTTCCAATTGTTTTTTTGTATCGTGTTAAAGGTAAGCAATCCTCTGACTCCCTCAAATTCTATCGGAGCATACCCTCTGAAATATTTTGAAATTTTATCACGATAGGCTTCTCCGTCTATGGCCTTGCCAATATAATGATCTATGTTTGAAGAAATAATTCTGCCTTCTTCATTGATAATGAAAATTTTCTCGTATTCATTTAAAGAATGGATATAGGTATTTTTGATGTATTTCTCGTCTACACTTAAGCATAGAATACCAATGACATTTCCTTTATGAAAATCTTTTAACATTCTTACCGCCGAAAGCAATTTGGCATTATTTTCTTTCCCGTCAAATAAAGTCCAATATATTCTCCCATCACTTTCTAATAGCTCTTTAAACCAATTCTTTGCTCTTAAATCTTGCATATATATTTTATGTCTGTCATTGGAGTGGAGTTCTTCTTTGTTGTAGCCTAAAATTGAGGTGTAATATTGTATTTCTTGAAAAGAGTTGCTGTTGGTTTCAAATAAACCGGTTATTTCTTTTTTGTTGATGTGCATGTCATAAGGCGATAGCTTATTGCTGTGGACCAGTACATTTCTTACATGGTTATTAAGCATATAAATATTTGTAACCGAAATCATATTATTAATGACCATATCAAATTTATCAACGATTTGCGCTAATAACTTTAGTTTTGTTTCACTCACTTGCCGCTCAATAATACTCTGCGATTTATAAAATATAATTGAGCTAATCACGAATGTAAAAACCAATACCAACGCGATATAGGATATAAATAATTTTTTTTGTATAGGAATTTTATATTGAAAGATTTTTTTCACCCTTAACCCCTTCTAACTATAAACTATCAATCTTTCGAATTAATTTAATTATATAATCCACAAAGCCAAGTGTCAACAAAGCACCTCTGCTGGGGTGTATAAATGCTGGCTGAAGAAAATTATTCCAACAACTATATATCTGCAAAAAACAAACAGCCCTCAACAAGATCTCTCTTGTTGAGGGCTGCCGTTACATTGGTCAGATAGCTGCATT
>JAKSBV010000098.1 GCA_022360955.1 Bacillota bacterium
CAGTACCTTTGTAATACGACGATACCTTTGCAGATACTGCTCCATCATCATTCTGTCAACAATAAAATCGGACTCAATATACAAACCACCAGGCTTCAGAGCAGCTATAATTTTATTGTATATTCCTACCTTCTCTTTGCATAATTTTTATATCTTCTCTCCGACTCAAACACATAATATCCATCTACCTGGTGAATTTTAACCCCACCAAATATAGATATCATCTTGTTCTTATACCATTCTTTCCGTTTCGTGACCATGTACATTTTTCCTCCCATACGAAGCCTTCTAAAGCCTTTCTCTATAAACCTCTTGGGAACTGAGAAATCCGCATGATAAGGAGGATTTACAAGTATGATCGAGAAGTCATTATCTTCTACGGAGTCATAGGCATCTCCCTGTACAATCCTGATTTTGTTCACACCATTTAATACAGTGTTCTCTTTTGCTATGCTCACGGCTATTTCTTCAATGTCTGTCATAACTACATCATGAGAACCGATAATTTTTGCAGCATATATGCCAACTATACCGTATCCGCATCCTAAATCCAGTACTTTATCATCATCTTTTAAATCTACCACTGACAGCATTGCGAGTGTTCCTCTATCAATACTATCAGGAGAAAATAATTTCTTTACAGTCCTTAATTGTATTTTTATATCCTTAATCGCCGTATTTATAATCAATTTAATTGTACCTCCTTTTAAATCTGCAGACAAAAAAACTGCAGGTGAATAGCAAAAGCATTCTACCTGCAGCCTTATACACAAGGGATAGAAACATCTCACGAGAGGTTGTTATCGGGAAAGATACAAGTCGCCAATGGTTCCGTAAATATTAATCAAAGCACCATATGTACTCTGAATCAATAAACAGGCGCATAAATAAAGCCAAAAATACCGTGCAGCTAAGCACGGCATCACTTTATTTACTCTTCTATCATCCATGTAACAACATCTAAAAAGACATCTCTATTTTTTTGGTTCGTCTCTTAGATTGATATCATTACTCTAGCAAGGTTGAAAGTACCGCTATTCTTAACTTGATAAACCGAAAAAAGCACAACAATTAAACCCTTTAAAGGGTAAAATATTGCTTTATTCAGTTAATATTCAATTACTGTCAAGTTAAGCATTCGCTGGCATTGGATTACCTCTCTTTCAATAATATCATTTAAATGATAGCATATCGGTTTAGTTTATGCAAGTACTATTTCATATGCTCCTGTAACGGATCATTTGTGGGACCATTGTTTTTGTCTATAAGATTATCATCGTGAGATCTGGCAGTAGTGAATAATGACAAGTGTGGCATTGACTGATCTGCCTGTATAACCCCCATTACCGTTCACCTTCTTTATATACAAAATGTTTTACACCATCATGAATGCATCCCAATAGGTCATTTGCATTTTCCGGGTAAATCTCAATATTCTTTACATGCTCAACCGGTATCCAATGGTATTCAATATCAAAGTCACGTCCTTCAATGTGTTCGTGAGCAATAAATTTTCCGTCAAGCGGTATCTGTGTCTCGTCCATAAGCTCAATTATGTAATAAAGACAAATTTGATGACAAGGCTTGTCCCCCCATGGGAAGAATATTTCAGCTACCCACTTGATTTCTTTCACCTTAATGTCTGCATCAATTTCCTCTTTAAATTCACGAATCAACGTTTCTTCATTTGTTTCACCAAGTTCTACATGTCCCCCAGGAAAAGCATATCCAGGATCATCGGTTGGTTTTTGCAGCAGCACTTTACCATCGCGGATAAGAATTCCTGCAACGCGATAGCTGAATATGTAAGTCTCAGTTTTAAAAAGAATATCTGACATGTTCTTCCTCCTTATTTCTCAACTTCTCAAAGCTTTTTCTACTGACTGCCTATTCAATCACTATAAGCTATCCCCTATAAAAAAAGATATAGAACAATATGTCCGCTATCTTTGATTACCAGCACGATTAAATACGCTGTCCGCTATCAACTAATTTATGGTGGGCCTTCAGGGACTCGAATCCCGGACCAACCGGTTATGAGCCGGTTGCTCTGACCGGCTGAGCTAAAGGCCCTTGAAAAGTATAAATTCTTTCAGATCAAACAAAAAAAATGGCTCCCCAAGTAGGACTCGAACCTACGACCCTGCGGTTAACAGCCGCATGCTCTACCAGCTGAGCTATTGAGGAACGCCGTGAAAATATTATACAATGTTTTTGGTTTAAATGCAATAGGATTTTTGTAATTTGAGTGTATAAATTTGGGTTGAAGAAAATCATTCCAACAACTGATATTCCAAGGCTAAGACCCTATAAGCTTGCGCCGGGCCGCAGCAAAACTCGCTAAAGATAACCAACTTTAAACCTTAAAATACTATTTATACAAATAAC
>JAKSBV010000286.1 GCA_022360955.1 Bacillota bacterium
AGAATACTGCTGATGTGCTGCTGCTGGTGCGCCCGGACTATACTATTTACGATGAAGTACGCAAGACCAGGGACTTCGAAATCTTTGCGGACATGAGACTTGCAGGCGTGGGAATGATCGGTGTTGTACACGCCAACCGCGCCGTGGATGCTATCCAGAGGCTTATTGGCAGAGTGGAGCTTGGTGTGATACCCCAGGTAGTGGACACGGTTATTTTCATAGACAAGGGAGAGGTCGCCAAGGTGCAGGTACTGAAATTCACTGTGAAGGTGCCTGCAGGCATGATGGAAGAGGATCTTGCAAGACCGGTTATTCTTATATCAGACTTTGAGACAGAAAAGAGCGAGTTTGAGATATACACCTACGGCGAGCAGGTCGTGGTGATGCCACTGGGCGAGGAGCAGGAAAGAAAACCCTCCTGGAAACTCGCGGAAGGTGAAGTAAGAGCTGTGCTTGAAGACTATTCCAAGGGCCCTGTGAACGTGGAAATGGTCTCAGATAGCCGTGCACTGGTGAAGGTTCGTGAAAAGGACATGCCACGAATCATTGGCAAAGGTGGAAGTACCATTGACGATATCGAGAAAATGCTTGGTATTCACATAGATGTGCGCAAATCCGAGGAAAAGGGTGAAAGGAAGAGACAGGAGGAAAAAGATACAAGCCCCCATCGCCCGATAATTGAGCGTACTGACAGACATGTCATTCTTAATGTCCCGGAGCTGGCAGCCCAGGATGTGGAAGTCTACGCAGGAGACACTTTCCTCTTTTCAGCTACCGTTGGTCGGCATGGTGACATCAAAGTCAGGAACGATTCTACTGTGGCGGACAGTGTTATTGAAGCTGTGGAAGAAGGAGAGGCTGTTACTGTACGTTCTCTTTGAATAATTTTTTGTTATGAATGCTTACCCGGCCTGACAGCCGGGATTGTTTTTTGGTTGTGAGGATCGCAAATCTAGTACTGCCAGTCAGATGATACAAATATTTTTATATATAAATTGTATACTTTTATAATTATATGAGGACTGACATAAAACGTGGCTATGAAATCCTACCAAACAATAATGTCAGGTTTGGAGTAAGGGTTACCAATAGTAGCGACTCAGTCATTTCTGATGTTCAGGTTATTCTTGACTATAATGAATCACTTTTCAATTTACGGGGAAAGGGGATTCAAAAACTGGGAAACATACCCCCGGCAGCTTCAAGGACAGCTAAATTCATCCTGAAACCACTTGGTTGTGTACATGAGGAAAATGTAGAAGCAACCATAAGCTACCGTGATCATAAGTGGGAGAAGCACATTGAAACAATGAGACCAAAAGAGGTGCATTGTGTCTGTCCATCCCTTAGCTTAAGGCCCATGAAAAAAAGTGAGTTTCTTTCCCTCTCTGAAAAAGGATACTCAGCAGAAGCAGGTATCAATTTCCAGGGGATCAGTGCAGAGCGAATCACATCTTTTTTGATGCAGACCTGTGCCACACGTCTTTATGTTGTTGATGGCCATTCCACGGGAGAAGATAGCGTTATATATTTTTCAGGGGAGGCGGCGAGTGAGAAGACCTACTACCTGCTGACAGTCCTGGTAAAAGAGAAGGACGATATGACCCAGGTCATGTTAAGGGCTGTGTCCGACAAGAGCTATGGTATAAACGGATTTCTCAATGAGATCGTTTCAGAACTGAGACATCTTGCAGATACTGTCAGTTCTGCAAGGGAAATTGGAATAATCAAACATGAGCAGGCAATCAATATCATAGATTCCGTTGTTCAGCGAAGCAACATTACAAATGGCACCGATCCGGCTTCAATAAGCATAAAAGACAGTGTGGTCCAGAGAATGGGAATAAATGTCTCACGCCCCACTCCGTCGAATGATGATGATGATATAGTTATCAGGAGCAGGACTCCAATTCCAGAGAACATAGACGAGGATGATGATGACATCTCCGACATGTACAATATGTATCTGGAAGA